>CALFCS010000001.1 GCA_937950565.1 uncultured Lachnospiraceae bacterium
AAAAGATTAATTCGTTCCGCCATTGCCCCACAGTCATAGGGCGACACAAGAAAACCATTTTCCCGGTCACGGATGATCTCGGACGGGCCTGTCATAATATCAAAGCTGACACAAGGCAGGCGACAGGCCTTTGCCTCCAGAAGGCACATAGGAAGTCCCTCAAACCGGGATGTTAACACGAAAATCTGTGCTTTCTGCAGATATTCAAATACATTTTTTACATTTCCCTTTAAGATAAGCTGTTCTTCCAGATGAGCTGTTCTCACCTGCTCTTCCAGGTACTCTCTCATATCTCCCTCACCCAGAACGAGCCATTTCCAGTCCGGATGCTTATGCAATACGGACACAGCAGTTTCCGCCAGATAATCCATTCCTTTTGTCCTGGACAGACTCCCGACTGAAATAATCCATTTTTCTTTCTTCCCCTCCGGCGTGTCTCTCTGCTCCATTGGATTATGGATGGCTGCAATCCGCTTTGTACGCCCCAGATATGCCGCATAGTTTTCCTTATCCCGCTCTGTCAGCGTCACCACGTAATCTGACCGTTTTACAGAATACTTTAATATCAGCCTCCTATATAAAACCTTCTGCTCTCCGAAATAGTTAAAATGTTCCCAGGAAATCACTCTTACCGGAAGCCTGCGTGCAGCAGGAATCGATAAGACATCCAACACAATATCAATATCAACAATTACATCTACCTTCTGCTCCTTTAGAAAATGGCGGAGCTTTGGAAGCAGCCTCAAATATCCCGGTCCCGGCTGTATCCACTTTTCTCCAAGTGCATAACAGCAAATCCTCCCGTCAATCTCAAAAAAAGGCTCCTGCTTCTGCACCAGACTCAAAATCACAATTCGGAAGTTTCCTCTGCGGCAAAGCCCATTAGCAATCATCGAAGCCACCCGTTCTGTTCCCCCGCTTCTGCTGATATCTCCGGAGAAAAAGCATACGGTCTTATTTTCGTCTGTTTTCCTGTGAGTTTCCATCCTTCTCCTGCTCTCCAATCCCTTTCTCATACAATATCTCTAACCCTAACGATCAAATATTTTTACATTTTCCAGATGTTTGCTTCTTCTTCCGGCTTCCTTTAAAACTGCCAGCGTAGATACATGACGAATTTTCCGGTTATTATTTATAAAACGAAAAAGCGTCATCATCCACAGAGCAGGCCACAAAAGAAAAATTCTTCCGGCTCTTGGATAGTTGATATGCATCTGATAATGAAACTCCCGCACGTAATCCGCCAGAGCAGAACCCTTAAGCATTACCATTCTTTCCTGTGAAGAATCTCCAAACTCCTCCGCCGAAAAGATTTCTGCCAAAAAGAGCTGTGGCTCTGCCTGCTTCAAATCCATAAAGGCGACCATATCCTCATGCAGTCCCAGATAAGCCACACATACCGCTGTAACCTGCCGGGCAAACTGACAGATTCCGCTGTCCGCTGTCAGTTCCCAGAACAAAGCCTTTTCCTCATCCGTCCATTCTTCCCGGTTTCACAAGACTACCCAGTCGCACAGAAGCCTTAAGCCAAATCCGGCAAACAGAAAATGCTGCAGCATATGCAGCAATAACTCATATGCCTGATAAGGATGATCGAAAACCGGAAGCAGAACTCCCATGATTTCCTGTTTCGTGCGGTGTTCTTCTCCGTTTTTCATACTCCGGGCTACCGCTTCGTTAAAACGCCGGTCATCCAGTTTTCTTGTCAGATCATAATGTATTTCGATTTCAATACCCTCCTGGCTTTTATAAGCCACATGATAATCCGTATACTGTTCTGCCACAGGCACAAACCCTGCCTGCCGTACGATTTCATCCACTTCATTTTTCTTTTTCTTCCCGCCAAGTATCAATATGTCCACATCACCGGATTTACGAAGCTCCGGAACCGGATAAGCAGCAGCAGCGCTGACGCCTTTTAATACTACAGCCGGTATTTTATGCGCTTCTAATATACCAATCACATATTTTGTAAGAAAAAGAAGACGGTAGGACTGGAGCACCGTCTGGCGGCCAGCCTTTTCAATATCCTTCTGAACTGATTGCGGCACTGACGGCGATGCCGCCACTGCATCATACAACAACGGCCATACCGAATGTCCCTTTGCGATTTGTCCAAGCTCCATCCATTCCTGCTCTTCCTGAATGGGCGCACATCCTGCCGGAAATCTATCCGCATTTCCCTGCAGGGCAGCTTTTAAAAGGCCAAGGAGCCTCTGTTCCTCTGCTTTAAATTCCTTCGATACAATCTCACTCATCCTGCCCACCTCCTTGTTTTCTTTTTCTTTCTTTTATGCTATCATATACTTTATGATTTATCCACATGAAAGGAGTTCTCCATGAAATCACGCAAAAAACACCGAGTATCTTCCATCTTCCTGAGCCTCCTCCTGTCTGTAGGCATTCTCCTTCTATTCATATGCCTGTGGATTGGATTCCGGTTCATCCCTGTTTCCTATGAAGCCTTTTCCTATAAGGAAACAACAGATGTCCTATCGAACCCCTGGCAAGGCTTTTACGAGCTCTGCGGCTATTACTTATCTGATCATAACGACAAGCTTGAGGACAGCATCGCCTCCCATATGAAAGCCAGTGAGGGAGATGCCCTTGCCCTGATACAAATCAACCTGAAAAATTATAATTCAAGACCCATCAGCGAGGAAGCCCTGAAACAGCTGGACACAATCCTCTCCTCCTGGTCCGCTGCGGATACCCGGCTCATCCTGCGCTTTATCTATGACTGGGACGGGAAAGGACTGGACAGTGAGCCGCAAACGATTGACCTTATCAAAGAACATATGACCCAGGTTGCCCCTGCTGTGAACCGGTATGCCGATCATATTTATATTTTACAGGGAATCTTTGTAGGAAACTATGGAGAAATGAACAACTCGGCCTTTTTAAGCCGGGAGCATATGCACGGATTGATAGACCACCTCGCCAATCTGACAGACCCATCTATCTTTTTATCTGTGCGCACCCCCGCCCAGTGGCGTATCATTACGGACACAACAGAGCTGCCGGATCCCTTCCCTGCTTTTGACGGATCCCTGACAGCACGTCTTGGACTTTACAACGATGGAATGCTTGGCTCTGTCACCGATACCGGAACTTACGGCGACACCAGCCGCAACGGTTCTGACAACCCCGGAGATAAGGGGACTCGTCAGGAGGAGTTAGCGTTCCAGGAATCTCTCTGCCAATATGTTCCAAATGGCGGAGAAGCGATCATCGAAAATCCCTGCAATGATCTCGATAAAGCCATTGCCGATCTGTCACAGATGCATGTCTCTTACCTGAACAAAAATTATGACCCAAAAGTTCTGCACAAATGGAAAACCAGCATCTATACCGGAAATGACTGCTTCTATGGCTGCAGCGGATTCGACTATATCCGCGCTCATCTGGGCTACCGTTACGTCCTGCGCTCTTCCGGATTTCATTTCAACACCTGGCGGAATGAAAAGGCCTCCTTGTCATTTACCATAGAAAACACCGGCTTTGCCTCCTGTCTGAAACCTCTGGAGCTTCAGGTTATATTACGCAATGTTTCAAACGGGGAAACCCTGTCCTACCCTCTGTCAGATGATTTGCGTTTTCTCCAAAGTAAAGAGTCCATAACCTGCAGCCTTGACCTGCCGGTCCGGGAACTCCTGTCAGGGACTTATGACCTTTATCTAAATATAAAGGATACACAAACCAGCCAGACCATCCTTCTCGGCAACAGCGGACTGACCGAATATGGCTATTCTATCGGTCAGCTTTCTATCGGGGAATAAAACCAAGAAACAGCCTGTTTCCTACGGGGTCATTTGCAAAATGAATAAATTCCCCATTAAGTTGTCTAAGCTCCAAAAACAACAGCATTGCCCCTGCCGGTTCTTCCGGCAGGTTTCCCCGAAGAGTAAACGAGCTGCCACATTCCCATTGTCTGGGATTCGCCTGTAACTCTAAAGCTTCTGTCTGCCATTCCTTTTTTTCTAAAATCCATGGATTCTCCCACGCCTGCACCTGTGAAAGCTTCTCCGCTATTTCCTTCAAAGAGTCTCGTTCCTCCTCCGGCAAAACCACCACCATCAGCCGGGCACATGCCTTCTTATACAAATTTCCAAAACCTTCATTTCTTCCTTCTATACACAAATCATGGTTCTCCAGCCATACACGGTTCACAGCAAACCGATATCCCAGATGCAGTCCGATATACTCATACAAAGTTGAATTGTCCCCATAGGGCTTCCCTTTCCATTGCTCCAGAATCCGGCCGTCATATGTCTGGTTTAAATAAGAAATATGCATTTTTTCCAGCGTCTCCACCACCTGCCGGTCGTCAAATTCACCACCATACACGGCTTCCCCGCCATTCGGCGTCTGCCGGGTGCTCTCATTCAGATAAGCCATCTCCAGCGCCGGAAGCCATGCCTCCCCGCGCACCGTTGTATCTCCGCTCGTCCCAAAAGTCCCCAGATGGGTGTCTGATCCAAAGAGACCATCATTAAAAACCCCCACCCGGTCGGCGGGTATGCAGGTGCCTTCCAGCTGACGCTTCTGTCGTGGTGTGCGGACAGCAATATAACAGGCTCCTCCGGAGGCTTCCCATAGTGTTTCTGCCAGTTCCTTAAGCTTTTTCTCAGACAGATATCTGGAATCGTGCATCTCTCCCCAGCTTCCTACAAAAAGTCCCTGAAGCGTGCAGATATTTTCAGAAAACTCCCGGAAAAGCGGTCCCAGCTGCCTCATATGCCTTTGAATCTGATCCTGAAAAGAAGGCTCTCTCTCCATGCCCTTCCCCTCGGTATCATATACCGTCCGGACGATCATCTCCCGTCCATTGGCTGCGAAAAACGCAAAAACCTGCCGGACATGCTCCAGCATTTCTTCAGTGAGATCCTCCCCCCGGCATTGTCCAATATCGATCAAAAGCAGAACCAGCCGTTCATCTGCATTTATGCTCCACGAAAGCTTCTCCACATCCGGAACCTCTCCAATCCGGAATGTAAAAGTAGAATACCAGCCCTGTCCCGGATTTAACACTGGTTCTCCCAAAGGCTCCCTCAGGCAGGAAACAAACTCCCACTGAAGGTTATCCCTGTTTTTCTTCCACCACTTCATCCTCTAATGCTCCTACATCCATTTTCAATACCTTAATCCGGAAAATAACCGCCATGATTGAAAAAAACATACGAATCATATAAACCATCGGTTTTAATCCGGAATGCATGCTCACACCATCCGTTCTGGCATGCATGACCGCTGGGATCTCCCGGATTGTATATCCCAGAAGCAGCATCTGAATAATCATATTTGCGTCAGGATAGCGGTTATCAAAATTTCCATAAAAAGAATAATACAAAAACGTACGACGGTTCAATCCCTGAAGTCCTGTGGTAGGATCTTCTATCTTCCGCCCTGTTTCTCTATGTATAATATGCCGGAACAGCCAAAACGCAAGCTTTTTACACGCTGAAACCTGAAACGCACTGCTCCCCTCCATAAAGCGTGAACCCAGAACAATATCCGGACAATGTCCTGTCTCGTCCGGGGTCTTTAATTCCCTGTAAATTTTGCTGATATTACATACATCATGCTGACCGTCCGCATCCATCTGGATTACATAATCATATCCTCTCCGGACCGCATACTTATATCCAATCTGCAACGCACTGCCATAGCCCAGATTAAAGATATGTGTAACCACAGCCTTATGATAACGTTTTTTTGCAATTCGTCCTGTAGCATCCTTTGACGCATCATTCACCACCAGAACATCTGCGAATTCCTGAATCTCTGATGCATCAAGCTGTTCAAGTATGCCGGAAATAGTTTTTTCTTCATTGTAAGCCGGCACTATAATCAAAACATCTTTTTCCCGTTTGCACTCCATGCTCATTTCCTCTGTCTCCCCGTAATGTTATCATTCATCTTTTTCTCCGGCATCCTCATGCCCGTATTTTTCAGGCGCCATGCCAAGCTTCCTTAACACCTGTTCATTTTCCTGATTTAACAAAGAAATCTGCATAGCAAGCTCCTGGTTTTTGCGGAGCAGCTGTGAAATCACAATACTCAGATACCAGAGCAGCAGCAGGAAAAAGAACACAAACCCAAACAGGACAAGCGCCATACTGCGCCGGATATGACCGACCCAGGAAAGACTGCCCGGTATCAGGCCAATCCCTACGATCAGAACAGAAAAGAAACTCCACAAAAGCCCAATCTCCTCTGTCATCTTTTTCTTTGCATATTCTAAAAAGGTCAGTCCAAGAAATATAATACCACCAATGACCGTCAGAACCTGCAATAACGTTGTCGTTTTCATTTCTTCCTCTCCTCTCTTTTCCTTTATGTTGTCTGTTCTTCTGTCTCTTTTACATAAGCGTCAAATACCTTGTCCGGCGGACGCTTTCCCTTTCCCCGCTTTAGAATGCTTCCCTTGCAGAACACATGGACATCTATATGATTTTCCACCCATCGTATCCTGCTGTAAGCAACGCTAAAGCCTACGGCAGACCCAAGCACGACGCCAAGACCATACCAGATTTCAGACAGATGTGAAGCCAAAAGACTTCCCAAAAAAGTCACCACGCAAAAACTAAAAGCGGTCAAAAGGGAACCTGTAAGGTCACTGAAATAATATAAAAAGATAATTGTAGAATACATAATAAATAAAATGAAATAGCCTGCGGCCATGCATGGATAAATCCGCATAACCAGCCCGGAAAATCCGAACCACGGCAAAAATATAATACACAGCAAAAATATAACAATAGAAATAATAAACTGAAGCCGCACCAGATTCATAAGTTCCACTGCAATCTGCTGGAACATTCTTTTTTTCGTATTTTCAATATCCATCCATCGTCCTCCGATCACAGCCTCCGAATAAGCCTTATACCGCTCATGAAAATACATTTCAACCCTGACAATAAAAATAACTGATGCTGAAATATTTGTAAACATAGCCAGACAGGTCGCCATATCATAGGGCTGGGCACAGACAAAAGTGTCGACCACAATCATTTTCATATCCGTTCCCCAGAACACAAAGTTATGGATATACAACCCTAAAATATAAAAGAAATTTGTCAACACCAACTTCCAGTACACCTGAAAATATTCCAGCACCCGCCGGTAGCAGTGACTGTTCTCTTTAAAATAATGCCTGGAAACTGCCAATTCCATACAGGCAATGAGAAAAAAACCTACCGTCATCGAAAAAAGCATACTATATGTCATTTCCCATCCGCAGATACGGATTAAAAACCATGCCAGAAAAAAAGTCACGGTCATGCCTATCAAAAAGAAAAAAGAAATTTTCTTATAGTCCTTACAGATAGACAGATACAACATAGAGTAAAATACAAGGACCAGCGAAATATAACCGCAATAACCGGTAAAAACATAATACAGGCGAACCTGTCCGATAAAATGCTCCCAGAGACAGAATGGAATTCCAACCAGGCAGCTGAGCAATATATTGAGGAACAATCCTACATAGAAGCAGGGAAGAATGTCTTCATAATGTTCTTCGTAAATAACGTCCGACATATATTTCGACAGCACCGCATTAAACGGCGACGCAGTCAGCAGGGCAAAAATAAATATATACAAGATTGTACAGGAAAATAATTCCCTCCTCGCATAACCCACCTTGGAAAATCCAAACAAATATTCCATCAACATCAACACAGTGATAACCAAAAGCATCGGGGCAATCGTGACAGCCGTACTATATCCAAAGCCATACAAACTTGTGGTCAGCGTATTCTTTCCAAATATTTTGTTCAAACGAATACCAATTCCTGCCATGTTCTCCCTCCTTATGCCTCATCTTCATAGGAAATCCGGAATGGCTCATTTGTCCATTCCAGCTTCATTACATCTGAAAAATCGTGATATATCTTTTCATAGGTCTTTCTCATATCCCCTATCTGGTACTTAAGCATCAGCCGCTTATACCCTACTTCTCCCATCTGTGTACGCATTTCGTGATTCCTTGCCATATCAAGCATTGCCCGGGCAATTTCTTCCACATTCATAATATGTGTCAGTATCCCGGCCCGGCCAAGCCCGTCCCCCTCTCCATACAATAAGCCCCGGCAGTTCCCTACATCTGTGGCAATCACCGGACGGTGCGCCGCATAACTCTCCAGAATCGTCAGAGGCTGCCCTTCACTGATACTGGTCAGAATTGTCATATCCATTCTTCCCAGATACTCTTTCACATTAATTCTTCCGGTAAAAATGACATCCTCTATCCGCAGTGTCTCCACAAGCTCAAAACATTCTCTGGCATATTCCTCATCTTCATCCCACGGACCCATAATCCACAGCTTAAGCCGTGCCTCCTTCGCCTTTGCATAAGCAAATGCCTGAATCAGGGTTTTTACATCCTTGATCGGCGTCACACGTAAAACGGCGCCAATATTAACCATATCCGCCTCTTCCTCCGGCTTACCGGGCAGATTTTTAAAACCTTCTGTGTCAATTCCATTTGGAGTAATCATAATCTTTTCCGGCGGACATCCAAGTTCAATCTGAAGACCTCTTGCATGCTCGTACAGACAGGTCACCAGATCCGCCTTCTGATATTCCATGTAAGAAAGCTTGCGGAACTGTTCAATCCATATATTCTTGTACAGTCCCTGGACCCACTTGGCCTTGATCAGTTCTTCCTCTCTCTCTCTTGTATATATCCCATGCTCTGAAATGACCATCCGGCTTCCCCAGAAGTGCTTTGCCATACATCCCAGCACTCCCGCATATCCAGTCGTTACACAATGGTATAAATCTGCTTTAGGAACCTCCATGCGCATCGTGAAGAAAAGCGGAAGATACATCGAACGCATAGTCCACAAAAAATCAGAAAAAACAATCTGCGGATATGTCAGATTATAAAAGTCTGTCACTGCTCTTAAGAAATCCTCACCCATTAATATCTGGTCGATGGAAAAGTCTTTCTGGTGAAAGGTGTCAAACAAAAGCTCCCAATCCGTATCCTGCCCCAGAATCAGACTGCGCAGCGCCAGGTATTCCTGCTTCTTTAAACGTTTCTTATGTCGTTTTTCCTTTTTCCCACACCAGTCGACATCATCCAGATACAGCTCATGCACCTCCGTCAGGTTATCCGGCAGCGTATATTTAAATTGACCACTGATGGAACGGTTGGCAACAATCGCAAGAAGAATAAATTCCACATTAGGAAAGGACCTGATCAAGCTGTGAATCCATCCGGAAACACCACCGACCACATAAGGGTAACACCCTTCTGCAACAATACACACCCGCATATTCTTCCTCCTTTCTGCCAGTTACTCGTAATAATAAAGAGAGGTCTCCTCCTCAAGCTTAATAGTTACCCGCGGCTCAGTCACCGTAAGCAGATAAGCATCCTTCTCAATTTGCTCCCAGGTTGCCCCGGTAATCTCTGCGATGTCCTCCCCATGAGTCCGCAGGACAAACCATGCCTCATCCTTCAGATTCTCAACCTTCAGTTCAATCGTGTCCGCATTTCGTCTATTCTCATAATCCAACGCCAGAAACTGCCGTACCCGCCGGTCACTTTCCGTAAGAACTGTTTTTTCAAAAGTGGAAAAAGGCTTCCAGTAAGTATTGAGATTACTGGAAAATTGCTCTGAAAGCTTTTCCCAATGCTCCTCGTTGTTCTCTGGATATACAACCTGCTCCAAATCAAGGTAAACACTGGAATAACCAAGCCCGGTCTCCATTGCCCGGAGCTGGAAATCCGCTGTGTATGTGTGGCTAAAGGCGCTGTCTGTTAACCCCTGGATCGTCACCGTATCCGATATATAATCCAACAGGCGATAGTCCCCTGTCTCCTTACTTACAATGGTCTGCACTCCTGTAAAAGTATCATTTTTCCCACCAAACAGCTTCGCCCCCTCAGACAGCTGCCTGTGCGGTATATACATCGCACTGTATAAATATCTGTTATCATTCTCCTTTAAAAACTTCCAGAAGTCTTCTGATGTCTTCCGAAGAGATGTATCCGTCCTTCCTGCCAGGGAAATTCCCACTTCTGCCTTTTGCTCACGCAGCCATTTGAGATAATAAATGAAATCATCATAACTTGCGTCCTCCCCGGCGCTGTCCAGTCCCATGGTTGCCATACAGGTCATAGGAAAACCGGTGACTCCTGAAATCGCCGCCAGGTTCGGGAACACCAGATCCCGAAGCATAAGACGTGTACTCCTGCTGTAGATTTCCTGCATTTTCTTCGTATTTTCAGAGGTGAGGTCCGGCCCGTTCACAACAACAAAATTCTGGGCGTTGACCACCGGATACAGTTCGTAATCATGAAGTTCCGACATCATAGCGCTCAATACACCCATCCCGGATATATCCTCCATATACGTTCCATTTACGGCAAAAATCTTAGCGTTCCCGTAAGCCGCACGCCACAAAATTGCTGGAAGCTCCTCATTTTTCACCTTATCCGGAACGCCATCCAACATTCCAACCATATAAAGCTTCGTACCGGAATCCAACTGATACCATGGCGTCTCAAGTGTCATATCCTGCCTTTTTTCATCCTCCGGCCGCTCTGCAATATAATGCGTCTCCTCCCCCAGCAAAAACCCGCCATACAGTTTATAACCTTTCACCATACAGGAATCTGATTTCACTTTTTTGATTCCCAGAAGTTCCCGAAGCGCCCTGTCGGACTTTATCGTTTCCACCTCAGGAAGATGGCAGAAAACCATAGATACTCCCCTTTCTGCCAGAACTGTAAGCGAAGTGACATCACCTCTTCCCAGATAATCCGGCTCAATCAGAAGTACCTCCGGCATCTCTTCCTCCCGTCCGGGCCAGTCACTAAGCGACGTATACGAATGGAGCGTGCGCTTCGTATAAAAGCACCATTGGCGCACTGCATCGCCCACATCATCCTCCTGTAGATCACCCAGATAGATGACTCCGTCTCCCCGCCGGTCTTCCCCGGGAACCTCTTCTGAACTTCCTTCCGAAGACTCTTCATCCCGGCTTTCATCCCACACATTTCCGGCCGAAAAATTCTCACCGCCTTCCTCTATATAGGGATTAGACTGGTAATCGTTCCATCGGTCTTTGGCAACTCCCGTAGAAACGAACAGGAAAAAAATAATCCCCATGAGCAGCATAAGTGTAATATATGTGCGTCTTGATACCATTTCTTTTCTCCTTTCCGTTTCCTGACACTGTTCATTCTGATACTGTACCGCTTAAAACTATCTGCTGCTATCTTCCGTTATATCCGTAATCAATTGCAAAATCATACAGTGCATAAGTATTCTGTTCCACGTAATAGCAGACGAAATTATCGTTTTCAAAATACACCTTCATCTCATTCGGATACTTGCGCTGAAATTCTTGCGCCCAGTAATACATACGAGACATCATAATCCAACGGTTTTCGTTCTGGTAAGGTCCAAGACCGCCGCCCCGCGGAAGGCTTCTTGCCGCCCCTGCTTCTGAAATCTTCTGTCCGCTTCCCTCATATTTGTTCGAGGAATAATCAATTGGTCTCTTTTCAATAAAAAAGAAAACGTACGGAGTCGGTATACGGACAGGTTCCGCCTTATCCAAATTCTCCATCTCTCCTAAAAAGTCCGTCAGCTCATAGTGATAGCCATGATCTCCGGCCATCCGGAGCTCATCGTTGGCAGAGCATATCGTCCATGTCTCATCCTGATACTGCCGGATAATATTGGTCAGGCAGAGTACTGCCTCATTACTTCCAAACACATTTTTCTGCGGCGCTTCATATGAAAGACCTATATGAAAGCCAGTCCATGCAACCATTACCAGAACCGGCAGCGCAAAAGCATGACGTACCACATTTACCCGTATAAAAAATGTCACTGCATACAACAGCCCATCCGCGGCCAGTACGCTGCCCACAATTAAAACCATCGTCGTATAAATACTTGCCCTGGAGGCGTCCATCAATGTCGGCAAACCCAGCAGGCCGGAAGCCATTAATATACCAAGCATCCATAATCCGCTGCCCACCGATAACATCTGCGCACCATAATCCCTGCTGCCTCTAAACAGAAAAAAGACCAGCCCTATACAAGGTAAAACATAAAAAACAATTATCAGATACTTTTCGTAAGGCTGATAGGCTCCATCCAGAACAAAATATTTTACCTGTTGCCTGACATATTCATTAATATGGCTGACAAATGCCTTAGCCGCACGCCAAACGCCTTTCACCCGCAATGCGGCTGATGAAAGGAAGCCCCCGGATGCTCCACCGGGATTTACCACCGTCTGCGCCGCTTCTCCCCCGGCTCCTGCCTGGGCCTGGGCAGGCACTTCCTGCCCCACATCTTCCTGTGTATTCTGAGCCACAGAAGGATCTATCTCTTCCGTCCCTGTCTCTATCTCTGTCTCTGTTTCATTGGAAGAACCCTTAAGTATACTTAACCCCCAGCGCAAAGAACCTTCCATGGGTTTTCCCATAGCAACCGCCGCCGCCATAGGCAGCACTGCCACCACTATTCCAATAATTCCGGCAATCAGCACACGGGTAAAATACTTTTTCCGGAAAAGCCGGAAGCCATAACCCACAATTCCCCCAATACAGAGCAGCCCTACAATCATCGTATTATAAAAGTGAACTGCTAACGTAAGAGAAAAACTCATAGCGAACCCCGCCAGACACCACAATGACCTCTTCCCATCGGATTCCTCATCATCAAGCTCTTCTTTTTTAATCTGAAAAAACGCGAAAAGGAACTGAATCGATGGAAGAATAAAAATCATACCGAATTCCTGGGGAAGCGAGCCAAAAAAGCGCTCATATGTTAATCCACTCAATATCCCGTAAGTCCCAAAAATATACAACAGCATCCCAAGATAAGGAAGATAGCGGTTTTTACAGCACCCCTTCAAAAATACTACCACACCGTAAAATATCATCAGTGTCTGTACCAGCCAGAAAACTCTGAGAAGCACATAATTGTCAATACCAAACATCTCATGCAGATAATACATCATACAATGAAAGCCAAAAGGGTACACACCAGCTACAAACACCTCACCCTCGCCCAGCGAATTAATCCAGTAATTATGCACAATCATATCTGAAAATACATATGCATAAGTGTTCAACAAATTTTGTCCAAAACGCCAAAAATAAAAGCCGGTCGCTCCTGCCACAAGGAGCAGATCCAGCACCCTGCCGCGAAGGAAGCGGACTGCCGCACGAATTCCCCTGACGGCCCTCCTGCTGATAGATATACGCACTCTCAAAAGCCACGTACGGATTCCCAGCCTTCCGGCAAGAATAAGTTCTACATTTTTCCACTGGTTTTTTATAAATGCAAATGGCTTTAAACCATTATTTTTCACACCAAGCGCCCCGGCTGTTCCCGCAGTAAAAAGCGCCAGCGTCAGACGATTAGACACATGGGCAAGCTGCAGAACCAGAACCAGGTTAATAACAAAAACATTTCCTATAACAAAATAAAAGAGCAGCCGCATAGACAAGGAAAACTTAGATAATTTCCGATGAAAAACCCACGCGGGAAGGACAGTTACCACCAGTATATACAAAGCGAGAATCTGCACAAACTGCAGTAACGTCAGTAATTTCATTGACATATCCGGCTCCTCCTTTCCTGTTACTTTTGAAACATTCGTACCAGTTCCAGCGTCTCACTGTCCAATACCACAGTGGAACGCTGAAGCTTTTCCAGAGTTGCAAAAAAAAGTTCCCGTTCCCCAGAAGTAAAATAAAGCTTTAACGGGCAAGTATAAGAAGACAGCTCCTCCGGATACTGACCGAAAGACCGCTGACACCACTCCTCTGCCCGGTCATATTTACGCAATTCAATAAGCCGCAGAGCAACTGCCTCATAAAAAGAACTCTTCATCAACTCCGGCATCTTTGTATATAAAAACTCACATACCTCATCAAGACGGGATACAAAGGATTCCTGTTCCAAATCTGTAAACACATGCTGCCTGAGTACCTGGTCCATATAATGAATCAACTCAGCTGCACACTGGCAGCGCAGCTCCAGCTCCTCCGGTGTTTCTTCTTCCTCCGACATTTTTCCTTCCTCTGGTATCTCTTCTTCCTCCGGCTGCATTACCTGTTCATAGAGCTTTTGTACAGTCACCCGGAAATCATTTAACTCGTCGCGCAGCACCGATGCCGCATAATGGGATGTTTCAGAATCCTCACTGTTAAGCCCAAGCGCTATCGAATTCAATGATTCACGAATATCCCCCCGGATGACATTTAACATCAACTGTCGCATACTCGCCTTATCGCTGACTGCCAAAGCTTCTTCCATAGGCACCATATTGCGTTCACGCTCTTCATCTGCACGAGTCAGAGACCTGACGCGTTCCTTACTGAAAACAACATCGGCAAGATCCACCTCCCGATGAAGAAAAACGTGCTGTATAAAAGCTCCAAGAACAAAATACCCGATACCGGCCAGAGGACACAAAAGCATCACAACCGCATTGAGAACGTATTGTATCCTCCCTTCCTTGTTCTGACGAAAAAATATACCATAAATCAAATAAACAGCAACAAGGAGAAGATTTATGATAAGTAACAATATAAACCAGCCGTATCCCCTGATCATTTTTCCCCTTTCTGTACAATCGTACTTTGTATTCCCTTCGCTTCAAGACGCTCCCTGACCACCTGTGCCATCTCTTCACCTGTATTGGCAAGAAGCACATACAGAGAGCCTCCCTGTTCACCCAGATAATCTGACTGCCGCAAAGACCTTTGTAAAAATTCCGCTGTTTCTTCCTTCTCTTCCATCGTACTTTCAATACGGAGCATCGTGCAATCAGTCAGACCTTTGTTTTCAGCTTCCAGATATGCTCCGGACAGCTTTCCAAAAGCGACCTCCTCCATCACATGGGTTCCCTTGATATACCGGCGGTCCTCCAGAGCCGCAAGATACTGATTGGCCTTCAAAGCAGAATTCTGAATCAAATAGCTGGTCACCGTAAGCATATCTGCCTGTGTCAGAGTCATACGGTCCCATGGGATTCCCCACACCATAACAATCAGACGTACTTCGTTATCCACATAAATCGCCCGGGCCATAAGGGGGTATTGCTCGTCCAGCGTTTTGTTAATGTAAACCCTTCTCTCCCGAACAGCCACCGACACTTCACCCATCTCCGTAAAACGGATAGAATTTCCGAGACTTCTTGCCTTTTTTGAAGTAGAGGAATACAGCCGGGCATAGGTCTGGTTTGCCGCCACATAAATAGCTACATCCTTACTTTCCATAATCTTCCCTACGACCTCTGCCGCATAGAACAAAACTTCCTCCGGCTCATACTTATCCAGGCCAGACGTGATCTGATATACTTTTCCAAGACTGTCTGTCTGGTGAATCAGCTGGTCTACCAGAACATTTTTCATACGGGCATTACTGCTGTTAATATCCTGAATATCATCCAGCTGCCCGGTCAAATAATTCACTTCATGTATATTTTCTTTTTTCAGCACAGCCAGATGATCCTTCATGTGGCCCACCACAAGCCCCAGAATAAAAAGCTGTGCAATCCATACATAAGTATTATAATCAAGCATTACATCAAACCCTGAGCGCTGGTACATCTGCCTGAAAATATATCCCGCTGTCGCAAGCACTGCCGAAAAGGTTGCCTGCTGCTGGCCGTATACAATAGCAAACAAAAGCACATACAGCAGAAAAAAATCCATTTTTGCAAAATACTGGCTTCCAACACTCCGGTTATTTAACATAAAAAATGGAATAAAACAAATCATGTTCTCCAAAAATGGAAATACTGCACGGATTAAAAAAGCTGTCTTTTGATACAAACGTACCCAAAAACTATCCCCCCGGTCCTCCTGTGTCAGAAAAACTCTTTGATGACGTTTCATATACTTTGCCATCTGTTCCAGCTCTTCCCTCGGTTCATGCATCAGCTGCATATCAAATTCACGGGCAAATGCCCGGTTCGACAATATAATGCGGTATCCATATCCCACGGAATTATCCACAATCTCTATCCCATTATCCAGGCTCTTCTGTATCACTTCTGCAATCTCCAGTTCATTAATCTCCAGAGAAGAAGACAAATGATACAACGGCTTTTCATGCTTTTCGCAAGCAATACATTTATAAATAAATTCCACCGCATCCGCCTGATGTAAAAGAGCAATCCTGTTTTTTCTATTTGCCGGTATTTTCCCGGTCTTTAATGCCTCCATGCAAAGCTTTGCAGGAATATGAGTTACCTCTTCCCTTTTTCTTGGAGTTTCATACAGGTGGTCCAGGCGGAGCACTACCGTATCCAGGGACATCTGCTGATTATAGCTCATACACAGCTGTTCAATCTGAGCAAAAATCATCGAGCGGGCGCCCCGTGCTGTCACAGGTTCTTCTTCTGCAATATCATTCGGGTAAGAAGAATTGTATACTTCCTCTGAAGAAAGATAAATCAGCCTGCCCTTTCCCCGCATGGCATATATCATCATCAAATTGGTCATTCCCGCCGAATAGCGCACAGACTCCCGTCTGGCATCTGTCCAGGAAAATCCCGAATCAAACGCCCCAAGGCAAAGTATTACCTCCGGATTGATGCTTTCCAATACCTCACCCAGACTATCGCTCTCATAGGAAAAATAGTAATACTCAAACACTTTATGATTGCGACGGCCTTGGGATTGTTTTTCCGTTAACACATAAATCCGATGACCTTCTTTATTTAATTTATCTACTATGGCATTCATCAGGCTGCCGCCACTGCCAACAAGTAATACCTCCATATCAAACACCGTCTACAGACTCATGGATAGAAAAAATGCCGGGAAGCATCACATTGTGCCGACGGAGTTCCTCAAAAAACAACTGTACATCTGAAAGCGCCTGCTCTTTTGAAATCCCATAGCAATCCGCCAGATGTTCCGCACACATTTCCCGGTTCATTCCCTTCTCAAGGCTCTGCCAGAGTACGGCTCCCGTCTCGTTTAACGGAAGCGGCTGGCAAAATACCCTTCCGTCCTGCTCCATGTCCAGCAGCCAATAACATCCTGCCGCATGGCGTAACAGATACCGTCCCTTTTTCACGGCTGCTCACCTTCCTTTATAACTGCATACTTTCCAGAAACCCTAATATCTCTATTCTAATCAGTTTTGATAAGGTAATATATATAATATATCATATTTTCACTCTATTTCAAGCCATTTCAAACACTTTTTCCCTCAGACACTTTTGCCAGAACCCCCGGCGCAAAGCTTTTTTAATACTTACACACCGGGGGTTTTCTTTAAAATATAATATCAGCTCTTATCTATCTTTCCAAATAATTTCTGCGTCGCTTCCAAACAATCACACCTGATGTCATTACTGATGCAATAAGCAGCCATCCATACATTGCCAACGGGGCCTCATCTCCTGTTTTAACTGATTTAGAAGATGTTGATGTTTTTGCTGATGTTGGTGTTTTTGTTGACGTCGGTGTCGGCGTTGGCGTTGGCGTCGGTGTTGGTGTTGGTGTTGACTCCGGCGTTGGTTCTGGTGTTGGCGTTGGCGTCGGTGTCGGCTCCGGTTCTGGCGTCGGTGTCGGCGTTGGCTCCGGCGTCGGTGTCGGCTCCGGTTTTTCTACATATCCGGCATTCAGATGCGGGATTTCAAAGTTTCCG
>CALFCS010000002.1 GCA_937950565.1 uncultured Lachnospiraceae bacterium
TGACTGCAAATGAGATCTTAATTTATTTTTTTTCAAGGAGGAAGAAATTATGAAACTTACAGCATTTTCTGCTGGACGTCCAAAAGGAAACACAGAGATTTTTGTGAAAGAGGCGTTGATGGCAGCACAGGCTAAAGGAGTAGAGGTAGAGCTGATCCGTCTTACAGATTGTGATCTGCATAACTGCCGAAGCTGTGTACCGGGATTTTGTCCGGCGGCAAGAGATGCCAAGAAATGTCCGTATGGAAAGGACGATTGCGAATGGTTGATGGAGAAGTTCCTTGATTCTGATGGATATATCTGTGGAGCTCCGGCTTACAGCTTAACACCAAGCAGTCTTCTCTTTACTTTCCGTGACCGTGTATTTGGACCGAAGATGGATGTAGCTGCATCTTTTGAAGGACTCAGACCGGAGCCGGAATGGGCAAAAGGACGTTTTAAAGCAAGACCGGGCGCATTGATCGGTGTTGGTGGAGCGCTTACAGAGCACTGGACATCTTTGAATATGCCATCTCTTTATTCCACAACATTCTCTGCACAGACAGAAGTTGTAGATACACTGAATGTATACGGTGTAGCTGATATGGATGCTGCTGCAGGATATGACGAGTGGCTTGCAAAAGCAAGAAAGCTTGGAGAGAACGTAGCAGATGCTATGCTGACAGGCGACCACAGATGGCGTGGAGAAAAAGAGGGAGCATGTCCAAGCTGTCATCTTGACCTTGTACAGGTAGTTCCGGGAACGGATGATGTAATCTGCCCGGTATGTGGTATTCTTGGAAAGATATCCGTAACAGATGGCGTAGTTGGATTTGAATGGCCGGATACATACGAGTGCCGGAAAGACAATCGTCTGGATGTCCGCGGTAAGCTGACACATCAGAAAGAGATTATGCTTTGCCGTGACAGAGATTACACTCCGTATGAGGCTGAATTCCATGAGAAGGCAAAGAAATATCATGAGTGGAAGGAATGTGTACAGATTCCGCCGAGCCGTCAGAAAAAAGCTTAATTATCAAACATAATGGAGAGAAGACAGAAAGGAAGTAACTGGAAATTATGGAAAAAATAAATGTTGATCTTGCGATTGTGGCAGCAGGTCCGGCAGGTTTATGTGCCAGCGTTGCCGCTGCAGAATCCGGCGTAGAGGTTGCCGTTTTTGAAAAATCTGCGACGGTCGGTGGAACATCCAATATGGGCATGGGACCGTTTGGGGTAGAGAGCCGTATTCAGAAGAGAACGATGGGAACACTCAGAAAAGAAGAAGCATTTAGGCGCTTTATGGACTATGTGCACTGGCAGTCAGATGCGAATCTGGTTCATGATTATATCTGGAATTCCGGTCCGACGATTGACTGGCTGGAAGATATGGGCGTTGTGTTTGCAGGAGCTATGAAGAATTTCCCAGCATCTGAAGCTACCTGGCATGTGGTTATGCCGGAAGATGGTTCCAGACCGGGGGCACGTTCTGCATCTGCTATGAACAAGAAAATATATGAGCGTGGCCAGGAACTGGGCGTAAAGTATTATTTGAATACACCGGTTCAGAAGCTTCTGGCAGATGGAAAGAAAGTAACCGGGCTGATTGCAAAAAGTGAAGATGGTACAGAGTATGAAGTTTCCGCAAAGGCAGTCATTATTGCGACAGGCGGATTTGGAACAAATCCGGAAATGGTAAAAGAGCATACCGGATATACACTGGAAGAAGATATGTATGACTTTATGGTACCGGGAATTGTCGGTGATGGAATTAAGATGGCATGGGAGATTGGTGCAGGACATGGCCGTATGGAAATGGAACGTACCGGTGGTTCTCCGCTTCCGGGATTGAAGCTTGGCGCTTATCCGCAGGCAAGACTGTTTAGCAATGGTGGTGCAATTGCAGTCAATAAGCTTGGATACCGCTGCTGTGATGAGAGTGTTCTTCAGAACTCTTCTATTTGCGGTAATATTATTGATTACCAGAAAGACCGTACAATGTACCGTATTCTGTCAAGCAATGCAGTGAAGCATTACCGCCGTAAAGGAATTGATTTCCCAAGCGAGGTATTCCATGAGGATGGTCTGGAAGGCTTTGAAGAAGAATGGCCGAATATTGCGGCAGACAATCCGACCATCGCTTTTGAGGCAGACAGCGTAAGAGAGCTGGCTGAGAAGATGGGCATTCCGGCTGATGTGCTGGAAGAGACTGTGGAAAGATACAATGAGCAGTGCGAGCAGAATTATGATGATGATTTCTGCAAGAGCCGTGAATATCTTGTTCCACTGACCGGAAAGAAATTCTATGCTTTAAGATATGCACCAAGCGCTTATGGTTCTTTGGGAGGAATCAAGATTAACCACAAGTTACAGGTTATCACAGATGATTATGAGGTAATCGAAGGACTGTACGGTGCAGGAAGCGACGTATGTGAGCTTTATAATGGTACATACTACTTCTATTTCCCGGGAAATACAATGGGATTTGCCGTAACAAGCGGACGTATGGCAGGTGAATACGCGGCAGACTACATCCTGGGACAGGAAGAATATGAGTAACAGAGGAAAAATCCCATGCCTCCGCATCAAAAGGATGCGAGTGGCTAACAGAATGAATATGAGAGGGAAAATATTATGAGTAAAAATACAGATTCAAAAAGTAATTTTGGTACACGCGGATGGATATTCGTATTATACAGTTTATTTACATTTTTCATTATTACAGCAACAAATGACAGTATCACAAATATGTCATTGCCGACACTGTGTGAACAGAACGGCTGGAACTATACAACCCTTGCTTCTTTAAAATCCGTTTTCGGATGGGTAACGATTATCTTTATCGTTATTTTTGGACAGATGCTGCGTAAGGTATCCGCAAAATGGGGCGCAGTTATTCTGGGACTGATTTTTGTAACTTGTACATTTTTATATGCACATACAAGCAACTACGGATTATTCCTTGTAATCTATTTCCTGCTTGGAATTATCGGAACAATCTGGCCGCAGCAGTTTAATGCGATTATTACATCCAACTGGTTCCCACGTAAGAAGGGACTTGTAATTGGATGGACGACCATGGGACTTCCGCTTGGTTCCGGACTTGGCGTTATGATGTATATGATGATTTCCGGTAAACTTGGCATGGATGGTACTTATTACCTTTACGGAGCAGTTGCTCTTGTAATGGTTCTGATTTGTATCTTCCTTGTAAAGGACTTCCCGGAACAGTGCGGATGCTTCCCGGATAATGATAAGAACATGACCCGTGAAGAGGCTGACCGTATTCTTCAGGAAGGTATTGAAGCAAGTAAGAAGTCTATCTGGACAAACTCCCGTCTGATTCGTACAAAGGAAGTATGGCTAATTGGACTTTCCTGTGGTATCATGCTTCTGTTCTCAGGCGGATTTATGGGACAGATGATTCCTCGTCTGTTAAGTCTTGGATATCCACAGCAGCGAGCAGTTATGATGATGACGGTAGCGGCGCTCTTCGGCGGTGTAGGAAGTTATGTTGTTGGATTTATTGATTCCAAAGTTGGACCGAAGAAAACGATTGTATTCGTTCATTCCATCGCTGTGATTGCATGTATCCTGAACATTATTCCGAATCTGGTATGTGTTATGATTTCACTTGTATTTATCGGAATCGTTCTTGGTGGTGCTGCAAACTGCCTGCTGTCACTTGTTGGTACGATGTGGGGACGTTATGCATTTACAAATGCTTATGGTGTGCTTCTCCCAATCAACCAGTTAGTCGGTGCCAGCGGAATGATCCTTGTTGCACAGATGGCTGCACGTTTCTCCTATAACGGTGCATACATGATCGTAGGTTGTGTTGCAATTATCGGTATCCTCCTTATTATGCCGGTAAAAGAAGATGCCATCCGTAAGATTGAGGAAAAAGAAGGCGAGAGAGCATCAGGGAATGTAAGATAATTACTGAAATGAAATAAAATGAAGAAAGGCTGCCGTACTAATAAACTTCGCTAGTGTTAGTGCGGCAGTCTTAAGTAAAGGATGTTTTGTATTATGAAAAAGACGAAAATAACAATTGCCCTTCTTGTCATGAGTACAGTATTGATGATGAAAATGGCAGTTTCGCCGATTTTGTTTGAAATTGGTAAAAGTTTTCCCGAGGCAGGACTTTCCCAGATTCAAATGGTCTATACCATTACTGCCATTGTTGCGCTTCCGATCATGCTGCTGAGCGGAAACCTGACCGGGATGATATCGAAGAAGAATCTGGTATTGGCCGGACTTGTGTTTCTGACCGTTGGCGGTGTAATGCCGTTCTTTTTACATAGCAGCCTGTGGCAGTTATATGTTGCAAGCGCTGTAATGGGAACCGGTATTGCCATTGTAAATGTTCTGAGCAGCGCGCTGATCAGCGATTATTTCCAGGGAATTGACAAGGGACGTGTCATGGGTTATCAGTCTGCGGCGCTCAGTGTTGCAGGGGCGGTGTTCTCATCCGCAAGTGGGAAGATCGCAACAGCATTTGGCTGGCCGTGTTCTTATCTTTTGTTTCTGATTGTGATTCTGGTATTTCTGGTTGTATTTTTCATGCTTCCTGCAGACAAACCGCAGAAACAGGAAAAGGGCAGCGGCTCTATTTATACGAAAAAACTGATTACATGGGCTGTACTGGGCGGCTTATTGTCAATCTTTATGTATGCATATGATACGAATATTTCGATGTTTATTGAGACAGAAGGCTTTGGCGGAGCAGATACGACCGGAACGGTTTCGGCTATGTTCCTGATTATCGGTATTCCTGCAGGGCTTTTACTTGGAAATCTGATGAAGATTTTCAAACGGAATGTGGTAGGTATTTCCTCACTGACTCTGGCGGCCGGTATGCTTGTTCTGGCGGCAGCGCAGAATCTCCCGATGGTATATCTGGGTGCATTTCTTTATGGTATCGGATTTGCGGTACGGAATCCTGCGGCGATTACCTTTACCGCATATATGGTTCCGCCTGCGGCGGCAGCGGCGGCAATTGCATTTGTCAATGCGCTCAGCACGGCGGCAGGTTTTATTTCTCCGTATATTGTAAATGGTATTTCTGCAATGTTCGGCGGAAGCTTCCGCATCACCTTCCTGGTGTGTGGAATCGTACTTGTAATCATCGGTATTGGTTATCTGGTTCTGAATCCGGTTCAGAACAGTGATATGGAGCAAGAATAAAAAATTAAAGGAGGATATAAAATGGCTGGACAACAGGCAGATTTTCCAAAATATGACCCAAATGATTCACAGTTTATTACCCGTGAAGAAGAGTATCTTGGAAAGAAAATTGACGTAATTTACAGAAAAGGAAAAGGCGGCTATAACAAGGAGCAGATGGCAGAAATGGCTGCAAAGGGTACTCCGGTATCTGGCTTTTCCTACATAGCGGATTTGAATACCCACAGTTATGAGATTGTTCCGGGAATTATCTGCGACAGAGATACACCAGTAAAGATGCGTGACGGTGTAACGATTTACGCAGATATTTACCGTCCGAAGACAGAAGAGAAGGTTCCGGTAATTATTTCCTGGGGACCATTTGGAAAGAATCAGGCAGAGGCAGGTCCGACCTTTAAGCTTATGGGTGTGCCGCCTCACACCGTATCCAGGATGGCGAAGTTTGAAGCTGCAGATCCGGGGTACTGGTGCCGGTACGGCTATGCGGTAGCGAATGTTGACCCGCGTGGTGTTGGTAACAGTGAAGGTTATGTATCTAACTGGGGTGTACAGGACCGTTATGACGGCTATGATTTTATCGAATGGGTAGCGGCACAGGATTGGTGTAATGGAAGAACCTCTATGTTCGGTAACTCCGGCGTGTGTATGGTTGTATGGCAGATTGCGTCGGTAGCGCCGCCACACCTGACCTGTATTGGAGCTTGGGAAGGTACCGGAGATATGTACCGGGAAAGCTTCACACTGGGTGGAATTAAAGCATCCGGATATAATAACAGAATGGTAAATAATATCGGAAGCAAGACTTATATTGAAGATGCGCCGAATATGCTGGATTCCCACCCATTCTATGATGAATACTGGAGAGCCCGTACCCCGATCTGGGAGAATATCCGTATTCCTGCATATATTTGTGCAGGTTTATGCCACATTCATCTGCGTGGCTCCTTTGAGGCATTCCGTAAGATTAGAAGTCCGAAGAAGTGGATGCGGGCACATCGTGATATGGAATGGCCGGATACATACAATCCGAATAACCTGGAGGATCTCCGCCGCTTCTATGACAGGTATCTGAAAGATATCAATAACGGCTGGGAGTTTACGCCGAAGGTAAGAATCGATGTAACGGATGCTTACGATTATGACTATGATCCGAAGCACGTAGAGAAGGAATTCCCGATTGCAAGAACCGAGTACCGCAAGCTTTATCTTGATGCAGCAACACATTCCATGTCCTATGAGCAGTATCCGGCACATAGTGAGGTGGAGTATGATCCGAAGACGGAGACGACGACCTTTGATGTTGTATTTGATGAAGAGACAGAAGTAATCGGATACATCAGCTTAAGACTTTATGTAGAATGCCGCGGCCATGATAATATGGATCTGTTCCCGTGGGTAAAGAAGATTAACTGCAACGGAGAAT
>CALFCS010000003.1 GCA_937950565.1 uncultured Lachnospiraceae bacterium
TGAGACAGGCGTCAGAACGCTTCCGGATCTTGCAAAGGATGCGACTGACCGTAACAGAACATCACCATTTGCATTTACGGGAAATAAATTTGAATTCCGTATGGTTGGTTCCCGTGATTCTATCGCAGGACCGAATGTGGTACTTAATACGATTGTTGCAGAAGCATTTGCAGAAGCATGTGATGTGCTGGAAAGTGCAGATGACTTTGAAAAGGCAGTACATGATCTGATTAAAAAATATGCGACTGAGCATCAGCGCATTGTATTTAACGGAAATGGATACTCAGAGGAGTGGGTAGCAGAGGCAGAGAGACGCGGTCTTCCGAATTTGAAATCTATGGTGGAAGCAATTCCTGCACTTACAACGGAAAAAGCAATCACAATGTTTGAGAAATTCAAAGTGTTTACAAGGGCAGAGCTTGAATCCCGTGCGGAGATTAAATTTGAGAATTATGCGAAGGCGATTAATATTGAAGCACGTACGATGATTGATATGGCAAGTAAGCAGTTTATACCTGCAGTTATCAAATATACGAAATCCCTTGCTGATACGGTAATTGCAGTAAAAGCCGCAGGAGCAGATGCGAGTGTACAGGCAGAAGCGCTTACGGAGGTTACTACATTGCTTGCAGAGACAAAAGCAGCATTGGAGAACTTGAAAGCAGTCGAAGAAAAAGCAGTTGCCATGGGAGAAGGAGAAGAACAGGCGAGGTTCTATCATTTTGAAGTAGTACCTGCTATGGAAGAACTGCGTGCACCGGTTGATAAGCTTGAAATGATTGTAGATAAAGAGGCATGGCCAATGCCGTCTTATGGAGATTTGATTTTTGAAGTATAAGCCACGGATGGCAGTCTCTTAAGAAATATCTTAGAAATATTTAAGAACCTTGGACTTGGAATGATTACGAGAATATGATATTCTAGGTCTGAGGTTCTTATATTTTTTTGGAAGGAGATAACTCTGATTTTCAGAGATAAAAAGGATGATATGACGAAACAGGAGTTTTTGGATAAATTAAGGGCAGCGCTTGGCAATGATTTGAGCGGTCCGGTTATACAGGAAAATGTAAATTACTACAATAGTTATATCAGTGAGGAAGTGCGTAAAGGGAAAACGGAAGAGGAAGTGACTGCGGAGCTTGGTGACCCGTGGGTCATTGCGCAGACGATTATAGATTCCGTAGATAATCGCAGGAATTCCGGTGATACTGTATATGAAACGGAAGGTTCATATGAAGGCAGACAGAATCATACGGGAAAAATATATTCCTTTGGGCTTAATACATGGTGGAAAAAGCTTGTTCTTATTCTGGGTATTCTTGGTGTGATAGTGCTTGTCGGAGCGGTTATTGGAGGAATCATAAGCCTTGTTGCCCCGCTGCTTGTGCCGATTCTGATTATTCTTATTGTTTTTCGATTGTTCGGAAACAGAAGATGACATTGTTATGTGAAAATATGATTATAAAACGAAAGGTTGATGGGGAAGCCACCAACCTTTCGAGGGGAGTATAAATAATTAATAAGGGGTTGTAGAAAAAGATTTTCCCTACACGTTCTAGTATAATATATATAGATATAAAAAGCAAGAAAAAATTTGAAAATCTTTTGGGAAAAGAGTTACATATTATTTCATCCTCCGGACATACTATCTTTGTAGCAAAAAAGATTAGGAGGAATTAACATGAATAAGAATTATAGTTCATCTAACCAGAACACATCAAATCAGAATGCGTCTAACAAAAATGCATCCAACCAGAACGCATCTAACAGAAACGCATCCAACCAGAATGCATCTAACAGAAATGCATCCAACCAGAACGCAACTGACAGAAACGCTTCTAACAAAAATACAAGCAACAACTACTAATCAGGCTGACGGAAAAAAGGGGCGCCATATGGCGTCTCTTTTTTCGTCAATTCTCAGGCAGAAATTTCCAGACAGAAGTTTTTTGAAATTGACAATAGCAGGAAGAGCAAGTATACTTTAAGCAGATAATCTGCGGATATGGGATAACAGAGCAGAAGAGATGGAGTCATGCATGAAATATTTAGAATTAATTGCCCCCTGTCATTTTGGACTGGAGGCTGTTTTAAAAAGAGAAATTATCGATTTGGGTTATGAGATTGCGGAAGTGGAAGACGGACGTGTTACCTTTTATGGGGATGCGGAAGCGGTCTGCCGTGCAAATATTTTCTTGCGGACAGCGGAAAGGGTTCTACTTAAGGTGGGAAGCTTTCGTGCAGAGACATTTGAAGAATTATTTGATAAGACCAAAGAGATTCCGTGGGAAGAATACATACCGAAAGATGGAAAATTCTGGGTCGCAAAGGCGGCATCTGTAAAAAGTAAGCTTTTTAGTCCCTCTGATATACAGTCTATTATGAAAAAGGCAATGGTAAGGAGGCTGGCGGAGCATTATCATATGGAATGGTTCCCGGAAGACGGCGCTCCTTATCCGGTACGCGTATTTCTGAAAAAAGATATTGTGACGGTAGGAATCGATACCTCGGGCGTATCGCTTCACAAAAGAGGGTACCGGGAGGTGTCTGGAAAGGCGCCGATTACAGAGACATTGGCCTGTGCGCTTATTATGCTGACGCCATGGAAGCGGGACAGGATATTCGTAGACCCGTTCTGCGGAAGCGGGACATTTCCGATAGAGGCGGCTATGATGGCCGCAAATATCGCTCCGGGAGTGAATCGTTCTTTTACTGCGGAGCAATGGACCAATCTGATTCCGAAAAAAATGTGGTATGATATTGCAGATGAGGCAAATGACCAAATTGAACATGATATAGATGTGGATATTCAAGGATATGATATCGATGGTTCGGTTATAAAGATTGCCAGAAGAAATGCCAGGGAGGCCGGCGTGGAGCATCTGATACATTTTCAGGAGCGGGACGTTAAAGCGTTAAGTCATCCGAAGAAGTATGGGTTTATTGTTACAAATCCGCCTTACGGGGAGCGTCTGGAGGAAAAGAAGAACCTGCCGGGGTTATATGCTTCGTTTGGGGAAAGCTTCCGGAAGCTGGATTCCTGGTCTGCTTATATGATTACCTCTTATGAAGACGCGGAGCGCTTCTTTGGAAGAAAGGCAGATAAAAACCGGAAGATTTATAATGGGATGCTGAAAACATATTTTTAT
>CALFCS010000004.1 GCA_937950565.1 uncultured Lachnospiraceae bacterium
CAGTTGTAGTACCGTCACCAGCCACATCATTTGTCTTAGATGCAACTTCCTTGATTAACTGTGCTCCCATATTCTCAAATGCATCTTCCAGTTCGATTTCCTTTGCAATTGTAACACCATCATTTGTAATAAGCGGTGCTCCAAAGGATTTATCAAGCACAACATTACGTCCTTTCGGTCCAAGTGTCACCCTTACTGTATCTGCCAGCTGATTTACTCCTGATTCCAGTGCGGCTCTCGCCTCAGCACCATATTTAATTTCTTTTGCCATAATTCATACGCCTCCTGAATTCTATATTTACTGATTTCACTTTTACTCAACAATCGCAAGTATATCATCCTGTTTTACAATGATATATTCTTCATCCTCAATCTCAACGGTAGTTCCGGCATATTTTGAATAAATCACCTGCTGCCCTGCCGTTATATTCATCTTGACTTCTTTTCCATCAACCGTTCCACCTGGGCCGACTGCAACAACTTCTGCCTGCTGTGGTTTTTCTTTTGACTGTCCCGGAATGACAATTCCTGACTTTGTAGTTTCTTCAGCTACTAACTGCTTTAATACAACTCTGTCTCCCAATGGTACTAATTTCATATTATGGTCCTCCTTTAATTGATATCTATGTTTTGTTAGCACTCGCAAAAAGAGAGTGCTAAAAACTTCTAGATATAAAATAGCACTCTCCCTTTATTTTGTCAACACACTTTTCTTTACTTTAGATTATTTTTATAAAATCCATTTTCTACCCGGAATACAATCACCTTTCCCATTTTACTCCAGTAGCGCTCCCTTATCGTACCACTGCATACGGCTCTGCCATCCTTTGTATCAATCGTACATTCATATACCCCGTCAAGAGAATATGCCGGAAGCTCTGTCTTTCCTGATAATAAGTATATGTATTCTTCCTCTGAATTATACCGGATTACTTTACATGGATGTACAACCTCGTCAAACGTTCCGTCTTTTCGTATCATTTTTATCATTTGGAGTCTGACAGCACAATCTTCAAACATGACCGTTCTCCTTTACCTGTAAACCCATTATTTCTTTCTGCGGTCTGCTTTTATACGCTCGAGTTCTTCCAGCATATATTCATTCACTACTTTGATATACGTTCCCTTCATTCCGGAAGAACGTGATTCAATGACTCCGGCGCTTTCAAACTTACGCAGCGCATTTACAATAACCGAGCGGGTAATTCCAACACGGTCCGCAATCTTACTTGCAACCAGAATTCCTTCTGTGCCGTCTAACTCTTCAAAAATATGAATAATTGCTTCCATTTCCGAGTAAGACAACGTATTGATTGCAGAACGGACAACCTGCTCTCTTCTGTTTTCTTCTGCATTTTCCTCATTCACGGAACGAAGCATCTCAAGGCTGACAACCGTTGTCCCATACTCACTCAGAATGATGTCGTCAATCTCATATTCCTGCTCTTTCTGGTAGATGAATACGGTTCCAAGACGTTCACCCGCGATATCAACCGGAATGATGATTGCATGATAACCTTTCACATTGCTGTCGGTAAATCCTAATGTCTGTAAATTTACATTCTCCTTCGTAGACAAAATGCTAAGAAGTCTTTCATTTAACATGACATCAATATACTTTCCAACTTCGCTGTCTAAAAGCTCCTCAATATATGGAACCTGTTCACTTTTGCTTGTTCCTAATACTTTTCCTTTTTTACTTATTACCAGCACATTTGAATTCAAAATTTCTGTAAGCACTTCACAGATATCATCGAATAAAACTTTATTCGAATTATTGTTATGCAGTAACTTATTTATCTTCCTGGTTTTATCTAATAATTGCACGCTCATTGCTAATCCTCCATTCTTTGAATGTATATTATCATACAATTCTATAACATTCAATGAATTTCCAAATTATTTTTTATTATTTTCTGTATATCCACACTGTTCATTTCCACAAAGCAGTTTATTTCCCTTTTCGACCATATAACTTCCACATTTCGGACATTTTTTCTCAGATGGCTTCTGCCATGACATAAACTCACATTCCGGATTGTTCTCACATCCGTAATACCTTCTGCCCTTCTTTGTTTTTCTGATTACAATCTCTTTTCCACACTCCGGACACTTTACCCCAATCTTTTCCAGATATGGCTTTGTATTCCGACACTCTGGGAATCCGGGACAAGCAAGGAATTTTCCGTGCGGTCCGTATTTAATCACCATATTGCGCCCACACAAATCACAAACCTCATCTGTCACTTCATCTTCAATCTTAACATTTTCCAATTCTTCCTGTGCCTGTGCTACCGCCTCGTCAAGGTCCGGGTAAAAATTCTCAATAATCGTCTTCCATTTTACCTTACCTTCTGCCACTCCATCCAGAAGGCTTTCCATATTTGCCGTAAAATTCACATCGACAATACTTGGAAAAGACTGCCTCATAATATGATTGACAACTTCTCCGAGTTCCGTCATATAAATATTTTTATTTTCCTTTGCCACATATCTTCTTGCAATAATTGTAGAGATTGTGGGCGCGTACGTACTTGGGCGCCCAATCCCCAATTCTTCCAGTGTCCGGACAAGGGAAGCTTCTGTATAATGTGCCGGTGGCTGGGTAAAATGCTGTTTCGCATCGAACGCTTCTTTTGTAAGCTTTTCTCCCTTTTCCAGACTCTTCAGCATCACACCGCCTTCTTCTTTCTCTTCTCCTGCCTCCGTATAAATCATACGGAATCCTTCAAATGCAACTTTAGATGCGGCTGCTGTGAATATATATTTTCCCGCCTGTATATGCACAGAGGTTGTCTCGTATTTCGCAGGACGCATCCGGCTTGCGACAAATCTTTTCCAGATGAGCTGATACAGCCGGAACTGATCTCTCGTAAGAGAATCCTTAAGACTTGCTGGCGTGCGGTTCACATCTGTCGGACGTATTGCTTCATGTGCATCCTGAATCTTGACAGATGACGACTTCTTGGCACCTTCTGACGAGGCATATTCCCTGCCATACTGTGCGCCGATAAAAGCCCGGACATTTGCTTCTGCTTCATCAGATACGCGGGTAGAATCCGTACGAAGATAGGTGATAACACCAATCGTACCCCTTCCCTTAATATCAATCCCTTCATATAACTGCTGTGCAATGCGCATCGTTTTTGCTGTAGCAAAGTTCAGAGCCTTCGATGCCTCCTGCTGAAGTGTACTTGTTGTAAATGCCGCGGGCGCTTTCTTGAACCGCTCACCCTTCTTTACATCACTTACCACATATTCTGCTTCTTTCAGCTCTTCCATAATCTGATCTGCTTCTTCTTTGGAATGGACCGCCATTTTCTTTTTTTCCGTTCCATAGAATCTGGCACATAAAAGCTTCCTCTCACCTGCCGCCTTCAGATTCACATCCAGGCTCCAGTACTCTTCCGGAATAAACGCATTGATCTCATCCTCCCGGTCTGCGATAATGCGAAGCGCCACTGACTGCACACGTCCCGCGCTTAATCCCCTTTTCACCTTTGCCCACAGAAGCGGACTGATTCGATAGCCTACCACACGGTCCAGGATACGGCGCGCCTGTTGTGCATCCACCAGATCCATATCAATCTCTCTTGCATTTTTCAAAGATTCCTTCACTGCATTTTTTGTAATTTCATTAAAACTGATCCGGTACACCTTCTTCCCTTCGAGCTTAAGCGCCTGGCTCAAATGCCATGAGATTGCTTCTCCTTCGCGGTCCGGGTCAGTTGCAAGATATATTTTATCCGCATGTTTTACTTCTTTCCGCAAATTTGCAAGAACCTCGCCCTTTCCCCGAATTGTAATATACTTCGGCTCATAATCGTGTTCCACGTCAATGCCTAGCTGACTCTTTGGCAAGTCCCTCACATGACCGTTCGACGCTGCAACAACATAATTACTTCCCAAAAACTTTTTAATTGTCTTGACCTTCGCAGGTGACTCCACAATTACCAGGTAACGTGCCATTTAATTATTTCCTCACTTTTATATAATAATTCTTTGATACTTCTTTGATAAGTCCCTTTATTTCCAGAGAGGTAAGCGCCTGAAAAAGCTGTCCCGGCGAAAGCCTTGTCTCTTCCAGAAGCGCACCGGCCCCTTTGGGAAATAAATCAAGGCAACTATACACCAATTCTGCACAAGTTTCAAGCACTTTTTTATTTTCGTCAGGTTCTTCACACAACTTGGTAATTTGGATATTCAATTCTTCCAGAAGCTCCCGGGGAGTCAAAAGAATCCCTGCGCCCTGACGGATCAGCCGATGGCATCCCAGACTCAGCGGACTGTCTGCCGGTCCCGGAAGCGCATAAATATCCTTTCCCTGCTCCAGTCCAAAATCAACTGTTATCAGCGAGCCACTCCGTTCTTTTGCCTCCATGACAAGTATGATATCTGAAAGCGCGCTGATAATCCGGTTTCTCCTTGGAAAATATCCAGCAAGCGGCGGTTCTCCCGGGCACTGCTCAGAAATAATCCCGCCGGATTTCTGAATGTCCATATACAAACCAATATGCCCTCTGGGATAACAGACATCTACTCCACATCCCAGCACTGCATACGTCTCTCCGCCTCCATTCAAGGCTCCCCTCTGCCCTGCACCGTCAATTCCTTTCGCCATGCCGCTGATAATCTGCACCCCGGCCTGTGCAAGCACCCTTCCATATTCCAACGCCATTGCTTCCCCATAATGCGTACAGCGTCTCGCACCTACAATCGCCGCAGAAAACCCACTCCCCGGAGTTCTGCCCTTTACATAAACCGCATACGGAAAATCAGGAATCCTCTTCAGTTTTTCGGGATAATCTCTGTCAAAATAAGGAATAAAACGAATGCTTTTTTCTTCCAGTTTTTGATACTGCTCCTTTATTTTTTTGTTTTTCTGCGCATTACAGATCACCTCCACATCCCCATCCTTTAAAAAATCATATGACTTAAGCCTTATTTCTTCTATATAATATATATCCTTCGCCGTCCCACATGCTTCCCGGAGTTTCTTTTTCTTTTGATCCGACAAGGGCTTTAATGCCGCAAACCAATATTCATATACCATAAAGTGCTTCCTTTCTGCTGTTTTTTTATCTTCCCCAATATTTTTTATCTATCGTACGGTAACTGATTGCTTCCGTCAGATGCTCTGTTCCCACCTGTTCTTCACCACTTAAATCTGCAATCGTCCGGGCTACTTTCAAAATCTTGTGATAAGTCCGGGCAGTTAATCCCAGCGAAACGAATGCCTGCTCCATCAACTGATGCTCTGTTTTGCCAAGTCCTGCATATTTCTCCAGTTCCTTGATGCCAAGCATTGCGTTTGAGCGAATCCCGGTATTCTTATAACGCTCGTTCTGAATCTCCCTCGCTCTACATACACGTTTTCTTATCTCTCCGGAAGACTCCGTTCTTTCTTCCATATGCAAAGACTCATATTTCACTCCCGGTACTTCAATACAAATATCCATCCGATCCAAAAAAGGCTGGCTGATCCTTCCCAGATAACTGCGTACCTGCCCCTCACTGCAGCTGCATTTTTCCAAATTAGGATAATTCCCGCAGGGACAAGGATTCATTGCCGCAGCCAAAATAAAGTTTGCCGGAAAAACATAATTTCCATGGCTTCTCGCAAGCCGAATCTGATGCTCCTCCAAGGGCTGCCGCAGTACCTCCAATACCGGCTTTTGAAATTCTGCCAGCTCGTCCAAAAACAGCACCCCATTGTGGGCAAGGCTGACCTCGCCCGGGCGCGGGATGCTCCCGCCGCCCGAAAGCCCCGAAGAAAAGAGGGGCAGGGAATAAA
>CALFCS010000005.1 GCA_937950565.1 uncultured Lachnospiraceae bacterium
CGGAGGTCTTGAAGACTTAGAAAAGAAGGTTATCCGATGTGTGGGAAACGCAAAAGAACGATTTTCTGAGGATGCTCTTCGGATTTTAAGAGGTGTCAGGTTCGCGGCACAGCTTGGGTTCGCCATTGATGAGGAGACGAAGGAAGGTATGAAGACGCTTGCGCCTACGCTTCAGAATATCAGCGCTGAGCGGATTCAGGTGGAGCTTGTTAAGATGTTGGTGTCTGACCGCCCGGAGCTTCTTCGGACCGCATATGAGCTTGGGATTACTGCGCAGTTCCTTCCGGAATTTGATGAACTTATGAAGACGGAGCAGGAGACGCCGCATCATATGTATAACGTAGGAGAGCATACATTGCATGCCATGCAGAATATACGCAGTGATAAAGTGCTCCGGCTTACGATGTTGTTCCATGATATGGGGAAACCGGCGCTTAAAACAGTAGATGCCGAAGGCGTGGCGCATTTTAAAAATCATGCCTTCAAAAGTCAGGAGATTACAAAAACGGTGCTTAAGAGACTGAAGTTTGACAATGATACACTTCGAAAGGTATCCCATCTTGTATACTATCATGATTACCGTATGCCGGCAAAGGAGAAGAATGTCCGCCGGGCAATGGCGAAGATCGGAACGGAATTATTTTCCTCTTATCTGGAGGTTCGTCAGGCAGATACGCTGGCACAGAGTACGTATCAGAGAGAGGAGAAGCTGGAAAATATTCAAGAGATCACTCGTCTGTATGAGGAAATCACAGAGGCTGGGCAATGTGTGTCTCTTGGAATGCTTGCGGTAAACGGAAGTGATCTGATTGCTGCCGGCATGAAACCAGGCAAAGAAATAGGAAAGAAGCTGAATGAGTTTCTGGAACTGGTATTGGAAGAACCGGAGCTAAATACAAAAGAAGAATTGCTTGGCAGGTTGTAAGTCTGCCGGAGGCATAAAGGCATAAAATCCCCTGTGCATACATATTGTTAGAGAGAATATGTAAGTACAGGGGATTGAAAGTATGCAGGATTATGAACAAAGTATATTAGAACAATATAATTTAGAAGTAAACAGTACCCGGAAAACAAGGGGAGCTATATTATGTGATACGAAGCAGGGGGTATTCCTTTTAAAAGAGGTGCAGATGTCCGAGAGCCGGCTTCCGGCATTGTGTGAATTGTATGAGCATCTTAAGGAACAGGGATATGATCATGTGGATTCTATTATTTTAAATAAAGAAGACGAGTATATCTCCCGTACCGAGGACGGAAGCCGATATATTGTAAAACGGTGGTTTTCGGGACGGGAGTGTGACGTCAGAAGAACGGCAGATATATTGGAGGCTGCGGGGAATCTGGCGAAACTCCACGGCGTTATGAGACGGGAGCTGTCCGGTGATGTGGCGACAGCGGAGCCCCTGCAGCCATTGTCTCTGCGACATGACCGTGAACTGAAAAAGGTGCGCAAGTTCATACGAAATCAAACGCCGAAAGGGGAGTTTGAATATGCTTTTCTGAAATGCTTTGATCAGATGTATCAATGGGCGGATGCGGCAGAAGCGATGCTGGAGACATCCGGGTATGAAGCGCTCTACGAGAAAAGTATGGAAGAATATTGTGTGACTCACGGGGAATATAATTATCATAACGTACTGATGCAGACGGAAGGGACACATTCGCATATAGAGGCGACTACGAATTTTGATAAGTTCAAGAGGGATATTCAAGTAGAAGACCTGTATTATTTTCTCAGGAAGGTAATGGAAAAGCACGGGTGGAAGGAACGTCTCGGAGATAATATGCTTAATGCTTATTCGGCAATCCGACCTCTGACCGGAGCGGAGATAGAATATATGAAGCTTCGGCTTGCCTATCCGGAAAAATTCTGGAAAACGGCAAGTGCCTATTACCATTCA
>CALFCS010000006.1 GCA_937950565.1 uncultured Lachnospiraceae bacterium
CTCTTCTTAAAGGAATATTCCTCTGAATGCGAGGTGGATTCTGAATGTAGAATAACATATTCGCTTTGAAAAATAGATTTTTAGAGTTTAATGATAGTTTCCCAATACAGAACCATCATCTGTATTCCGAGATTATCATATATTTCATATTGTGTCAATAAAATCATCTTATAAAGATGAGAGGCTACGATTTTCTCATAGCAAAGATGAATTTACATGTGGTTTTGAAATGGCATGACTAGAAAAATGTATCCGGCTGTGTTATACTTGGAAAAGTATAGATTTATAAATTAGAAAGAAAAGGGGAAATAATTATGGCAAATCCAATAGTTACGATTGAGATGGAAAATGGAGATATTATGAAAGCAGAGCTGTACCCGGAGATTGCACCGAATACAGTCAATAATTTTATATCATTGATTCAGAAGGGTTTTTATGACGGTATTATTTTTCACCGGGTTATTAACGGATTTATGATTCAGGGCGGATGTCCGCTTGGACAGGGTATCGGCGGCCCGGGATATAATATTAAGGGGGAATTCAGCCAGAACGGATTCCAGAATGATTTAAAGCATACGGAAGGTGTTCTTTCCATGGCAAGAGCAATGCATCCGGATTCAGCGGGTTCCCAGTTCTTTATCATGCATAAGACTTCTCCGCATCTTGACGGTGCATATGCGGCATTCGGAAAGATCATAGAAGGTATGGATGTGGTCAATAAGATTGCAGAGACTGCTACCGATTATTCCGACAGACCGTTAGAGGAACAGAAGATGAAGAAGGTTACGGTTGATACGATGGGAACGGAATATCCGGAGCCGGAGAGAGTATAAGGTGTATTTTCGGAAATATGGAGGCATGATCCATGAGCATGATTCAGACAGAAAAGCTTGTATTTGAGTATGATAAGCGGGATTCAGAAGGAAATATTACCGGAAAATCCCGGGCGATAGATGAAGTGGATATCGATGTGAAGGAAGGGCAGTTTATTGCTATCCTTGGACATAATGGCTCCGGGAAGTCTACCTTTGCAAAGCATATCAATGCCATACTTGTTCCGACAGAAGGCACGATGTGGGTTGACGGGAAGGATACGAAAAAACCGGAAGAGCTGTGGAATGTCCGGCAGACAGCCGGGATGGTATTCCAGAATCCGGACAATCAGATTATAGGAACCGTTGTGGAGGAAGATGTGGGATTCGGCCCGGAGAATCTGGGAGTTCCTACGGAAGAGATCTGGGAGAGAGTTGAGGAGAGCTTAAGGGCTGTGGGAATGATTTCTTACCGTCACCATTCTCCGAATAAATTATCAGGCGGACAGAAGCAGCGGGTGGCGATCGCGGGAGTGGTTGCCATGGAGCCTAAGTGTATTGTGCTGGATGAACCGACGGCTATGCTGGACCCGGTGGGAAGAAAAGAAGTCTTGAAGACGGTCCAGAGGTTGCGGGAGAAGAAACGGGTTACAGTTATTCTGATCACGCATTACATGGAAGAAGTCATTGATGCGGATAAAATATATGTGATGGATCATGGCCGTGTAGTTATGGAAGGGACGCCGAGAGAAATTTTTTCGCAGGTAGATAAGCTGAAGGAGTACCGTCTCGACGTGCCGCAGGTGACAATTCTGGCGGATAATCTCAGGAAAAGAGGGCTTGATATCCCGGCAGGAATTTTAAGAAAAGAAGAGTTGGTGAGATATTTATGTCAATTAGATTAGAACGTCTGAATTATAGATATAGTCCGGGGACTGCTTATGAAAAATATGCATTGAGGAATATCAGCCTTGAGATTCCCCACGGCGAATTTGTTGGGATTATCGGTCATACCGGCTCTGGAAAGTCCACGCTTATCCAGCATTTGAATGGACTGTTGAAAGCGACAGATGGAAAGCTTTATTATAATGATGAGAATATTTATGAAGAAGGATATGATATGAAGAAGCTTCGCAGCCAGGTGGGGCTGGTATTTCAATATCCGGAGTATCAGTTATTTGAAGCCGATGTTCTATCAGATGTCTGCTTTGGCCCGAAGAATCAGGGACTTTCGCCGGAAGAGTGCAGAGCACGTGCCGTGGAGGCGCTTAAGCTGGTCGGGCTGAAAGAGAAGTATTATAAGTCTTCTCCCTTTGAATTGTCGGGAGGACAGAAACGAAGAGTTGCCATTGCAGGTGTGCTTGCCATGCGTCCGCAGGTTCTGGTGCTGGACGAGCCGACAGCAGGACTTGACCCGAAGGGAAGGGACGATATCCTGGAGCAGATTGCATTTCTTCATAAGCAGGGAGACATGACGGTAATTCTGGTATCTCACAGCATGGAGGATATCGCACGTTATGCAGACCGTATCATCGTTATGGATGATGGGGAAGTGATGTATAATGATGAGCCGAAGAAAGTGTTTGTACATTATAAAGAACTGGAAAAGGTGGGGCTTGCTGCTCCGCAGGTGACTTATATTATGCATGACTTGAAAGAAAAAGGTTTTGATGTAGATACGGAGATTACGACCGTGGAGGAAGCGGCAGACGAGATTATGCGTGTACTGGAGAAAAGAAAATGATACGAGACATTACGATTGGACAATATTATCCGGAAGAAAGTATCTTGCACAGGCTGGACCCGAGGGTAAAGATTGTGTCTACTTTATTGTATCTGGTTTCCCTGTTTTTGTTTAAAAGTATTCCGGGCTATCTGGTTGCTACTTTGTTCCTGGCAAGTATTATAAAGATATCAAAGGTTCCTTTTGGACATATTGTAAAGGGATTAAAGCCTGTGATCATGCTTTTGATGATTACGGTTGTTTTTAATCTGTTTCTTACAAGAAGCGGGGATGTTTTATTCCATAAATGGATTTTCACAATTACAGAGGGAGGGCTTCAGACGGCGGTATATATGACGATCCGTCTGATTTACCTGATTATCGGTTCTTCCCTTAT
>CALFCS010000007.1 GCA_937950565.1 uncultured Lachnospiraceae bacterium
GTTACTGATGTACAAGATTTGCTATCAGATGCGAAGCCTTCGCTTTTGGAATCGAAATATAAATGCTTTTCCTTATCTTAACATACGAAGGAATAGGCTGTCATCATTTATTTCCTATATTTCTCACAAAAGATTCTTAGCAATATTAGGCTTCTGATGAATATACTTTTCAAATTTGCTGGCAGGTATCTCTATTGCCTTTTTTGACTGTCCATCAACCAATAAATTATAAGGCATCTTTCTATGATTCTCAATCAAAAAAATTTTCAACTTTAAATTTCTATCCTGATTTTTCTCAAAACCAACAGAAAAGCCATATAATCTCAAGAATTATATCCCCAAAATCATGTGGTTTTTCGTATTTTAATTTTCTTATCTATCGCTATCGCAGATTAATCTAACTCCATCTCCGATTCTTCATATTCTTGTGTTGTTTCCTCTTGCTCCTGCTCATCTTCTATATTCTCTTCACTTTTCATACATCCTACAAATATCACAGAACACAAACATATTAATAATATTACCTTCACCTTTTTTCTCATAGCACTCTCCCTTATTCTTATCAAATTAAAGCTGTTGCACCTAAACTAACCCGCACAACAGCTTTTAAACTATATCTTATTTAACAATTAACTTGTTTACAGCTCACCTTCTTCATGCTCGCCTGACCCAAACTCACCTGTATCCGGATCTATTACTGAACTTGTTATTATATCTTCTGTTCCAAACCTCAAGACTTCTACCTCTGGATTTTGATATTTTTTCATTTTAATTTCCTCCTAATTTATGGTTTTGTATATTCCGTTATAGTGCTGTATACTGTCTTAATCTCATTCGTTTTTGCATCTTTATATTTTACATAGCCACGGGCATAACAGGTCGTACCCGAATCGCACTTAACATTTACATTATATGTTCCTACTAACCCAAATGTTGTTGTTGCTGCACTTTTCAGTACATTTGCTTTCCCAATTACAAACTCGTCCTCTGTTGGTTTTGTTCCGCCTTTTATAACAATTACTCCATGCTCAACAACCTTTTTTTCTGCACATGCTGCCACAGGAACAGCACGACTTGCAGTGAAGAATATTTTTCCAGTAGACGCATTATACCCAGCAGAACAATTTATAACTACCGCTTTTTCTACTTCTTCTTTTGAATAGTCAGCTGTAAGTATAATATCCCTGATTACAGGAAAACTATATGTAAGTGCATAACACACATAATTGCCACTCTCATCTTTCCAGCCCGCAAACTTACCTTCATCCGTTGTTAATGATGCTGTAACTGTTGCCTGTTCCTGATACATATAATCAGTCTTTCCGTCTTTGATTGTTCCATTTACAACAGTAACCTTATATCCTTGTATAACTTCTTTCGTTGCTACATATGGTTTTCCATCAATCTCTACGCTTGCTGTATATTTAATTTTTCCATCCGTCTTTTCAGAAGTCACTTCCGCACTTACTGTTTTTGTATCGTTACACTTCTGACAAACTACAGTTACACTTGCATCATACCCCTCTGCTGTCTCTATCCAACTCCAGTTATCAAATTCATAATCATGTGCTACTGGAATTACCAAATCAGCTTCTGCTACTTCCTGTGTTCCTTCTGCATCTGCGTAAAGCTTTCCTGTCGCTTCATCTTCCCAATATTCCTTCATACCAGTATCTGTGCAAGTTGGTTCAACTTTATCATGCTTAATTAATGCATTCTTCTCAAACTTGGCAGTGTAACTATGGTCACCATCTACAGCTATTTCATATTCTGAATTTTCTGATATCAGTGTCTCACCCTCATACCATCCAACAAAATGATACCCTTTGTTTGTTGTTGCCTGAAGCGTTACCTTTGTTCCTTCCGCATAAGTCCCCACACCACTAACTGTACCCATTTCTGCATCTGCAGAGATAATAGTAATTACATATTCATTTGGTGCAACTTTGATTGTGACGCTTTGCTGAATATTGCTTCCGTCTTTAGCTGTTGCAGTAATCGTTACATCTCCTGCCGCCTTTGCAATAACTTTTCCATTCTCATCAACAGATGCAACTGCATCATCACTTGATGACCATGTTACTTTTTTATTTGTTGCATCATCATTAACTACAGCCTTCAAAGTTACTTCTTCTCCTATTTTCATAGCGTTTTCCGGCGCACCGTCAATCTGAATAGTCGTTACCGGCTTTTCTCTAATTTCCTCAGCCGTTAATGCATAATCATAAATCTTAAAATTGTCTAATTTTCCAGACCAATATTCATTCGCCCAGTTTGTTGATTTTCCAATATACATAAAACTATTATTACCAATAATCTCCTGAACTGTTGCTGTTCTGGTAACCTGCCCTTTTAACTCGCCATCAATATATACTCTCGAATCGTTAACTCCAAAAACTACATCCACATGTTTCCACGCACCTTCAGCATATGTGTCATGTGCTCCATCAGCCGTCCCACTTTGCATCGTGTATGCCTGTACATCATTCGGGTAATCCGCTATTGACATATGATTCCATTCGCCATTATCATCAACACTAAAAAGCCAGCAATTCTGGAATGCACCCTCACTAATAGCATCATAAGAAACTGTAAATTCCTCTGTAGTACCCAAAAGACTGAAACCGTCTTCTTTTTTTACATCCAAATAGTTAAGATCCGGATTCCCATACTGTCCTTGAAGGACTAATACTCCTCCACGACCTTCTATATTCTCAACGGTTAAATTATTTGCATTGTTAGCCTTGTTTGCAACTGCCCCAGCTCCACGGAATCCGGTTTCATCATTGTCAAAAGTAAAATCTGCAATTAAATTACCTTTTTCTACAATTCTAACAGAAAAATCCGCCTCTGCAATTTTAGCATTTCCTCGCATCAAACTTGCATTGATTATTGTATCTCCTTCCGCAAGACCTTTTACAATGCCATTTTCGTCTACAGTAGCAACAGCCGTATTTGTTGATGTCCATACAAGAGAATCCCCTTCCTGAACATTTGCCAAAGAGGCATCTACCTCCATTGTCCCCCCAACTCGAACGCGTATATCCTCTGCACTCAAAGATACTCCTGCCCCTTCATAAAGGGCATCTACCTGTGCTGCATTTAAAGCCGAATCATAAATCTCAACATCATCAATGCTTCCAACAATATAACCATCCCAATAATTTGCGCCCAAAGCAAGCAATGTACCACTTCCCGATAAAGTTCCAACTGCGGCCTTACGTTCAGCTACATATTTTCCATTTCTATATAGAGATGCCACTCCCAGGTTTTCATCTACTGACAAAACATATTGTACCCAGTCGTTGCTTACATTGCTCGTACCTGTTAACACCTGCTCTGCACGAGTCCATATACCGTCTGTACAAACAGATACCCAGTTTTCCGGATTATTAGTTCCCACAAAAACCAATGAACTAAAACCCTTTTGCCCCGATTCCATCTTTGCCCACATAGAAACTGTATAAGAGCCCTTTGGTCTGCTATCAATAGGAAGATTCAAATCCAACCCATAATCATTGTTGAATCTTACTGCCTTTTCACCTGCAGTTCTGCCATCCACATAGTTTGCTTCACCCGGACCATTGTTTCCCAGATTGTCAATTTTTGTTACAGCCGTAGCTTTTCCATTCTTTTCATTCAAATTCCCATTAAATTCAAACTGATATACAGGTGTCGGCAATTCAGTTTTTGTAACAGCTGCATTTACCTTCAGTGCTGTTCCCGGAACAGATGTTACAACAAAAGCGGTCGCCATCACCAAAGACAACACTTTTTTTAGATAATTTCTTTTCATCTTTTTTCATTCCCTTCATTATTATTTAATATATTTTCGCATAATTGAATCATACCTTTTCTCTATATCACCTCTCTTACTCCCAGTTATAATAGCTACTTATTCTCTTCACGGCCATTTGTTTTAAATCCTGCAACTACCTGTCCGTCTTCCCGAAAAGCATAAAACACCCACGAACTGCTGCTCTTTTCGTAGATTTAGCAGTTCTGCGAAAAAAATTATTTTATCCAAGCAAATGCATCTGTGCTTTCTTGTGTTCCATATCTGAATGAACATATTGGCTCATCGTAAAATTAACACTTGAATGTCCAAGAATCTCACTGAGTGTTTTAACATCAAATCCAAGGCGGATGCATTTTGTTGCGAAGGTATGTCTGAGTGAATGAAAGTTATAATGTGGCAAGTCACACTTTTTTAATATGGAAGAAAAACCATATTGCAAAGTTCGTGGTTCGTAGGGGGTTGCTCTTTGCCCAAGGATATATAGATTCTCATGAAGGTCATATATTTCACACAATTTCATATATTTTACAAGACTGTCAGGAAGCGGAATATCCCTGTAAGATTCATTGCTCTTAGGCAGAGTAACAATTAGTTTTGACTTATTTATGCTGTTTTTGTTTACTTGTTTTAATCGCTGTACTGTTTTTGTAATATGTAAAATCCCATTTTTAAAATCAACATCCTTTCTCTGCAAGGCACATATTTCTCCTAAACGGGCTCCTGTAAATAGTGCGATAAAAATCCCCAAATTATTACTCGTATATTCTTTTAAAATATAATCAATAAGAATTTCCTGCTCTGCAAAATCAATAATGGTTATTTTATGATTCTTTTTAGAAATATCAAAATCGATTGCGATTTCACCCATATAATGTAGTTTGCATCCATATTTGAAAATTGCTTTAACTAAAAATATGATACTTTTCATCATGCTGTATGACAGAGGCTCATCCGGATTCTTATGGTAAATAACCGAAAGCTGTCTATTTACTATTGCCGAATTAAGCGAGTTCAAAGTAAATTCACCCATGACGGGATATATATGCTTTTGCAATAAATATGTGTATTTTTCATAAGTGGATTCTTTGATTTTCTCTTTATGAAGTCCAAGCCATATTGTACTCAACTCAAAAAACGTATGATTTTTATTTTGATTATTTGCAGTTTCTACAGAATACGAAAATTGTTCCATTATTTTTCACCCCATTTGTTTTTATTTTTTTTGGTTATAATTGACAAAATATCATCTCATAGATATAATGTTAACAGATGGAAAGACGGAGCATTTTGCAGAACTGCTAATTCTGCGAAAACACTCCGTCTTTTCATATAATAAAAACGTCCCTTATAATCCTATAAGAGACGTTTTATTTGAGAGCATTATCAAACCGTGACAATTCGTCACGGTTTCATTCCTTTCATTTTTTAATTATTGCTTCAGTTTCCATCAATATACTATCAAAATCTTAAGAATATCTTTGTCAAATCTTAAAATTACACCTTTATACTATAACTCGACAAACAAATACATCTTTTATTTTTCTCAAATATTTTTAACGGAGGAACTGTCATGAAAAAAGAACAAAAATTCACATTTACACTTTTCATCCTGTATCTGCTTCTGCTAACATGGATTATCCTGTTTAAAATGCAGTTTAAGCTTACGGATCTGCCCCATATTCGCAGTATTAACTTAATTCCATTTTCAGAATCTGTAATTACAAATGGAAAAATTGATTTCGATGAAATACTGAACAATCTGATTGTATTTATCCCCATCGGTATATACATCGGAATGCTAAAACCAGACTGGCCATTTGCCAGGAAGGCTCTGATTCCACTGAGTCTCGGCCTGTTTTATGAAGTTCTTCAGTTCATCTTTGGCATTGGTGCATCCGATATCACAGATCTTCTGATGAATACACTTGGAGGAGTTACCGGACTTCTGATACTTATCCCATTCACAAAGTTGCTTGGGAGCAGGACCTGCAAAGTACTAAATATTCTGGCCGCAGCATGCACTACCTTGATTATCGGATTTATACTGTTGATTATTCTTCTCAACAATTAGAAACATAATTCGGGCGCAACCTTTTTTCAAAGGTATACGCCCGAATTATATTTCCGCATACTCTTATTTAAAATCTTATCTCCACTTTAAATAAATCTGCTTCTGTCTCTATCTTGAATTTTCCTTTTTGTAATTCCGTAAAGCTCTTTGCAATTGCAAGTCCAAGTCCGCTACCTTCTGTGTTCCTTGATACGTCTCCACGCACGAACCGCTCCGTAATTTCCTCCGGATTAAAAGTTATCTCTTCCGCCGAAATATTTTTAATATGAATCACAGTCTCTGTACCTTCTTTCCCAATTTCTACATATGCACGCGTATGGGGCATTGCATATTTGGAAATATTCACAAGAAGGTTCTCAAATATCCGGTATGTCTTCTGGCTGTCAAGTGGTACAATTAGTTTTTCATTCGGATACTTACACCGGAAATCAATATCTGCTGCCTGGAATTTATCCTCCAGCTCAAGCTTTACCTGTTTAAACAGATTTACAATATCTACATCCACAATATGAAGATTTACATTTTTACTGCTCACTTTACTGATTTCAAATAAATCTTCAATTAATGCTTTCAATCTTAAAGATTTGCTTTCCAGCACTTCAATATAAGCTTTCTGTTTTTCCCCATCCTTCTCTTCCTTCAGAAGATTCACATAAGTGATGATTGCCGTAAGCGGTGTTTTCAAATCATGTGAAACATTCGTAATCAACTCTGTCTTCATGCGCTGGCTCTTTACTTCTTCCTCTACCGCCTTCTTAAACCCAGTCTGTATTTTTGTGATTTCTGTGCGGAATGGGGAAAATACACCCAGGTCCCCTGTGATTTCCACATCCAGATTCCCATCGGCAATCTGGTTCACGGCATCTAACAGCACGGCATATTTTTTCTGCAGGTCACGATAATATTTCTGCAGGAAAAGGAATAATAAGACGGAATAAATCACCAGCGCCGCAATTCCGAAAAACCACAGCGAGCATAAAACAGCGAGGACACAGAAATTCACAAGTACAATTTTAAAAATAATTTTATTATTCTCTTCGCTTAGGTCAACATTCTGGAAAGACTCATATATTCTTTTCGCCAGCTTCGTCACCTTATCCCTTAACCATCTCCATATCCGTTTTACATATTTTCCGGAAGCATATAATAAGCTACGCTTTTTCAGATAATCTGCCGGTCCAAGTACGTAAATCTGCCTGAAACAGGAAGAAGCCCAGTATACCGCTCCGAACACAAGAATCCAGTATGCATAATCCTCCGTCCATACAACCCCGTCTCTTTTTTCTATCATCCACGCATAATTCTCTATCGTCATGCTGGAAACGGATATAGCGATAATAGCTGCCACCTCAAAGGGTGCAGTGAAGATTTTTTCCTGTCCGGTACGAAGGGAACGGAATAATGGATAAATCCAGGCTGCTCCTGCTACAAGAAACATAAGAAGCAGCAGCGTACTTACAGCATAATAAGGCAGATAGTCTTCATGATAATATCCTTCCTCCAGGTAATCCTGCAGATTTTCCTTATCCATAGCATAATAATACGTCCGCTCTGCCGGGCGCTCCAACCCATAATCTTCCGTATTTTTCAAAAGCTCATATGTCTCATAACTTTCTGGACTGTTCAATAGTCTCCGAATCACAATTCTTTGGTCTTCTTCATACTCTCCCCGCAGCATTTTAATGCTCGGGTTCCCTTTGCTGTCATATGCAACCACAAGGGCAAATTCATAATCAGACAACTTTGTATCTTTCAGAATATTCCCGGTATTCACCGTACTGAAGTCCACAACGTTCCCCTCTTCATCTTCCACACGGTAATCCAGATAAGGATAAAACCACTGAAAACCACTCAAAATATTCTGAAAATCATTTTCCAGCACTTCATCCGTATCTTCCCTGTCAAGCTCCCGGTTATACAAAATATAACCTGTTTCCAGAAATTGTTCCAGAAATTCCTCTGATATCAGCGCTTCCTTCTGCGCCTTTGCCTCCCCCTGCACAATTGCCTCATTATAAATCTGGTACTGACTTGTTACATAAAATGCCGGCAGCAATATTGTACAGATAATAAGAACAACTGCAAGTTTATGCCTGTTTTTCAATTTTGTATCCAACACCCCACACCACCTTTAAATATTTTGGTTCTTTTGGATTAATCTCAATCTTTTCACGAATATTCCGCACATGCACCATAATTGTATCGGTATTGACTGCACGTTCATTCCACACTCTCTCATAAATCTCTTCCGCTGAAAATACTCTTCCCGGATTTTTCATAAGAAGTAACAGAATCTTATATTCAATGGGCGTTACCTTTACCGGCTCACCGTCCACTGTCACTTCAACCATATCCTCATTCAGCTCCAGACCGCCAATGGTATGGATATTCGCTGCTTTCTCTGCCGTTCCAAGCTTTTCTAAGAATTTCCGGTATCTGCGAAGCTGGGAATTTACTCTCGCAAGAAGCTCCATCGGAGTAAATGGCTTCGTCACATAATCATCCGCCCCCATATTCAGTCCCATAATCTTATCCACCTCTTCTGATTTCGCAGACAGGAAAATTACCGGAAAATCATATTTTTCACGAAGCTTTATAGTCATGGCAATTCCGTCCATCCGCGGCATCATGACATCCACAATCGCCAGGTGTATCTCTTCTTTTTCTATCATCTCCAGCCCCTGGATGCCGTCTGCCGCCTGAAACACAACGTACCCCTGGCTCTTCAGGTATATTTCCACACCCTCACGTATCTCCTTATCATCTTCTACAATCAAGACATGATTTACTTCCATGATCTATCCTCCGTTCATACTGATAAACTCTCATACACAACCGCCTCCTGTCGTTTTCTTCCTTGTCAGATACTATAAACAGAAAATCTAAAGGCGGCCAAAACAAAAAACAAAAGATTTTCTAAAGAAAAGGAGTCCTATTTCCAGAACTCCTACACAACCTCATTTAAATATATTCTCGACAGAGGAATTATTTTTTTCAGTTCACTGCACAGACGCTCTGACAGTTCCACTCCTTCCTCTTCTTTTATCTCTTCTATCGTCTTTGCTCCAAACAAGAAGCTTGAAAGTGCGGCTATCGTTATCGTTCCTTCACTGTTCTTTTCGACACCATCCATAAGCATAACACCGGAAAATTCTGTTCCGGTTATGACAATACACCGGTTATTATCCTCAATCAGCGGATCTGTCACTGTAAAGCACGCCGCCGTAAAAGTCGTGAGACTTAATGACATCAACATCCTTCTCACATCTATAATACGGATCATAATTTTCGGATTTTTATCCGCTTCTCCCATCGTGTCATAACAAAATCTGCAGTCCGTTATACTATCTCCATCCTGGAAAATCATCACCTTGCCGCTGTCAGCGGCATATTCTTTCAAAAGCCTTTGATAATATGCCTCATCTCGTTTTGCATACACCTGATAATTTGCCGACAGATAATCTTCTGCTGCCTGGGCAAGCCCGGCGCAGTCCGCTTCTTCTGCCTCTTTTACATACCCCTCCTGCTCAGACATTTCCTTGTAAATGCGGCGCTCCTGTTCATACACAGTCCGGAAGTCATAAGGCAGATAAAGCTCTTCTGCCACAGGCATAAGAAAGGTAAATGTCTTTCCTTCCTCATACATCTCACAAAGCGCCTGCTTCATCAGCGCCCCCATATAGCCCCTTCCTCTAAAAGTCTTTCTGGTGGCCACCGCCACAATATAATCTATCTGCTTTTCACTTCCATTTACTTTCAATACATATGGATTCAAATGAAGCATCGCCTGGATGCCCTCGTCCTCCTCCACTACATAAATCTGGTTATCCTTCGTCTTTTCCGTATAATAATAATCTACAAAAGGCGGGCTGTCTTCTGTAAACACTTCCTCATACAATACTCTTGTATCCCCATGCTCTTCCTGGGATAATTTACGAATCTGCATGTTCTGTCTCCCTTCTCAAGGTACATCCTGCGCACCCTTCACAGCCATTTCCTTCGTTACCGCCAACCGCATAACTGTAATTTGCCGCTGTCTCAAGACATGCAACTGCCTGTGCAGAGATTCCTTCTCCACTTCCGGTAAATCCAAGTCCTTCCTCCGTAGTTGCCTTGATGTTCACCTGTTCTACATCAATCTGCAAAGCCTCTGCCACATTTTCCCGCATCTTCTGGATATGCGGCGCCATCTTCGGCCGCTGCGCAATAATCGTGGCATCTATATTACTAATAAAATAAAGCTTATCCTCCAGCAGCGCTCCGACATGTTTCAGAAGCCGGATACTTGAAATCCCTTTATATGCCGGGTCTGTATCCGGGAAATGCCTGCCAATATCCCCGAGAGCAGCCGCACCCAGCAGCGCATCCATAATCGCATGTAACAGCACATCTGCATCTGAATGTCCGAGGAGCCCCTTTTCATAAGGAATGTTGACTCCGCCCAGAATCAAGTCCCGTCCTTCTACTAATTTGTGAACATCATATCCCATACCAACCCGCATTGCATATCCTCCTCCCGCATGAACCGTAATTACAGGTATTTACTAAATTTGTCCCTTGTCTCATTTTATTATTTCACTATCCTTTTGTCAAATATTAAAAAAAGGTATTGACAATATCTGTCATATGATAGTATAATAACGGAGTCGGTTCGAGATAAGAACTTAACAACCTTGGGATCATAGCTCAGCTGGGAGAGCACCTGCCTTACAAGCAGGGGGTCATAGGT
>CALFCS010000008.1 GCA_937950565.1 uncultured Lachnospiraceae bacterium
GGACAGGTGGCTCTCGCCACACCGGACTGGCGGCTCTGCCGCACCGTAATATTCAAGGACCACGATAAATAAAAGTGAAGCGTTAATAAAAAGTGGAGCGAGGAACAAAGGATGGATGAAACAGGGGAAAAAGGACATATAGAAAGTGAAAAATGTAATGGTTCGTGTATAAATACAGATGATAATTCATGTGTTTGCACAGAGTGTTATATTTCTACTGAATCCAGCATACATACCAGACGATGTTTTATGACAGGGGAATACTGTTCGCAGAAAACAAATATTCAGAGGGAAAGAAAGCGATTATATGAAAAAGAACAAAAATTGACAGTTGCAGCTTTTGTTATTATGAACTTTTCTGATATGTCTGATGTGGTATACAAATGGAGAATTAGATCATTTATTAAAACATTGAAGAAATATCTGTATGTGGATGAAAATACAAATCGCCTATATTGTACTACAAGTAAGGATAATAAGAAAGAAGGATTAAAACCGGTAGAGAGGATTAAAGTTATTCGGTCAGATTCTGATCCGGCTTCTAATTATGTTATTTGTAGTAGGATTTGCCAGCAGATACAAATAGCAGATCTGGTTATTGTGGATGTATCCAGTCAGAACCCCAATGTTTTTTACGAGTTTGGTATGGCGGTTGCGTTGGAGAAGTTAATATTGCCAATTTGTTTCAGCGAAAGTTTTTATAAGATTGAGTATCCTGAAAGGTTAGTTAAAGCATATGAAAAAGAAAAGATTAAGCATGAAGAGAAGTTGCGTTTAGAAAAACATATGGGATGTTACCCATGGAGAAAAATATTATTTGAATATTATGGAATCCGTTACCGGCAGACAGAAAAGAAAAAAGGTGCACATTATATTAAGTTTGAGGATGCCGTGAAAGAAAAATATGGATTTGAAGATATGAAGTATGACCGTTTTCCTTATGATAAGAAAATAAAGAAAGAAGAAACAAAAGAAAATGGACAGAATCAGAATGATGATGGCTTCAAAATTGGTAAAATGATTTATGAAAGATTGCAATCACAGTATAATGATGCAACGAAACAGGATAACACACTTGTGGTATATACAATGGAAGGTTTTTTGAATGAAGATGAGGCAGGAAGGTGTATTGTAAACTTTTATCATAGTATTACGGAACGAATGAGGCAAGAACAGTGTTTCTGTGGTGAGCGTGTGGGTGTTCTCGTGCAGGGTAATGTGATACCGGAAAGTGATAAGGATGCAAAAAGTCGGAGACATCTTCTTTATAATGTGGGAGAAATTATTCATATCGGGGTGAATGAGGCGACATATTTGACAATGGAACGAAAGGTAAAGTCAGAGGATGTGCTTAGACCTTCGAAAGAGCTGGATAAAAAAATAGGTGAGGAAGTTAATGTGTCTTCTAAAAAAAATATTAAGCGCTTTATAAAAAATCATACCAGCAATAGAGGAATGATTGTTTACCCGAATAATCCTGTTTATGTGGATAGGTTAGATAATCTCCTTTCAGAAGATATGTTTGCGAAGAAAGAAGAAAAGAGCTGTTATCCATTAGATGCATTCTGTCTTTATCATGTGATGCTGAAGACGCTTCGTTATACAAATGAGATTGTAGTTGACATTACAGATAATTGTTTGCAATCTTTGTTTTGGCTTGGAGCCGCTCATGGTTCGGAGGTTTATGCAGTTACGGTGAAACATGAGCTTTCAGAAAAACAACGAGAAATTATAATGGGTTCTTTGGAGGATAAACCGCGGAATGTGTTTGATGTTGCCGGTTTGTGGACTGCATATTATTATTCTTATGATACAGAAGGTTTTTATCATCAATTGGCCTTGGCACAATTTGGAATTGAAAAACATTCAAAGATTATTCCTTTTAATGTTAGCTGGAATAATCCTGAAGATGAAGAAGATTTTGAAGATGAAGAAGATTTCGAAGATAAAGAAAACCCCAAAGATGTAATGAAGCTCAAGAATAGAGAAACAAAATTAGCTTTGGAATCGTATTACCGTAGGCGTTTTTGGAATGCAATGTTGCGCTATAATCGTCTTAGGATTTATTTGTCGCAGCATGATGATAAGGATAGAAGTAATGATCAGCCAAGGGCAAGTGCTGCTAAATGGGATATGGATGCTGCTTCGGCTTTGACACACTATCTTTCTAAACGTTCGATGATTGGAGAATATGTGGTAATTACACTTCCGAGAAAGAAAAAAGATAAAAATGCAGAAAAAGTCAATTTTATTTGTATTGGCCAGCCTGCAATGCCCCTGGAGAAGAGTTTGGCTCAACATATTCAGGAAAAATGCTGTAGTAGTTCTATTCATATACATAAGCAGACTGTGCAAAAGCTAGAGGTGGATGGATGTGAAAAAAAAGAAATACAAATTAAGGGATTTTCAAATTTGCAGACAGGGAAGGAACAAGAGGGCGCTTTTATGTATCTTCCATGGGCAGAATGTGTTGAGTGTAATGTAAGAAAAAGCTTAGAAAATAGTCCTCCTACTAAACAGTTTAACAGCTCTGTAGAGGAATGTATTCCCCGAGGAATAGGTTATGTCTGTCCTTTAGAAGGAGGGATTGCCCATGGAGAAATTGCACAGCTTATTTTGTGGCGTGAGGATGAAGAGGAAAAAGGAAAAGATAATCATTTTCGGGTATCAATTGTTGGAAGTTCGGGACCGGCAACATTTGGTCTTTCTTCCTTATTTGTTGATGAAGGACAGAAGCTTCGTGATTTCCTTAAAGATGAGAAGAACGACAGTCGATGTAGTAGTAACATAGAGAAGAACGACAGTCGATGCAGCAGTAACATAGAGGAGAACGAAGAAGCGTTACTTTATGAATTGCAGGCGAGCGTAAGGGAGAAGTTATTCAATCTTTTATTGGATGATTTGAAAACTAGGGTTTTGGATATTTTAACACAAGGAAAGTGGGAGACTAATCCAGAAGAAACAGAAGAAAGGTATTATATTTATTGCGGGCTTGTGCTTCATGCAGTATATTCTTATTTAAGTACAGTCTTTTACCGGTATTTTTTTCCTTTTTTATCAGAAAAAGATATTCATCGTATTTATAATGGGGTGTTTGTTTTTGTGAATTCCATGAAGAGTGCTAAGCAAAGTCCATTTTGTTTAGACTATGTTGCGGATATGGAATTAGATCAGGGTCCGGCTATTGATAATAAACATGTAGAAAAAATCATAAAAATAATTCCTGAAAGAGTGAAAGAGCTTCTGGATAAGTTTAAGGGACTGGAAGCTTTTTATGAAGTGCATGTAGAGGTAGATGAGGAGAAAAGAAATGAGAATTTGTCGGAGGATGTAAAAAGTGAAGATGTGAGAAAAGTAGTATCACTCAAAACATTAAAGGATGATAAGGAATTTCAAAAGATTAATTTCTATCTTTGTTAAAATATGCATAGAAGAATAGCCAAAAATAAAAGAGGTGCCTGGATTTGATTGAGTATATGAAAAAAAGTGCTACATGGGCTTTTGGTATTATTTCTGTAATTTTGGCCTTTGTTCCAGAGGCGGTTTTTGGAAAAGTTATATGGATACCAGATGCTGTTCTTGAAGAATTTAAATGGTTCGGAAACGATACTTCAGATGTAAATATTATTATAACTCGTATTTTGATTTATTTTGCGATATGGATTTTTACATCAATCGTATATAGGCTTTATCTGGTTATGCGCAGAAAAATCAAAATTAAAGGGAATAATTACACAATTATGGTAGAATATGGGGATTTGTTCAAAACCAGAAAATGTAAAAGGGTAATTAATTTTGATGAGTGTTTTTCAACACATGTTGGAAGTGCACCTGCTGATATAAAGCCTACTTCAATTTGTGGACAATATTTAATGGCTAATCCTGATATAAGCCAGGAGAAAATGCAGACGTTAATATCCAATGCACATCTTAAGCCGGTTGAAATTGGCTCAAAATATCAGAATAAGGTTCGGTATGAATCAGGCCGGATAGTGCCTATGGGGAATGATTTACTGATGGCATTTGCAAAATTAGATGAAAATGGATTAGGCAGGTTATCACGAGATGAGTTTCTGGAGTGTTTATCAATATTATGGGAAGAGATTGATAAGTATTATGCACAAATGGATGTATGTATACCTATATTAGGTGCAGGATTGACGCGCTTTGATGGTGGTTCGGGCGCATCAATTCCGCAGCAAGAATTGCTTGACATGATAATTTGGTCATACAAATTAAGTCCCAATAAAATAAAAGCATCTTGTAAATTACGCATCATATGCAAGAAATGTGATGGATTTTCGTTGAATAAAATTGACTCAGTAATATAATGAAATTTAGATGTGTTTCCAGAAAAGGAAAACGAATTTAATAGGAAATTAGGAGATAGAGAGAGTATTATTAGGAGGAGTTTATGGGAGAATTATCATCTGTAATAATATCAGGAGTTGTATGGGATGCCATTAAAAAAGGAGTAAGTATTACAACAGGATATTTAAAGGGAAAATTATCAAATTGGTTATTGGATGACCAAACTATAGAAAAAATTAAAGAGTGTGTATGTGATATTCCAGATGCATATCTTATATCAGAAGAAATGATAAAAGCATATATTAATTCGAATGAAGAAATATTGTCTGTTTTGGAAACGGCAAAGGGGCCTAATGTAAGTATAAGTCAAAACATTGAACATAATGAAGGAATTGTGATTGGTAATAATCAGGGAACAGTTAAAATAAAACAGTATACGAATAGTGAAAAGCCAAGAAATACGTTAGAAAATAAATTGAGTTTGACCAAAACGAGATCAAAATTTAATCCGGTACAGGTAGTGAAGTCTTTTTCATTCATAAGGGAAAATTGTGTTTTGGAAGATGGGATGAACGTCTATGCAGATGTAGTGATTCCGAAAGAGGTAAAGGAAAAAGAAGGTTGTCAGTTTTTAATGATATTATTTTCATATATTCCATCAGAAAATTGGATAAACTTTTTTGATGAAAATTATAAGATGAAGTTTTATTTAGAAACATCTGAGAATATAAAGCAGGTACAATTACAAATAAAGGATTCGCATCAACAGCAATTTGTTGATGTAGGGGTTCATGATGGGGAATTCTATTATTCTCTTGCAGAAATAGCTCCGAAACAGTCATGGAAAGATATACGCGAAATTTGTTTCACGATTTTTGCGGATGATAGTTATATTGTGGGTGAGAAAGGATATATACGGATAAAAGATTTTGAGTTGGAGAGAGTGGGGAATTGATGAACTGGTATGGAGGTTCCATGACCAGGGGCTTGCAGCAGTTTTGCCAATGATTCTGTTTTGTGTTGAAAAATAATGTGCTTTTGGTAGAATTGAAACATATGTTCTTGCAAAAGCTCATTGAGAATTTGTGCAAAATGTGGTACATTTAAAATGTATTTTGAAGGATGGAAAGGTGGATGCCATGAATAACATTGATATTGCCAATGGAATCGTATTTCAGAAATCAGAAGTAAGTAAGGATAGTTTCGATGAGACGGTTGTAATGTTTTCCTACAAAAAACCTGACAGCGTAATTAACGTAAAAGTGGGGTTTGGCGAGACATAGGTCCTTTGGGAGCCTGTTTACAGCGCTCAGGGTGGGATGAGAAAGAATAACTTTGGCATGGGTTGTTCTTTCTCTTTTTGTATTTGGTTGTAAAATTGACTATAAAACAAAAAGCAAGAAACAATACTGTATCAAACGGAAAATTCAGTTGTGAAAAAGCAGGTTAAAGGGTATAATGTAAAAAAAGAATTTAAATGGAAGATAGGACGAATTTTATGGAATTTGATTATGAAGAGTATGAAGAAAAATGCAAAGTGATACGGGAAGAAAATGAGCGGTTGCTGGAAATATTTGAGGAGTCAATGCAGAATTTGAAACCTCAGACAGTGAAAAGGCATTTGTCGAATGTTGATTTTTACATCAATGATTATTTACTATACGAGGATGCACATACATTTGAGACTGGCGTGTGGAAAGTGGATGACTTTTTAGGATACTTTTTTATAAGGAAATGCATGTGGTCTACGCCGGGAACAATAAAAAGTACAGCGGCAAGTATCAAGCGGTTTTATAAATGCATGATGGAGAATGATATGATTCAAAAATCAGACTTTGAATATTTGTGTGAAACGATAAAAGAAGGTATGCCAGAATGGCAGGCGACTTGCGCTTCTTATAATAATCCGGATGAAGATGACCCATTTGACATATGGTAATTATTGCTTTGAGTGAGATAAATTAGGAAGCAATGAAGAAATGATGGAGGTGTATTACATTGCTGCAGATGAAGCCAACAGAACATTTGACTGGAATTACAATACAGGGAGATTATAATGATTTTTGCGAGCTGGTAGAAAGTATATACAGGATAACGGGATTAACTGAAGAACAGACGGATCTTTATTATGGAGTTAAGAATCGATTGCTTGGAATGTGTTATGACATACGGCATGCGTTTATGGGAGACCGGGATATTGTTTTGAAAGATAATGGTATGCGTGATGATATTATGAAATGGCATGACATGATTACACCTACTCAGAATGTTTATTACTGTGTGAATGTTTTATTCCCGGAGGCGGTTTTTGTGGCGGCATCGGTTCCTCAGATGTATATATTCTCGCATACATATTATGGAACGCATGGCAAACGGACAGATATGGATTATGATTTGCCGCCAATTCCATATTCGGATTATATTAGAGATAAAGCAAATTTAGATGTTTTGTGTGCAGGAGTATGGCAGGCGCTTGGAGAAGTAATTGGTGATGAAGAATTAGAAAAAATTTTACGGTTGATGCAAAGAACCGATGAAAGTTTCATGTACTATGCTACACATTATATTGATAAATGTAATATTGAGTTATTAAAAACAGAGGTGGAAAAAAGAAAGGATAAGCTTCGGAACATTGCTAAGCGTATTATAAAGAAACCTCAAGCTTATATGAATATGGAAAGTGATTTGAGATATTGGGCGAAAGAATATAAAACAACAATATATGAGCTGGATGATCCGAGGATAGAGTATCCGGACAATTTTGAATGGTAATCTTATTAGTCTTAAAATGTGCGATTGGGACTTTTTTAAAAATTATATAGTATACTAAAGTGTGATAAAAGGAGTATAAATTAAAATGAAAACAACATTAGTAATTATGGCGGCCGGTATCGGCAGCAGATATGGCGGAGGAATCAAGCAGTTGGAACCGGTAGGGATGCATGGGGAAATCATTATGGATTATTCCATTCATGACGCTATGGCGGCTGGTTTTAATAAAATAATTTTTGTTATTCGCAAAGACATAGAAGCAGATTTCCGGGAACAGATCGGAAATCGTATAGAAAAAATATGTCAGGAGCGTGGCGTGGAGATTGCCTATGCTTTCCAGCAGATGGGGGATATTCCGGATGGATTTACAGTTCCTGAGGGAAGAAAAAAACCTTGGGGAACCGGACAGGCTGTTCTGGCTGCAAAAGAATATTTGCATGAGCCATTCATTGTTATCAATGCGGATGATTATTACGGGAAAACCGCCTTTGAACAGTTACATGACTGGCTGGGGCAGGAACACGCCGATAATGCGATAGCTATGGCAGGATTTATTTTAAAAAATACGTTGTCCGAAAATGGTGGAGTGACGAGAGGAATTTGTAAAGTCGATAAAGGGCATACCCATGTTGTTGACGTTGTAGAGACAAGTAACATTATTAAAACTTTAGATGGTGCAGAGTGCAATGGAGTTAAGCTGGACTGCAATTCTTATGTTTCCATGAATATGTGGGGATTTCCGGCTAAAGAAGGATGCGCTCCGGCATTTCTTGAAACATTGGAAAGCGAATTCATCTCATTTTTTAAGAATGAAGTTCCGGCAAATCCGATGACGGCAGAATATTTGCTGCCGACATTGATTGGCGCGCTTCTTAGAGAAGGAACCCATACGGTAAAAGTTCTTGAGACGAAAGATAAGTGGTTTGGCGTTACGTATCAGGAAGACAAGCCGGCTGTGGTAGAAGGAATCCGTCAATTGATTGACGCCGGAGTTTATCATGAGGAGTTGTATTCTGCGGAGGGATAAATATTGTATCAGTTATATGCAGCGCCTCTTTCTCGGATTATCATTTTTATGGTTATCGGTAATGTGGCTTGGATTGTGGCAGCAGTGTGCATGAAAAAGAAAAAGAAGTTATGGCGCACCATAAATAGTGTGTTTCTTGTAATTGCGATTGGCGGAATCATCTATGAAACGATGTGGAATAGAACCGGTGGCACTCGGAGCATAGAATGGATTCCGTTTATTACATTTGCGAAGGCAAAAATCCAGCCGGAGTATTATCGAACAATGTTAATGAATGTTTTTCTGTTCTTTCCCTTTGGCTTGACTTTTCCTTTTGTGATAAGTGACCGTGTAAGGTATGCTTTCTTAAAATCTACGCTTACTGCCTGTGCACTATCAATCATAATAGAAACATTGCAATTTGCTTTATGTGTGGGCTATAGCGAAATGGATGATATTATTATGAACACGATAGGCGCTGCAATAGGTGGTGTGGCTTATTTGGTATCATCTTTGATTAATGGGAAGTTTGAATCACATATTTCGCTGTAAAAAGTGTAATTAGACTACGTATTTTCGTTGTATATTTTGTAAAGACTGTGATATACTATACTTATGATGTTAGATGGAGGTGTGTCATATGTACCGGATCGCAATAGAAAAGCTTTATAAATGGAAAGAAAGCAAGCATCGCAAGCCCCTGGTTATTGAGGGTGCAAGACAGGTTGGAAAGACTTGGCTGATGAAGGAATTTGGTAGTAAAGCATATAATGATACTGTATATATCAATTTTGATTCCAATTCCAGAATGGCAGAGTTGTTTGCTTCGGATTTGAATGTTGACCGCCTGATTATGGGAATTGAACTGTATGCCGGTAAAAAAATTAGACCAGATAATACACTGCTGATATTTGATGAGGTACAGGAGGTGCCAAAAGCACTTTCATCGCTTAAATATTTTTATGAAAATGTGCCGCAGTACCATATTGTCTGTGCGGGTTCGCTGCTGGGTATTGCATTGCATGAGGGTACATCGTTTCCTGTGGGAAAGGTGGATTTCCTGAGTCTTTATCCGTTGTCTTTCAAAGAGTTTTTAATGGCGACAGCCGGTGAACGATTTGCTGAACTCCTTGCTGAGCAAGATTATGAAATGATTACCGCTTTTAAGCAGACCTATATTGATGCACTCAAACAGTATTACTTTGTAGGAGGGATGCCGGAAGCAGTGCAGAGCTTTGCTGATGAAAAGGATTTTAACGAGGTTCGGGCGATCCAAAAACGCATATTGGCGGCTTATGAACAGGATTTTTCCAAGCATGCCCCTATTGAAATTGTCCCCAAAATCCGTATGATATGGAACAGTATCCCTTCTCAGCTTGCTAAGGAAAATAAAAAGTTTATTTACGGTCTTGTCCGTGAGGGCGGACGGGCAAAGGAATACGAAACTGCAATTATGTGGCTTTGCGACTGCGGGCTTGTTCATAAGGTCAGCCGTGTGAACGCGGCAGGAATTCCGCTTAAAGCCTATGAGGATTTGAAAGCTTTTAAGCTTTTTATCGTTGATGTGGGACTTCTTGGGTGTATGACAGGCCTGCGCCAGCGTACATTGCTTGACGGCAACGATTTGTTTGCTGAATTTAAAGGCGCTTTAACCGAGCAGTATGTATGTCAGCAGCTCAAAACTATTGATGACTTGGGTATTTACTATTATACTAATGACCGTGGCTCCTGTGAAGTGGATTTTATTGTTGATACGGGCGAGTGCATTGTGCCTGTGGAGGTTAAGGCAGAGGTCAATCTGAAAGCAAAAAGTCTGAAAACCTATCGCGAAAAATTTAATCCTGAAATTTCCATCCGCATCTCAATGGCAGATTACAAAGCAGAGGAGTGGCTGGTTAATCTGCCATTATATGCGGTGGAAGAAATCATTTATACAAAGTATTGACTTACCTGACTCCAGATATCTGCTGCAATTTCATCTTGTGTTCTGTTTCCGTCAATGATAATATAATTTTCTTCTTCTTTTAATTTGTCAAATGCTTCCAGGTATTTTTCCCTGACTTTTATCAGCCGCGATTTCTTTTCGAACAGTTCCTGGTGGAATCTGTTTTTTGTAATTCTTTCAATTGCCGTATCAGGATTTACATCAATAAAAATGGTAACGGTTGGCTGTAAAATCTCCTTGCTTTGTGCGTTTGCCTGAATGACCCATTCCATTGGCATGTCAACGCTGTGATAGGCATAGGAAGAAAAATAATATCTGTCCGTAAGGACAGTAGTTCCTTCTTGTATTTTTGGTAAAATGCCGTCTACTTCGTTTAATAAATGATCGAGTCTGTCTGCAACAAATAAACCGGCAATTACTCTATTATCCGTCTTTATCCGTCCGGTCATGATCTGATGAATCAACGAGCCTATCGGCGAGTCGGTCGGCTCCATGGTCGTATAGTAAGTAACCCCGATGTCTTTCAATTTATTTGCCAGCAATTGAATCTGTGTACTTTTTCCGCTTCCGTCAATTCCTTCAAATGCGATAAACCGTCCCTCTTTAGCCGGGGTGTTTTTTTGTCCTTTATTTTCCATATTTCTAAAACCTTTCTTAATCATTTTCACCATTATACTAAATTTTTTACCAAATATCCAGACTGGATGTTTTTTTACTGGATTTTTCTATATGTGCGTGATAACATTTATATTAGCTATTTCCAAATATGCAGCAGGGGAGTAACAATAGAATGCAGACAATACAATTAACGAATAAAACAATCTTGATAACCGGAGCCGCAGGCTTTATCGGAAGCAACCTGATTCTGGAACTTTTGCGGACGCAGTCTTCGATAAATGTTATCGGTATTGATAATTTAAATGATTATTATGATGTGTCTCTGAAAGAGTGGCGCTTGACACAAATTGAGAATACGATAAAAGGATACTCTGATTCTTCCTGGACATTCATCAAGGGTGATATCGCAGACCGTACAGTAATAGATAGGATTTTTGATATGTACCATCCGAATATTGTAGTTAATCTGGCCGCACAGGCTGGTGTGCGTTATTCAATTAACCATCCGGACGCTTATATCAGTTCAAACATCATTGGTTTCTACAACATACTGGAAGCCTGCCGTCATTCTTATGATGGCGGTAATTCGGGCGTGGAACATCTGGTGTATGCATCCTCAAGTTCTGTTTATGGTATGAGCAGGAAGGTGCCATACAGCCCGGATGATAAGGTGGACAATCCGGTATCTCTTTATGCTGCGACGAAGAAAAGCAATGAGTTGATGGCTCACGCTTATTCTAAGTTGTACAATATTCCATCAACCGGACTTCGCTTCTTTACGGTGTATGGCCCTGCCGGCCGGCCGGATATGGCGTATTTTGGTTTTACAACAAAGCTTTTGAAAAATGAAACGATTCAGATATTTAACTATGGGAATTGCAAGAGAGATTTTACTTATATAGATGATATTGTGGAAGGTGTAAAACGGGTTATGATGGGTGCGCCGGAGCGGAAGGTGGGAGAGGACGGTCTTCCAGTTCCGCCATATGCGTTATATAATATTGGCAATCAGAGCCCGGAGAATCTTTTGGATTTTGTGGATATTTTGCAGCAGGAATTAATCCAGGCAGAGGTTTTGCCGGCAGATTATGACTTTGAGGCACACAAGGAGCTTGTTCCAATGCAGCCGGGCGATGTGCCTGTGACCTGTGCGGATACGAGTGCTTTGGAGCGGGATTATGGGTTTAAGCCAAGTACTGATTTGAGGACAGGTTTAAAAAAATTTGCAGAATGGTACAAAGAATTTTACAAGGTCTGAGTCAGATGATATAATATAATAGTTAGTGAAGAATTAGGCGGGGAAAACAGGTGTAAAGATAGAATTTGGAGAGTATAGAAGATGACACCAGAAGAAAAAAGTTTGATTTCCTGCCTGGCCTGCTATATCAAAGGCCAGAGGGCGGAATTTCCAGAGAACCTGGATTGGAACAAGGTATTGTATCTGGCGCAGATACATAGTCTTCTTCCGGTTGTTCATATTATGACAAAAGGGATAGATACCGGCATACAGGATGGAATGAGGGAGAAGCTTGCTCGTACTTATAAAGTAACGATTATGGCTTCTGCAAGGAGAAGCGCCGAGATAGAGCAGG
>CALFCS010000009.1 GCA_937950565.1 uncultured Lachnospiraceae bacterium
CGATTCTGAATATGACGCCAGCAGAAGAATTAAGTACAAAAGAAGTAACAATGACGATTGTAGTGGAAGATAAAACAGAGCCACAGCCGACGACTCTTCCTTATGTAGATGTTGCAGAGGGTGAGTGGTATTATGATGCAGTTGCATATAATTATGAGAAAAAGACGATGACAGGTCTGGATGAAACTCATTTTGGACCGTCAGCTACGCTGGTAAGAGCACAGTTCGCAGCGGTACTTCATAAGATGAATGCAGAAACAGAAATGGAATATACGGATATTTTCTCTGATGTAACAGCAAATGACTGGTTTAAGAATCCGGTTTTGTGGGCGGCAGAGAAGAAGATTGTCACCGGATATACAGGAACGAGATTGTTCGGGGCAAATGACCCGGTAACCCGTGCACAGATGGCAACGATGATGTATCGTTATGCGAAGGATTATAAGGGATATGATGTAAAGGCAGACGGCGATTACAGTTCCTTCCCGGATGCAGGAGCTGTGCAGGAATTTGCAGTAGATGCACTCAAGTGGGCGGTATCAGAAGGAATCATCACAGGAAAGACGATTGACGGACAGCTTCTTCTTGACCCGCAGGGAAGTGCAAACCGTGCAGAATGTGCGACTATCATCCAGAGATTTATAGAGAAATATGAATCGTAAGATTTTTGAATAATCTCTTGACAAAGGTTGTAGTTATTGTTATTATAAAAAAACAGAACGCACTCTGTTTTTTGAATAAATTAAGAAAGAGGTGCATTATGCATAGAGTTTATTCTTTATTAGTAAATAATGATCCTGGAGTTTTAAGCCGTATATCAGGACTTTTCAGCCGGAGAGGTTACAGTATTGACAGTATTACTGCAGGAGTAACGGCTGATGTGAGATTTACGAGGATTACGATTGTTGCAAGCGGTGACGAGCTGATTCTTGCTCAGATTGAGAAGCAGGTAAGAAAGCTTGAAGATGTGATCGAAATTAAGGTATTAGATCCGAATGCTTCTGTATGCAGAGAGCTTGCGATGGTGAAAGTAAGGGCGGATGCAAAGCAGCGTTCAGAGATTATTTCTATAGCGGATATTTTCCGTGCGAAGATTGTAGATGTGGAGCAGGAATCTCTTATGATAGAACTTACAGGAAATCAGTCTAAGCTGGAAGCATTTTTGAAGCTTCTTGCAGGGTATGAGATCCTGGAGCTTGCAAGAACCGGAATTACCGGACTTTCCAGGGGAAGTAAGGACGTTACATATATTGAGTAGGTAAAAATTAAATTTACATATAAAACAGGAGGAATAGGAAAATGGCAAAGATTTTTTATCAGGAAGATTGTAACTTATCTATGTTGGAAGGACAGAAGATTGCGATTATCGGTTACGGAAGCCAGGGACATGCACATGCATTGAACTTAAAGGATTCCGGATGCGATGTAATCATCGGTCTTTACGAGGGAAGTAAATCATGGAAGAGAGCTGAGGAGCAGGGCTTCCAGGTATTTACAGCAGCGGAAGCAGCAAAGCAGGCAGATATCATCATGATTCTTATTAATGATGAACTGCAGGCTGATATGTATAAAAAAGACATTGAGCCGAACCTTGAAGCAGGTAATATGCTGATGTTTGCGCATGGTTTCAACATTCACTTCGGATGTATTACACCTCCGGCAGATGTTGACGTAACGATGATTGCACCGAAGGGACCGGGCCATACAGTAAGAAGTGAATATGAAGTAGGAAAGGGTGTACCGTGTCTGGTAGCTGTAGAGCAGGATGCTACAGGTAAAGCGCTTGATAAAGCACTCGCATATGCACTGGGAATCGGCGGAGCAAGAGCCGGCGTTCTTGAGACAACATTCCGTACAGAGACAGAGACAGACCTCTTTGGTGAGCAGGCTGTACTTTGCGGTGGTGTATGTGCACTAATGCAGGCAGGTTTTGAGACTCTTGTAGAAGCTGGATATGATCCGAGAAATGCATACTTTGAGTGTATCCATGAAATGAAACTGATTGTAGACCTTATTTACCAGTCAGGATTTGCAGGAATGAGATATTCTATTTCCAATACTGCTGAGTACGGCGATTATGTAACTGGACCGAAGATTATTACAGAAGATACAAAGAAAGCAATGAAGAAGATTCTTTCCGATATCCAGGATGGAACATTTGCAAAGGAATTCTTATTAGATATGTCACCGGCAGGACGTCAGGTACACTTCAAGGCTATGAGAAAACGTGCAGCTGAGCATCCGGCAGAAATCACAGGTGAAGAAGTAAGAAAGCTTTACAGCTGGAGTGATGAGGACAAGCTGATTAACAACTAATCTGCGGACCTAATAAAAGTATTATGAATGATAGAAATGGGCATGACATGGGTTGTGTCCATTTTTTTTGCTTTTATGTGCAGTTGTCGCAATATTCTGATTTTATTTTTCCTTATTATGTGATAGAATATAATAAATGGAAAATCTGGAAAAAGATTGAAAAAGAAGACAAGGAGGATTTTATATGGATGCAAGATTAGTTGATCTTCGTTCTGCGAAGAACCCAAAGGCACGTATCAAAGTAATGAAAGGACATTTTGCAACAAGCAATTCACATCTGAATACGTACATTGATATGTCAACGGTTAAGACAAGGCACAATAATGCAAGAGAGGCGGCAAAGGAGCTGGCGCATGAGTATCTCAGCACAACCTATGTAGATTCTATTGTGTGTCTGGACGAGACGAGCGTGATTGGTACATTTATGGCGGAACAGTTATCCGATGCGCACCGCATGTCACTGAGTGCAGGAAATAATATTTCTGTCATTACACCAGAGATTAATACAATGGGACAGATTATGTTCCGGGATAATCAGCAGAGAATGGTAAAGGACCAGCAGGTGCTTATTCTTGCCGCATCGATTACAACAGGAAAGACATTGAGCAGAGCAATTGAATCTGTTCTTTACTATGGCGGAACAATCTGTGGAGTAGCGGCAATTTTCAGCGCAGTATCAAAGGTTGCAGGCATGGAGATAAAGACTATTTTTACAAGCAGGGATTTGCCGGATTACCGGGCATGCGACCCGGCAGACTGTCCGATTTGTGCGGAAGGAAAGCACGTGGAGGCAATCGTGAACAGTTATGGGTATTCAAAGCTGTAAGACAATAACAGCAGAAGAAAGTTTTACAACATTATTTTACAGATTATAAAAAGACAGCCACATGACGGTATGGCTGTCTTTTTCATTCTTTATAAGTTTTTTATTATGCAATTGCGTTAACAGCTTTTGTTAAGCGGGAAATCTTTCTTGAGCAGGTGTTTTTGTGATATACACCCTTGCTTCCTGCTTTATTAATTTCAACGATTGCAACTTTTAATGCTTCTGCGGCAGCAGCGGCATCTTTCTTTGCTACAGCTGTTTCAACTTTTTTTACGCAAGTTTTTACTTTAGATTTGATAGCCTTATTTCTGGCAGCCTTTGTTTCGTTTACTAAAATTCTCTTTTTTGCAGATTTGATATTAGCCAATTTGTCCACCTCCAATATCTTATATTTCGACTTGTTTTATCGATTTCGTATTCGTTAGATCCGGACACGGACGTTCTAACGAAACACACTAATTTATTTTATTCCAACAGGCAGATTCTGTCAATACATATTTCTTGAAATATTGCAAAAACTAGTAACAGTTTATTTACGCCCATTCGTAAAAGCCGCATGGGCCATGCAGCATCGGAGGAGAGAGAATGATTGAAAAATATAGTATCAGAACAGATCTGGCGTTAGAACAAAAGGAACGGTTTGAAGCAGAACAGGTGGAAATACAGGGGGTTGTGCTGGAAGAAGAGTATGATGAAGAACGGGAAATTAAGATTACAACAGTGAAGATAGAGACAGAAAATGGGGCTAAAGTTATGGGGAAACCGGTAGGAACATATATTACAATGGAAGCCCCGAATATGGCTGTGCCGGATGAGGAGTATCACAGGGAGATATCCGTAGAGCTTATGAAGTATTTGTCCCGTTTTATAAAAAATGAGAAGGAGGAATATTCTGTCCTGGTAGTCGGTCTTGGAAATCGTAAGGTCACTCCGGATGCACTTGGTCCCTATGTGGCAGATAATCTGAATATTACCAGGCATGTGATAAAGGAATATGGCAAATACGCGATGGGAGAGGAGAAGCTGAGTCTTGTAAGCGCAATTGTTCCGGGAGTGATGGCGCAGACGGGAATGGAGACTGTTGAAATTATAAAAGGAGTCGTGAATGAGACAAAGCCGGATCTCGTGATTGCAATTGACGCACTGGCTGCAAGAAGTTCCAAGAGGCTGAACCGCACCATTCAAATAGCAGATACAGGGATTCATCCGGGCTCGGGCGTTGGAAATCACAGGAACGCGATTACCGAGGAGACCGTCGGAGTTCCGGTTATCGCAATTGGAGTGCCGACAGTTGTAGATGCGGCGACAATTGTGAATGATACAATGGAAAATTTTCTTGCGGCGCTGGAAAGCTCTGAGGCGCTTAAGGGAGTAGGTCTTGTTATGCAGGGATACAGCGGGGCGGAGAAGTATGAGCTGGTAAAAGAGTTGATTTCCCCGCATTTGAACGGCCTTTTTGTGACACCGAAGGATATTGATGAAACCGTGAAGCGAATCAGCTATACCATATCGGAAGCCTTGAATCTGCTGTTTTCCGGAAGGACATGCACATAATAAGTGTGTTTTTATCATATAGTGTTAAGAAAAAAGATGTCGGAGTGATGAAGTGAGAAAAAAAGGAAGGATCAGCAGGGTGATGCTTGCAGTGACAGTATGTATATTGGCTGTATATGTGCTGGCATCTGCTTTTCGTTATATTACACTCGAGGATGTACGGAAGATGATGACTGGGCCGGATGAGATTCTCTTTCATCATGTGCAGAGAAATTATTTGACAGGGTTTATGTATTCTTTGGAAAAGCAGGGAACGTCACCAGCGGAGTGGATTGCAGGATGCGCGCTTAAGCGCGTGCCCCTGGGGAATTATGTAAATGAATCTGAGATGACGGATACCGATATCGAGGACAGGGAGACTTTCCAGATGATACTTGCAAGACAGGCATCAGATGAAAATGCAGTTGATGAGAAGGGGAATCTGATTGGCAATGAGGAAAATGTGCCTGTGGCTTCAACGCCTGCGCCTGCTGTAGATACAGATACGAGTAAGCTTATGAATTATGAATATTTGGTAGGGAATTTTTATACGGTTGACAGCACGACAATGACCGGACCGGAGGAGCTGAATGCAGAAAAACTGCTTGGGAAAGATATGACGCTTCAGACAGAAAGCGCAGGACCAAAGGTGCTGATTTATCATACCCATTCACAGGAAGCATTTGCAGACTCTGTCCCGGGAGATGTGTCTACAACCATTATGGGAATGGGTACTTATCTTACGGAGCTGTTAAATGCAAGAGGTATCCCGACGCTTCATCATGAAGGGGTATATGATTTGATCAATGGCAAAACAGACCGGAGCAAGGCGTACCAGCTGGCGGAAAAAGAGATTCCGAGAATCCTGCAGGAAAATCCAACGATTGAGGTGGTCATTGACCTTCACCGGGACGGCGTGGCGAAGACAACGCATCTTGTGACCGATGTAAATGGAAAAGCGACCGCCCAGATTATGTTTTTTAACGGACTTAGCCGTACACGGGCAAACGGAGATATTTCTTATCTGAAGAATCCTTATATTGAAGATAATCTTGCATTTTCCCTGCAGATGCAGCTCGCGGCGTTAAAACTTTATCCCGGATTTACAAGGCGGATTTACCTGAAGGGATATCGGTATAATATGCATTTTATGCCCAAATCCCTGCTTATTGAAGCGGGTGCACAGACGAATACGGTCGGTGAGATGCGAAATGCCATGGAATTACTTGCAGACGTACTAGATCATGTGCTGACTCCGTAAAATATGTTTGATTCGCACAATATTTTGTGATAAGATATTTGCAGTGTGGGTAAATCTATCCAAAGCCCGGAAGAGGGGCGTGATATTGGTGAAAGGATACAGATAATATGGCAAAGCAGAATACATATGATGCAGAAAGTATTGTGGTATTAGAAGGGCTGGAGGCAGTCCGGAAAAGACCGGGAATGTATATCGGAAGTGTCTCAACGAAGGGACTCAATCATTTGATATATGAAATAGTGGATAATGCGGTGGATGAGCATCTTGCCGGGTATTGCAGTGAGATACATGTGACGCTGGAGAAGGATGGTTCTGCTACCGTGTCAGATAATGGGCGTGGGGTTCCGGTAGGGATGCATGCTAAAGGAGTTCCGGCGGAGCGTGTCGTATATACGACTCTGCATGCCGGAGGAAAATTCGATGATTCTGTATATAAGACGAGCGGAGGACTTCACGGTGTCGGCTCTTCGGTTGTAAATGCATTGTCTGCTTATATGGATGTAGAAGTCAGTTGTGACGGATTTGTCCATCATGACAGGTATGAGCGGGGGATTCCGGTAGTGGAGCTGGTGGATGGTTTACTGCCTAAGCTCAGAAAGACGAGAAAAACCGGAACGAAAGTAAATTTTCTTCCGGATGATACGATATTTGAAAAGACGAAGTTTCGTGCAGAAGAGGTCAAGAGCCGTATGCATGAGACGACCTATCTGAATCCGGAGCTTACGATTATATTCGAAGATTTAAGAGGCGCTGAGGAAGAACATATTGTATATCACGAGCCGGATGGGATTCTGGGATTTATTAAAGATTTGAACTCCAAGAAGGAAGTGATCCATGACCCGGTGTATTTTAAGGGGGAAGCCGAAGGGATTGAGGTAGAGGCGGTTTTCCAGTACGTCAATGAATTTCATGAAAATATACTTGGGTTCTGTAACAACATTTATAACGGGGAAGGCGGAACCCATCTGACCGGCTTTAAGACGACTTTTACGACAGTGATGAACCAGTATGCGAGGGAGCTTGGGATTTTAAAGGAGAAGGATGCGAATTTTACAGGAGCAGATATCCGGAACGGTATGACTGCGATTATTTCAATCAAGCATCCGGACCCGCGTTTTGAGGGGCAGACGAAGACGAAGCTCGATAATCCGGACGCGGCAAAGGCAACCAGTAAAGTGACCGGGGATGAGATTGTCATGTATTTTGACCGAAATCTTGACAATCTGAAGAAGGTTCTTGGCTGTGCGGAGAAGGCTGCAAAGATTCGAAAGACAGAGGAAAAGGCGAAGACGAATCTTCTTACGAAGCAGAAATATTCTTTTGACAGTAATGGAAAGCTTGCGAACTGTGAGAGCCGGGATGCGAGCAAGTGCGAGATCTTTATCGTCGAGGGAGATTCCGCCGGAGGCTCGGCAAAAACTGCAAGAAACAGAATGTATCAGGCAATTCTGCCAATTCGTGGAAAAATATTAAATGTAGAGAAGGCAAGTATTGATAAAATTCTTGCAAATGCTGAGATAAAAACGATGATTAATGCGTTTGGATGTGGATTTTCCGAAGGATACGGCAATGATTTTGATATCAGCAAGCTTCGCTACGATAAAATTATTATTATGGCAGATGCCGATGTGGACGGGGCGCATATTTCCACCTTGCTTCTTACTTTGTTTTACCGGTTTATGCCGGAGCTGATTTATGAAGGACATGTCTATATTGCGATGCCGCCGTTATACAAGGCAATGCCGAAAAAGGGCAAGGAAGAATATTTGTATGATGACAAGGCGTTAGAAAAATACAGAAAAACCCATGATGGTCCATTTACACTGCAGCGCTACAAAGGTCTGGGGGAAATGGATGCGGAGCAGTTATGGGAGACGACTCTTGACCCGGAGCGGAGAATTTTGAAACGGGTAGAGATAGAGGATGGACGCATGGCGTCCAGTGTAACGGAGATGCTGATGGGAACAGAAGTGCCGCCAAGGCGGGCATTTATTTATGAAAATGCAACTGAGGCAGAGCTTGACGTGTAAGTTTGGGAGGAGAAAATGGAAGATTCACAGATTATCAGAACCGAGTATTCGGAAGTAATGAAGAAATCTTATATCGATTATGCCATGAGTGTTATCATTGCCCGTGCCCTTCCGGACGTGCGCGACGGATTGAAGCCGGTACAGAGAAGGACGCTTTATGATATGCATGAGCTGGGGATTAAGTGGGACAAGCCTTACCGGAAATGTGCCCGTATTGTCGGGGATACGATGGGTAAATACCATCCTCATGGAGACAGCTCGATTTACGAGGCGCTCGTTGTTATGGCGCAGGAATTTAAGAAGGGCATGGTGCTGGTAGACGGCCACGGTAACTTTGGCTCGATAGAAGGAGACGGGGCGGCGGCCATGCGTTATACAGAAGCCCGCCTTGCGAAGCTTACCCAGGAGGTATATCTTGCAGACCTGGATAAGGATATTGTCAATTTTCTTCCTAATTTTGATGAGACAGAGAAGGAGCCGGAAGTTCTTCCGGTGCGCATTCCGAACCTGCTCATTAATGGCGCGGAAGGCATCGCGGTCGGTATGGCGACCAGTATTCCGACACACAATCTGGGTGAGGTCATCGATGCGGTCAAGGCTTATATGAAAAATGATGAAATCAGCACGAAGCAGCTGATGAAATATGTGAAGGGGCCGGATTTTCCTACAGGCGGAATTGTTGTCAATAAGGATGATCTTCTGAATATCTATGAAACAGGAACCGGAAAGATTAAGATTCGGGGAAAAGTGGAAGTCGAAGAGATGAAGGGCGGTAAGAAGCGCCTTGTGATTTCAGAAATTCCATATACGATGATTGGCGCCGGAATCGGCAAATTTTTAAATGATGTATGCGCTCTTGTGGAATCCAAGAAAACCGCGGATATTGTGGATATTTCTAACCAGTCTTCCAAAGAAGGAATCCGGATTGTCATTGAGCTTAAGAAAGGTGCGGATGTAGAGAACCTCACGAATATGCTTTATAAGAAGACCCGTCTGGAAGATACCTTCGGGGTAAATATGCTTGCAGTTGCGGATGGCAGGCCGGAAACGATGGGGCTTAAGAAGATTATCGAGCATCATGTGGATTTCCAGTTTGAACTGGCAACAAGAAAATATAAGACATTGCTGGCGAAGGAGCTGGACAAAAAGGAAATCCAGGAAGGCTTGATTAAGGCCTGTGATGTCATTGATCTGATTATTGAAATTCTGCGAGGAAGCCAGTCGGTCAAAGATGCGAAAGCCTGCCTGACAAATGGAATCACCGAGAATATCCGGTTTAAGTCATCTATTTCCAAAAAGATGGCCGCTATGCTCCGGTTTACTGAGCGCCAGGCTACCGCAATTCTGGAGATGCGCCTGTATAAATTAATCGGACTGGAAATCGAAGCTCTGATGAAGGAGCATGAGGAGACGATTAAAAATATTGCAAAATACGAAGATATTTTAAATAATTATGATTCTATGGCGGAAGTCATTATAGAAGATTTGGATAAAATCAAAAAGGAATATGCAAGAAAACGTCGTACCGTCGTAGAAAATGCGGAGGAAGCTGTCTACGAAGAAAAGAAGATTGAAGAGCAGGAGGTTGTCTTCCTTATGGACCGCTTCGGATATGCGAAAACGATCGATACGGCTGCGTATGAAAGAAATAAGGAGGCGGCAGATTCGGAGAATAAGTACATACTTAGTTGTATGAATACCGGAAAGCTGTGCGTCTTTACGAATACCGGGAGAATGCATCAGATTAAAGTGCTGGACCTTCCGCACGGTAAATTCCGGGATAAAGGGCAGCCGATTGATAATATCAGTAACTATGACAGCACCCAGGAAATGATTATCTATATCTGTGATTCCGAGCAGACCCGCTATGCGAAATTCTTATTTGCGACAAAGCAGGGGATGATCAAGAAGGTCGAAGGAACGGAATTCCAGGTCGCAAAACGAACCATTGCCGCGACGAAGCTTCAAGAAGAAGACGAAGTGGTAAATGTGCAGGTGATAAACGATAACCAGCAGGTTGTGCTGCAGACGAAGGACGGATATTTCCTTCGGTTTGGGGCTGAAGAGGTGTCGGAGAAGAAGAAAGGCGCTGTCGGCGTCCGGGGAATCCGCTTGAAGAAAAATGATGAACTCGAGAACGTGTATCTTTTCGAAGAAGGAAAAGAATGCAAGGTGCCTTATGGAGAAAAAGAAGTCACGCTGAACCGCCTGAAGGCGGCGAAGCGGGACGGCACCGGGACGAAGTCGAGGGGATAGAGGTTTTCGGAAAATAAAGGATGACATTTTATTGCCTACTGTGGTAAGATAAAGAAAAGCATTTATATTTCGATTCTAAAAGCGAAGACTTCGCATCTGATAGCAAATCTTGTACATCAGTAACCGTGCCATAACAGGCATAATCAGAAATCTCAATGCTTTATTTCACATTAAAATAGCAGAGGGGTTTCTGAATCTGGTGGATAAGATCGAAAAGCAGATAAGGCAGAAAAACAGGATAAAAAAGTAGTGTCTGTCAGATGTTTCACTGTAATCAGGAATCTCCTGCACACAATTTACGAAGGAGGTTCTATATGACAGA
>CALFCS010000010.1 GCA_937950565.1 uncultured Lachnospiraceae bacterium
TTTCTTATTGAACTTATCAACACGGCCACGTGCCTGAGCTGCTTTCTGCTGTCCTGTGTAGAACGGGTGGCATTTGGAACAAATTTCTACGTGAATATCTTCTTTTGTAGAACCTGTCACAAATGTGTTACCACAGTTACAAGTTACAGTTGCCTGATGATATGCTGGATGTATTCCTTCTTTCATGTTTTTCACCTCTTCTTTTCTTTATCAAAGTTATCGCAGTCTGCGATTAATATTCATTTTCTAAACAGCTTTGTTATTGTATCACAAAACCATCCCATTGTCTAGATTAATTTTGTCTTTTTTACTAATTGAATAAATTCCATATTATTTCTTGTACGAGAGAACATATTCAGGATATTATCCACTGCCTCATCTGCACGCATACCATTCAGGGCGCGGCGCATAATATCAACGGCCTCCTGTTCTTCTCTTGTAAGAAGCAGGTCCTCTCTTCTCGTCCCGGACTTCGGTATATCAATCGCCGGGAATATACGCTTTTCAGAAAGTTTTCTGTCAAGTACCAGCTCCATGTTGCCGGTTCCCTTAAACTCTTCGTACACAACATCGTCCATCTTACTTCCAGTATCCACAAGAGCCGTCGCAAGAATTGTAAGACTTCCTCCCTGACGCATATTTCTTGCCGCACCAAAGAAGCGCTTTGGCATATGAAGAGCCGCCGGATCAAGACCACCGGACAAGGTTCTTCCTGAAGGCGGCACTGTCAGGTTATACGCTCTGGCAAGCCTTGTGATGCTGTCAAGAAGAATCATAACATCCTTACCATGCTCAACCAGACGTTTCGCACGCTCAATAACCATCTCTGAAACACGCTTATGATGCTCCGGAAGTTCATCAAAGGTCGAATAGATAACTTCCACATTCTCTCCTTCAATGCTTTCTTTAATATCCGTCACTTCCTCCGGACGTTCATCGATCAAAAGAATCAAAAGATGCATCTCCGGATTATTTTTCTGTACGGATAATGCTACCTGCTTAAGCAGTGTTGTCTTACCTGCCTTCGGAGGTGATACGATCATACCTCTCTGGCCTTTTCCAATTGGGGAAAGCAAATCCATAACCCGCATGGCTGTGCTTGTCCTTCCACACTCCAGCTTCAGCCTCTCATTCGGAAATATTGGTGTAAGATCCTCAAAGCTTGGTCTCTTCATTGCCACAAGCGGATCAATTCCATTAATTTTCGTCAAATAAAGAAGCGCGCTAAACTTTTCCTGCTGTGTTTTAATTCTCGTATGCCCTTCCAGAATATCTCCGGTCTTAAGACCGAATCTTCGAATCTGGGACGGGGATACATAAATATCATTGTCTCCCGGAAGATAATTCTCACTTCTGATAAATCCAAATCCATCTGACATAACTTCCAGAATCCCGCTTACCACAACTCCACTGTCAAGTTTATCTATATCATGCAATTCCTTCAGATCTTTATCCCCGGTATTTGCAGACATTTCCTTCACAGTCGCCTGAGATTCCTTCTTCGCTTTCTGCCGGTCTTTTTCGTCTTCAAGCAGCATTCGTTCAATTACTTCCGCTTTTTTCATTGTAGAAATCCCTTTTATTCCCCTCGCCTTCGCAAGTTCCTTCAATGTCGCAAGCGGCAGAGTTTCATATTTTTCTCTCATCATATTCTATTAATCCTTTCATAAGCCAACAATTGTTTTTGGGAATCCTGGTCTGAATCGACTACCTCGAAACTAAAGGTATTATACTACAAATCTATCACTTTTCAAACCTTTTTTTCTCACTGTATCAATTATAGAAAACTTTCGACATCATCCGGGCATCTAAATCCCCAAATATGCATCAATTCCATCTGCAATTCCTGCAGCCAGCAATTTCTGATACCCTTCATCTGCCATTTTCTTATCTTCTTCCGGATTCGTCATATAACCCATTTCCACAATCGTTACAGGCACCTGCGCCCAGTTAATTCCACTCATAGTATCTGTTTCCCATACCTTCTCTCTGACTGCTCCTGTCGCCGCCACCATGCTGTTTAATACATTCTCAGCCAAGGCCTTGCTTTTCGCATAAAGTCCGCCATTGTATGGGTTTTTGGATGTCTGGCAGATTGTCATCATTCCACTTACGCTTTTATTTTCTGAACCATTCGCATGAATACGGATAAATGCATCTGCCCCTGCATTATTCGCAACTGCCGCACGCTCTGAATTGGAAATATTCACATCATGCGTCTCCCGGACCATAATCACATCATACCCCCGGTTTAAAAGCTCATCCCGAAGCTTCAGTGACACAGCCAGCGTAAGCTCATACTCCGGCATACCTGTTGCCACACCAGCTGTACCGGAAGATACTTTTGCCTTCATCTGTGATGCTCCCGGACCAACCGGTTCTTTCTCATTGTTTCCTCTTGCCTGATGCCCTGCATCAATTACAACTACATATCCATTCTTCTGATTTTCCTGTGGCTTCTCTTCTTCCGGTTCCGGCGGTGTCTCCTCCTTTTGTTCCTCTTCCGGTTCCGTATTCTTTGTATTAATGACAAGTTCCTTCGGTTCTTTTTTCTCTTCCTTTGGCATCTCTTCTTTGCTTTCACTTTTTCCACAGGCACAAAGTAAAAGAACAATTGCGAGCCCCAATAATAGAATTCCTTTCTTTTTCATGACAAACCCCCGTGTTCACACAATATCACAAAAGCACTCCGGTTCATTCGGAGTGCTTTAGCTCTTGATACTCAAGATTTTTCAACGTGGGCGAGAGGATTCGAACCCCCGACCTTTTGGTCCGTAGCCAAACGCTCTATCCAGCTGAGCTACGCCCACATACAATATAAATGCTTTTCAAAGCAAAATTTATTATAACGCTTCCTCTCCATCTTGTCAACATAATTTTTCAAAATTACTTAACAGCACTTGACAGTTGCCTTTACTTCCAGCTCTGCAGTTCTATAATATTTCCTTCACAATCTGTCGCATAAACAAAAACTGCCTCTCGTCCATCTTCATACTTCGCTCTTACAACCTCACCAATCTGGCCGCCGCCTTCTCGAAGAAGTAGCTCTAAAGTTTCTTCCACATCATCCACCTCAAAGGCTAAATGCGCAAGTCCACAGCGGTTTATCTGCGGAACATCTGCAGAAATCATTTTGTCATACGAGAAAATTTCAAGTGTCGGATGATCCTCTCCATATCCGGGCAGGCACAAGTGCTCTCCAACAATATGGGCATCAGGCAGTCCGGTCATTTTATTTAACCAGTCTCCCCGCAGATCACGTGTTTCTCCGATACTCTTGCAGTTAAATACTTTCTTGTAAAATGAAATCAATCTTTTACAATCCTTCGCAATGATATTCGTATGAACATATCGAAACATGATAAATTCCTCCCCTTTGTTCATTTAACAATTATAATTCTTCTGCCTTAAAGGTAGTATAGCCCTCATAGTAATAACTATGGTCAAGCCCTTTCATATAAACCTCGCGGCTATCAATTTCATCCGTCAATGCTTTCCTTAAAAGGTACTTGATTTCAATATCTTTAATTGGGCTGCGCTCCATAGCTAGAAGATAATCCTCTTTATCTACCTTTCTCCAATCTATGACCTGTCCGATTTCAACCTTCAGAATATGATCAAGCCATATACGGGTGCTGCGCCCATTCCCCTCACGGAATGGATGGGCAACATTCATTTCCACATATTTTTCAATAATTTCATCAAAATCAGATTGAGGCATTTTATCAATATTTTTGAGAGCGGCTTCCAAGTACATAACCGGCGCAAAACGGAAATTTCCCTTTGCAATATTTATCTTTCGTATTTGTCCTGCAAATTCATAAATATCTTCAAAAAGGTATTTATGAATTGCTTTGAGGGTAGCAAACCTGCCGGCTTCCATTTTATCCAATATGTCATTTTCAAAAAGTTCAATTGCTTTTTTCTTACTTAGACGCTCTTCTTCCCTGGCAAGGTCAGCAGAATTTGTAAGCCCTAATTTATTTTCAAGAGCCATAATAAAATCTCCTTTAAGAAAGATTAATCAATACATAACAATTATAACATGCACCATCTGTTAAACGCAATGCTGTTATCATTCTGGACTGGTTGTTTTTTATCTGTCTGGACTTTTCAAAACATCCAGTTTGATGCTAATATAGTCTCCGGAGATTTTATATTAAGAAAGAGGATTGCTATGACAACTATGACAAAAAAAATTGCTGTTATCAATGACTTATCCGGCTTTGGACGCTGCTCTCTGACTGCCGCCATTTCCGTTCTTTCAGCTATGAGGGTACAGGCATGTCCGCTGCCGACTGCTATCCTTACTGCACAGACCGGGTATCCCAGCTATTATCTGGATGATTATACAGATAAAATGGAATATTTTCGCCGGGAATGGGCAAAAATGGGGCAGAGATTTGATGGTATTTATACCGGATTTGTTGCCGGAGAAGAACAGATTCATCATATCTTCCATTTCATAGATACGTTTGATACACCGGACACCTTTCTTCTTGTAGACCCGGTCATGGGAGATGACGGAAACAAATACGCTGTATTTACCCCCAATCTTCTAAGGGAAATGAAAAAACTGGCCAGGCGGGCTGATATTATTACTCCAAACCTTACAGAACTCTGCCTTCTTACAGATGCCGATTATGAAGATATCCATAAAATTAATGATACAGAGATGCGAATAAACGCCATAAAAGAACTGGCCGATTCTTTTCAGAAAAATGGTCCGGAACATATTATTGTTACGGGAATCCATCTTACAGATAAAGAAGGGACTGATTTAATGGGAAATTTATATATTTCGGAAAATGCTTCTTCCTTTTCTGCTTTTCCGTATATCGGAGAAAGCTATTCCGGAACCGGCGATTTATTTGCCTCCTGCATAGCCGGTGGCGCCGCTAAAGGTATTCCAATTCCGGAAGTTATCCGGACAGCCGGGAAATTTCTGGAGGCTTCTATTGCTGATGCAGTCAGACTGCATATCCCGAGAAATGACGGAGTAAATTATGAAAAATATTTATCCATGTTATTATAAGACAAAATGCCTGTGCCTAAAACTCACGCACAAGCATTTCGTCTTCTATCAATTCTTCTACTGTATGAATCCCCAAATCTTCCAGAAATTTTCGCACATATGGATTCTCAAGCGGTGTCCCAAACGGCGAGTTCTCTGCATAATAATCCACGTATTTTGTCCCTTCTTCTTTATCAAGAATTGCCTTCGGTCCCCCGACACAGCCGCCTACACATCCCATACCTTCAAAGAAGTTCGCTTCTGTCTCCCCATTTTTAATCCGCTGTATCATCTGCATACATTCCTTTGTTCCATTCGCCTGTTCAGCCTTCACTTTCAGCGCACGCTCCGGGCAAAGCTGCTCTGCCATCTCTGCTACCGCCTGGCTTACGCCTCCGGTTCTGGCATAGAGCCGCCCTGCTTTAGATGCATGTTCCTTCTTATCGTCTTTCAATTGCTCCGGATGAATATCTGCCGCCTCAAAAATATCTTTTATCTCCTGAAAGGTAAGTACATAATCAACTGCATCTGAAATATCCGGTTCCCTCGCTTCCTTCTTCTTTGCAATGCACGGACCGACAAATACAGTCACGGCATCCGGATGAAGTCTTTTAATCATACGTCCACAGGCAATCATTGGAGAGACTGCCCCTGGAACATGCGGCATCAATTCCCGGTATATTTTCCGAATCATTGCAATCCATACCGGACAGCAGCAGCTTGTAAGCTGATAATCTCCAATATGCTTCACGTGACGGTCAAATTCCAACGCTTCTTTAAGCGTCAGGACATCTGCAAACAATGCTACCTCTACCATCCCTTCAAATCCAAGTGCCTTAAACGCAGTCCTAAGTTTCCCTGGCGTAACCGCATCACTAAACTGTCCAAAGAATGCAGGCGCCACCAATACATATGCCGGCCCTTCTGTCTCCCGCACTGCCTTCATTGTCGGAAGAGTATCCCTGCTGGCAGTAAGATTACCATTTTCACACGCACGGATACATGCTTCACAGCCAGTACAAAGCTCCGGATTAATATACATTTTCCCATCTTCTGACTCTTCAATTGCATCAAAAACACAACTGTTTGCACAAGCTCTGTCATAGGCATTACACTCACACTCTGCCACTCTGATAACAGGTGCATATTCTTCCGGATGTATCAGACAGTCCAAATGCTCCGGATTGTATCCTTCCGGAAGAGGCTCCTTAAGGGACAACTTTCTTTTTAAAATATCCTGATACAATTCATCAAATGTCTTCATAAACTTTCTCCCCTTCGCGTCTTTCCATATATACATTTATTATGAGCCGAAAAAAAGATTTTATCCGTCTTTCATTTTCGTTATTGCATCATGCAGAATACCTGTGCTATACTGTCTTTGTATGCAGCGGTGGTCGAGTTGGCTGATGGCATCTGCCTCGAAAGCAGAAGAGCCGCAAGGCTCCGGGGGTTCAAATCCCTCCCGCTGCGTTTTTATTTTCTTAAGAAACTTTATAAACTCTTTTAAATTAGGACACATTCATGTCACAA
>CALFCS010000011.1 GCA_937950565.1 uncultured Lachnospiraceae bacterium
GACAGTTCTTTTCGCTGCCTGTAACGTGGGCAAGTGAAAAGAATATTATTACCGGATATTCAGACACTCATCAATTTGGACCGAATGACTGTATTACACGTGAACAGATTGTAACAATTCTATATCGTTATGCGAATGGAAAGGATTATGATATGTCAGCAGGCAGCATTGATTATTTCCCGGATGCGTACAGAGTCAGTGCGTTTGCGAAAGATGCTGTAGGCTGGGCTGTGAAGCAGAGACTGCTTACCGGAGATAAGGGGTATATTAATCCTCAGGGAAATGCAGGAAGAGCTGAGGTTGCAACGATTCTTCGGAGATTTATAGGAATAAAGGAACCGGTTACAACGAGTGCGCTTCACGTTGCAGGGACAAGACTTGTCGGAGAAGATGGAAGACCGGTGCAGCTACGGGGTGTCAGCACACATGGGATTGCATGGTTCCCGGGGTATATCAATGCCGAATGTTTCAAGGATTTAAAAGAAAAATGGAATGCCAATGTAGTTCGTCTTGCTATGTATACAGCAGAATATAACGGTTATTGTACAGGCGGAAATCAGGAGTATCTGAAGACACTGGTGAAAAATGGAATCCGGTGTGCGGCTGATCAGGGATTGTATGTAATTGTTGACTGGCATATTCTTTCAGATGCGAACCCGAATACATATAAAGAAGCGGCGAAAGCCTTTTTCAACGAAATAGCAGCAGAGTTTTCGGATGCAGATAACATTTTATATGAAATCTGTAATGAGCCGAACGGGGGTACTTCCTGGAACGATATAAAAGCTTATGCGCAGGAAATTATCCCGGTTATTCGTAATCATGATAAAGATGCAGTTATTATTGTCGGAACACCGAACTGGTCACAATATGTTGATCAGGCGGCGGCCAGCCCGATTACCGGTTACGATAATCTCATGTATTCCCTGCATTTTTATGCCGGAACACATAAGCAGGATCTCCGGGACAAAATGACGAATGCTGTTTTAACAGGGCTTCCTGTTTTTGTAACGGAATATGGCATCTGTGATGCAAGTGGAAATGGGGCGCTTGATATAGCCGAAGCGGATAAATGGGTAGCTGAAATGGATAAACTTGGGGTCAGTTATGTGGCGTGGAACTTGTCAAATAAAGCAGAAAGTTCCGCTATGTTAAGTCCTTCTTGTACAAAGACAGGCGGATTTACAGAATCGGATTTGAGCGCCGGTGGAAGATGGCTCTATACAACATTGAACAAGCATCGGGATTAAAGGAGAGCAATGATATATTATGAAAGAAATTTTAGAAAAATTAAAGTATTCACATGAGATTGGAAGTTTTTATACAGATATTGAAGATACTGGTGTTTCTTACACTGGTTATGTAAGTGAAGTAGACGATGAATATGTCCTGATTGCACATATTTCCAGCAGAGGTTTATATGATGGATTTATTCTTCGGGAGATTGATGATATTTTTCAGATTGAAACAAATAGCGAATATGGGGATAAGATTAAAAAATTATATGAACGAAAGCATCAGTCACATCGTAAATTAGACATAAAATACAGTGATAATTTGCTGGATTCCCTTCTGAAATATTGTTGTGAAAAGAAAATATTTGTTTCTATTGAACTATCTGAGAATGACGAGTATCCGACAACCGGAATATTGCAGGAAACAGGAGACCTTTTAACCATTCAGGTATATGACAATTATGGTAATAAATGCAGTATTGCCTATGTGAGGAAAGAGGATATCGTAGTATTGTCAGTAGACACTGACAGGGAACAGGATATTGCTTTGCTAAGTTGATAATCAGGAGAAGCAGGGTGTATATATGATTAAAAATATTATTTTAGACATGGGGAACGTTCTGCTTAACTATGATCCGGAGGTTTGTCTGAATCGGTTTTTGGACTGTGAGGAAGACCGGGCAGTTATCAGGCAGGAACTGTTCGAAGGTCCGCAGTGGATAGAGGGCGACCTGGGATATATAAAAGATGCAGAACGTTTTGATGAAGTGAGCAAACGGGTGCCGGAGAGATTGCACGGAGCGCTTAGAAAATGTGTTCTTGAGTGGATGATGTGTATGTGGCCTGTTGCAGGTGCAAGGGAATTTTGTGATGAAGCAAAGAAAGCAGGCTATCAGCTATATGTACTATCCAATGCAAGCGATGCCTTTTATGATTATTTTCCAAGGTTTGCGCCATTTACGTATTTTGACGGGATTGTCGTATCCTGTGATATTCATATGTTGAAGCCGGATTCTGGTATTTACCAGTATCTGCTGGATAAATACCGGCTGAGTGCGCAGGAATGTTTTTTTGTTGACGACAGAGCGGAAAATGTAGATGGCGCCGAGAGGCTGGGAATCCGTGGCATTGTCTTTGATGGGGATTT
>CALFCS010000012.1 GCA_937950565.1 uncultured Lachnospiraceae bacterium
CTTTCTGATGGAAAACCACCAAAAGAGATGGTATTTATTCAGTGTGTGGGAAGCCGTTGTGCAGATGACAGAGGAAAGAGCTACTGCTCTAAAATCTGCTGTATGTATACTGCAAAACATGCCATGTTGATCCGTGATAAATATCCGGATGTCAACGTAACCGTATTTTATATAGATGTACGTACACCAGGAAAGAACTTTGATGAGTTCTACAGAAGAGCGGTAGAGCAGTATGGTGTGAATTATATCAAGGGGCAGGTCGGAAAGGTTATTCCGCAGCCAAATGGAAAGCTTCTTGTTCAGGGTTCCGACCTTCTGGATAACAGGCAGATTCTCAAAGAGGCAGATATGGTAGTTCTCGCAACTGCAATTGAGCCGAATCCGGATGTACGTAAGATTGCAACGATGCTGACTGCAAGTATTGATACTAATAACTTCCTGACAGAAGCACATGCGAAGCTTCGTCCGGTAGAGTCACCGACAGCAGGTATCTTCCTGTCCGGTGTATGTCAGGGACCAAAGGATATTCCGGAGACGGTTGCACAGGCAGGCGCTGCCGCTGTAAAAGCAATCGGACTTCTGGCAAAGGATAAACTGATGACCAATCCATGTACGGCACATTCTGATGAACTTCTGTGTAACGGATGTTCTACCTGTGAGAATGTATGTCCGTATGGTGCGATTACCTATGAAGATAAAGAAGTAAATGACCATGGTATCCGGGAAGTAAGACGTATTGCTGTTGTAAACAATGCACTGTGTCAGGGATGCGGAGCATGTACAGTAGCTTGTCCATCAGGCGCCATGGATCTGCAGGGCTTCTCAAACAGACAGATTATAGCGGAGGTAGATGCAATATGCAGGTAGAGACAAAAGAAGAATTCAGACCGAAAATTGTAGCGTTCTGCTGTAACTGGTGCAGTTATGCAGGAGCTGACCTTGCCGGAAGCAGTCGTCTGACCTATCCGGCAGATGTAAAGATTATTCGTGTTCCATGTTCCTGTCGTGTCAATCCGATGTTCATTTTAAGAGCATTTGAAAAAGGAGCGGACGGAGTGATCATGTGTGGATGCCATCCGGGAGACTGCCATTACAGCACCGGAAATTATTACGCAAGAAGACGTATGACGCTTCTGTTCTCCATGCTGGATTATATCGGTGTAGAGAATGGACGTACCCGTGTAGAATGGGTATCTGCGGCAGAGGGTGTGAAGTTCTCCACGACCATGAATGAGTTTGTGGAAAAGATTTATTCTCTCGGAAAAAATGTAAGATTGGGGGATTTGAGATGCAGGAGTTAGTTAACCGCGCGAAAGAGCTGCTGGAAAACGGAACCGTAGCACGTGTTCTCGGCTGGAAAGCCGGAGACCTGCCTTATAATCCGGAACCGGCTTACTTTGAGACAGCAGAGTCCCTGAAAGATTTTGTTTATAATGGGTTCTGTGGAGCAAATTTAAGTAAATATATGATTGAAGCTTCCAAACTGGAAGGAAAGACGATGGTTTGTTTAAAACCATGTGATACATACAGCTTTAACCAGTTGATCAAAGAGCACCGCGTTGACCGTGAGAAGGCATATATTGTCGGCGTGGGCTGTAAAGGAAAGCTTGATATTGAACAGATAAAAGCACAGGGCATCAAAGGAATCGAAAGCGTGGAAGGCGCAGAGATTACGGATGACTGTGAGACTTTAAATGTACATACGATTTATGGAGATAAGAGTATTGCTTATGCAGATGGCATGCTGGAAAGATGTCATGTATGTAAGGGCAAGGAGCATCAGGTATACGATGAGCTGATTGGCGAGTCCAAAGAGACCAAGACAGCAGAACGTTTTGACGAAGTTGCAAGAATTGAAGCAATGTCACCGGAAGAAAAATTTGCATTTTTCCAGAAGGAACTGAGCAAATGTATCCGCTGCAATGCCTGCAGAAATGTCTGTCCTGCATGCAGCTGCCGGAAGTGTGTATTCGACAGTAATAAGTTCGACAGCTCCCAGAAGGCAAATGTAGATTCCTTTGAGGAGAAGATGTTCCATATTATCCGTGCATTCCATGTGGCAGGAAGATGTACCGACTGCGGCGAGTGCAGCCGTGTATGTCCGCAGGGAATACCGCTTCATCTGTTTAACCGTAAGTTTATCAAAGATATTGATGTGCTGTACGGAGAATATCAGGCAGGAGAAGATACCACGTCAAAAGCACCGCTTACAAACTATACGTTTGAGGATGCGGAACCAAGTATCGTAGGAGAGAGGGGATAATGTATGTATAAGATAGCAAAAGATAATCTGCCCGCATTATTCCGGTTAATTGCGAATAATCAGGAACTGTATCTGCCGGTTAAGGTAAGCGGACAGGTGAATTTCGCTGCATGGAGCGAGGATGCAGAAGTTGACCTGGATACACTCAAAACAGTAAAATCGCCAAAGGATGCATTCTTTCCGCAGAGTGAGAATCTCTATACTGTAAAAAAAGAAGGAAAGAAGATGTCTGTTGAGCCGGAGGCGTTAAAAGAACAGAAATTTGTTGTGTTTGGCATGAAAGCCTGTGATGTAAAAGGTGTTGAGGTTCTGGACAGAGTATTTCTTTCTGAGCCGGTCGATACCTTCTATGCAGCAAGACGTGAGCATGGAACAATTGTTGCCATGGCATGTCATGAGCCGGAAGAAACCTGTTTCTGTAAAGTATTCGGCATTGATGCCGCAGAGCCCGTAGCGGACGTAGCTGTGTGGGCAGTCGGGGAAGATCTTTACTGGAAGGCGGCAACAGAAAAAGGAGAAGCTCTTACAGAAGCAGTGAAGGAATTACTGGTTGATGCAGAGACAGAAGCAGATAAGGTAGAAGCAGAGAAAGAAGCCATCCGCGGCATTATCGAGAAGCTTCCGTACAGCAATCTTTCACTGGAAGGCTGGAACGGAGATGCATTGACAGAAAAATTTGATTCTCCTTTGTGGGAAGAGCTTTATAAACCATGCCTTGCATGCGGAACCTGTACGTTCGTATGTCCGACGTGCCAGTGCTATGACATTAAGGATTATGATACCGGAAACGGAGTTTCCCGTTACAGATGCTGGGATTCCTGTATGTATTCTGACTTTACCATGATGGCACATGGCAATAACCGTACAAGCCAGATGCAGAGATTCCGTCAGAGATTTATGCACAAGCTGGTATATTATCCGGCAAATAATGATGGGATGTATTCTTGTGTGGGCTGCGGACGATGCGTTGCAAAATGCCCGGCATCCTTAAACATCGTAAAAGTAATCAAAGCATTTCAGAATCAGGGAGGTGAGAAAGAATGAGCGAATGTACCTGTCATAAAAATTACACATTAGATACTCTGATTCCTAAAGTTGGCGTGATTACAGATATCCGTCAGGAGACGCCGGATGTAAAGACATTTCGTGTAAATGCACCGGAGGGCGGCAAGCTGTTCGAGCATATGCCGGGACAGTGTGCTATGGTATGTGCGCCTGGCATCAGTGAAGGTATGTTTTCCATTACTTCTTCACCGACAAATAAAGAATATCAGGAATTCAGTATTAAAAAATGCGGAATCCTTACCGATTACCTGCACAGCCTTGAGGTAGGCGACGAGATTACGGTACGTGGACCATATGGAAATTCTTTCCCGGTAGAGACAGAACTGAAGGGCAAGAACCTTCTGTTCATTGCCGGAGGTATCGGTCTTGCACCGCTTCGTTCTGTGATTAATTATGTATTGGATAACCGTGAGAATTACGGAACGGTAGATATTGTATATGGTTCCCGTTCCGCAGATGATCTGGTTCAGTTAAAGGAAATCCAGGAAGTATGGATGAAGGCAGAGGGCGTGAATGTATACCTGACGATTGACCGGGAGCAGGAAGGCTGGGACGGACATGTAGGATTTGTTCCAAATTACGTAAAAGAGCTTGGATTTGATACAGATAAGACAGCGCTCGTATGTGGACCTCCGATTATGATTAAGTTTGTGCTTGCAGGCCTTCAGGAGCTTGGCTTTACGAGAGAGCAGGTATATACCACACTGGAGCTTCGTATGAAGTGTGGAATCGGTAAATGCGGCCGCTGCAATATTGGATCTAAATACGTCTGCAAGGACGGCCCGGTATTCCGGTTTGATGAGATTGATGAGTTACCTAACGAGTACTAGAAAAAGAAAGGAAAACCAAACATGGAAAAAATGGTAAATGTATATTTTTTCGGTAAAAAATACAGTGTGCCGGCAGATTTGACCATTATGACAGCAATGGAATATGCCGGATATACGTTAAAGCGCGGCTGTGGCTGCCGTCATGGTTTCTGTGGAGCATGTGCTACGATATACAGAATCAAGGGAAAAAATGAATTAAAGACCTGTCTTGCCTGTCAGACACAGGTAGAGGAAGGAATGTATGTAGCAAGTATTCCGTTCTTCCCGACAGATAAGAGAACCTATGATATTAACGAGATTAAACCGGATCAGCGTGTAATGATGGAATTATATCCGGAAATTTACAGCTGTATCGGATGTAATGCATGTACAAAGGCATGTACACAGGATTTGAATGTTATGCAGTATATCGCATATGCACAGCGCGGAGAATTCGAGAAATGCGCAGAGGAATCCTTTGACTGCGTAAGTTGTGGATGCTGTTCTGTAAGATGTCCGGCAGGTATTTCTCATCCGATGGTTGGACTTCTTGCAAGAAGACTGACAGGAAAATATATTGCACCGGAGACAGAGCATCTGAAAAACCGTGTGGAAGAGATTAACAGAGGCGAGTATGATGAGCTGATTGAGCAGATTATGCAGAAACCGATTGAAGAGATGCAGGAACTTTACAATACAAGAGAAATTGAGAAATAAGGAGGGCGAAAATATGTATGCACCATATCCAGAAAATATGATGGAATCCATCAAAAAGGTAGAGGCTACAAGAGCAGAACGTATGGCTACAGAGCCAAGACGTCTGACTGCAGATGAAAAAGACGCTCTTCTGAAGGAGTTCCATCCAGATTATAATCCAGATGCTTTTGCAGAGATTAAAGTAGGTCCGAATAAAGGCGAGAAGGCTCCGCTTGAGTTGGCAGAAATGCTGCATTCGAACAGCCGTATTCTTGATGAGGACATTGATATTACAAAGATTGATTACGACGTAGATGTACTTGTTATCGGTGGCGGCGGTGCAGGTTCTTCCTGTGCTATCGAAGCACACAATGCCGGGGCAAATGTTATGATCGTAACGAAGCTTCGAATCGGCGATGCCAATACGATGATGGCAGAAGGTGGCATCCAGGCAGCGGACAAAGAGAACGATTCACCGGTACAGCATTACCTGGACTGCTTCGGCGGCGGACATTTTGCCGCAAGACCAGAACTTGTAAAACGACTGGTAATGGAAGCTCCGGATGCCATCAAATGGCTGAACGAGCTGGGCGTAGAGTTTGATAAGGAAGAAGACGGAACGATGGTTACCACACATGGCGGCGGTACTTCCAGAAAGAGAATGCATGCGGCTAAGGATTATTCCGGTTCAGAGATTATGCGGACGGTAAGAGATGAAGTATTGAACCTCGGTATTCCGGTTGTAGAATTTACTTCTGCAGTGGAACTTCTGAAAGATGAAAAAGGACAGGTAGCAGGTGCGGTTCTTCAAAATATGGAGACCGGCGATTATCTGGTTGCCAGAGCGAAGACGGTTGTCATTGCGACCGGCGGTGCGGGAAGAATGCATTATCAGGGCTTCCCGACATCCAATCATTACGGTGCAACTGCAGACGGTCTGATCTTAGGATACCGTGCAGGCGCTCCGCTCCTTTATCAGGATTCTATCCAGTATCATCCGACCGGAGCGGTTTATCCGTCACAGATTCTTGGTGCGCTGGTAACAGAAAAGGTTCGTTCTGTTGGTGCACAGCTTGTCAATGCGGACGGTGAAGCTTATATTCATCCGCTGGAGACACGTGACGTTAATGCTTCCGGCGTTATCCGTGAGTGTAGAGAAGGACGTGGCGTGGATGTGCCGGGTGGCTTAAAGGGCGTATGGCTGGATACACCGATGATTGAGATTCTCGGCGGCGAAGGAACTATCGAGAAGAGAATTCCTGCGATGTTCCGTATGTATATGAACTATGGAATCGATATGAGAAAGGTTCCGATTCTGATTTATCCGACTCTGCACTATCAGAATGGTGGTCTGGAGATAAACGGAGATGGATTTACCAATGCAATCCCGAACCTTCTGGTAGCGGGAGAGGCAGCAGGTGGAATTCACGGAAGAAACCGTCTGATGGGCAATTCCCTTCTTGACGTAATCGTATTCGGGAGAAATGCAGGTAAGAAAGCGGCTGCAAAGGCAAAAGAGGTTGAGCTTGGCACAATGAATTTAGATCATGTGAAGGCTTATGCGAAGGAGCTTGATGCAGAGGCCATCCATACCGGAGAGGTATCCCCGCGTCTGCTTCCAGAGTATGCACGTCATGAGAGATAATTGGAAAATGTAGATAAATACCCCCTGCTTTCTTAGCAGGGGGATGAGTTATGTAAACATAAATTTTTGTTTATAGGATTTCTTAACAAAGAAAGGATAGGAGTGTGACAAAAATGCGTGAGATAGAAGTAAGCAAGATTACAGATGTAGTCGAGAAGCTTTGTATCGAGGCAAATGAGCATCTTCCGGAGGACGTAAAGTGTGCAATCAAGAATTGCCGTGCGTGTGAAGATGGGGAAATCGCAAAAGGAATTCTCGATAATATTATCGAAAATTTTGAGATCGCGGATAATGAATGTGTACCAATCTGCCAGGATACTGGTATGGCATGTGTATTCCTTGAGATTGGACAAGATGTGCATCTGACAGGCGGGGATCTGGCAGAGGCTGTAAATGAGGGAGTACGCCGTGGGTATGATAAGGGATATCTCAGAAAATCCGTTGTAAAAGATCCGGTACGCCGTGGCAACACAGGTGATAATACTCCGGCAATGCTTTATACGGAGATTGTTCCGGGTGAACAGATTAAGATTACAGTCGGACCAAAAGGCTTCGGAAGTGAGAATATGAGCCAGATTCGTATGTTTAAGCCATCTCATGGCCTGCAGGGAATTAAAGACTTCATCCTTGAGGTTGTGGAAACGGCAGGACCGAATCCGTGTCCGCCGATGGTAGTTGGTGTCGGAATCGGAGGAACCTTTGACAAGGCAGCGCTTCTTGCAAAGAAGGCGCTGATGCGTCCAATCGATTCTGAGAATCCGGATCCGTTCTACGCTGACCTTGAGAAAGAGATGCTTGAGAAGGTAAATGAACTGGGAATCGGACCACAGGGATTTGGCGGCAAGACAACAGCGATCGGACTGAATATTGAGACAATGCCGACTCATATTGCAGGTATGCCATGTGCAGTAAATATTAACTGCCATGTAACACGCCACAAAACGGAGGTGATTTAAATGGCAGCTAGAAAGATTACATTACCATTAACAGAAGAACTTGCAAAGACACTTCATGCCGGAGACAGCGTGCTTGTAACCGGAACGATTTATACTTCCCGTGATGCGGGACACAAGCGTATGTGTGAAGCTCTTGCAAGAGGAGAAGAGATTCCTTTTGACCCGACAGATGCGACCATTTATTATGTAGGACCGACTCCGGCAAAACCGGGACAGGTCATTGGTTCCGCAGGACCGACAACAAGCGGACGTATGGACGCTTATGCACCGACTATGATGTCTGTGGGCGCGCGTGGAATGATTGGGAAAGGCGCACGTCTTCCGGAAGTTATCGATGCAATGAAGAAATATTCCGGCGTATATTTTGGGGCAATTGGCGGAGCTGGCGCTCTTTTAGCAAAATGTATTAAAAAAGCAGAACTGATTGCTTATGAAGATCTTGGGGCAGAGGCTCTTAGAAAGCTTTATGTAGAAGATATGCCGCTTGTTGTTATTATTGACAGCGAGGGAAATAACCTGTACGAAAGCGGACGTGCTGCCTATCTGGAACAGCATAAGTAGAAGGGAGATTTTTAGACATGGAGTTATTTGGAGGAATATTGGCAGTAAAATCTGTAGTATTTCTTACTTTCTCAGTTTTTGCAATTGCTGCCATCGGCTATGCACTTGGTAAGGTGACAGTAAAAGGAATTAATCTGGGAACAGCAGGAGTATTTATTATAGCGCTCCTTTATGGATGCTTATTATATGCAACATTAGCGGATAATCTTAAGGTTGAAGAGGTTTCCTTTTCTGTAGAAGCGCTTAAGATAGTAGAAAATATGGGATTGATTTTCTTTGTGACTTCCGTTGGATTTATTGCAGGACCGAACTTTTTCGGTAATCTGAAGCGGAATTTCAAGTCTTATGTTATGCTGGGACTTGTCATTATTGTGGCGGCTGCAATTACCTGTGTGATCTGCATTCTGATTGGTACGAACTTCAGTAGTCTGGATCACGAGCAGTTTAAGGCTATTTTGGTTGGTATCTTATCAGGAGCATTGACCAGTACGCCGGCATTTTCCGCATCCAAGGCGGCAGTCGGGGCAGATTTGGAAGCGCTTGTATCCGTAGGATACGGTATTTCTTATCTGTTTGGTGTAATCGGCGTGGTTCTGTTTGTACAGATTATCCCGAAGGTTATGAAGGCAAATATGAATGAAGAAGTGGCAAAGATTACGGCACAGTCCGGTGAGGGCAGGAAGAAAAAGAATCTGATTCTGACAGAAATAGATGAATTCGGATTCATGGCTTTCTCATTGGCAGCAATTATTGGTATCCTTGTGGGAAGCTTAAGCTATAAGAATTTTTCCCTTACAACAACCGGCGGATGTCTGCTTACTGCACTTGTATTTGGACACTTTGGGCATATCGGAAAAGTTTCCATTGTACCAAAGAATTCTACGCTGAAGATGTTAAGAGAGCTGGGACTGATGTTGTTCTTAATCGGAGCCGGAGTTTCCGGTGGTGCGAAGTTCGTTCAGTATTTCGAACCGGTTTACTTCCTCTATGGAGCAATTATGACCATTCTTCCGATGATTATCGGTTTCATCATTGCAAAGAATGTACTGAAACTGCCGCTCTTGAATAATCTTGGTTCCATTACCGGCGGTATGACAAGTACACCGGCGCTTGGAACATTGATTAACATGGCAGGAACAGAAGATATTGCATCTGCATATGCGGCAACCTATCCGGTTGCGCTGATCGCAGTTGTACTGGCGTCACAGCTGATTATTCTGTTCTGTTAAATAAATACCCCGCAGCAGGCTATGGGGATCTATGAAAGTCAAATCACCTGTTTACACGATGGTAAGCAGGTGATTTTTTCAGAGGGAATTATTCTATTACTGTTTTTCCTGTTATTTCCGGTGAAGAATGTCCATCGTCCGGCACCTGTTCTTTTTCCTGTTGGCTCAGGCGTCCAACCGTCATCGCATCTGCATAGTTGATTGGATGATTGCGCATATGCACCTTCATCAGTTCAAACAGACGAAGCGTCGGGCGGGCAGATTCCAGTACGCCGCCTGCATCGATGAATTTACATCCTGTCTGCGCCGCCAGCTTTTTCAGTTGCCGGTTGATTTTTTGTGCGGCCGGTGCGTCAGAGATGATGGATACAATGTAAATAGCGGCTTCTGTTTTCGTGTGAATCATGTATAGCAGCCATTCGTATTTGGAGATAAAATCTTCTACATTCACATTTTCATCTGCAATGTCTACATCTCCTATATTTACAAAAATTTTTCTTGGGTTCAGGTCATAAAGGCATACCTTCAGATAGCTTTCTATCTGGTCAATCCGGACGTCTTTGATACTGCGGTTATAGAGTGGTTCAGTAATCTGGAATGCCTGTGACAGTTCTCCCAATGGAAGGTTTGCAAAGGTGTTTGAACCAAAGAGTACAACACCGCCTGCTTCTGTAATACTGTTTAATTCTCGGTAGGTTTTCATTTCGTCATCTCCTTGACTAAGTTGTGAGGGTTTTACGGGGGTAGCTGTATAGGACGCTCCTTTTGGGAAGGCAGTAGGATTGTTCCCGGACAGCTCTTTACACAGGTATTCATTTGCCGCTGTTTGTTTTTTATCATAACGGCGGTTAATGAAGTAGACAATTACGTTGGCAGATACAACGACAAGGTTCAGCAGATAGACCGCCAGCACGTAATTAAATCTATGGTTATAGATTTTTGCAGCGATTCCAGCAAGGTAGCCGATAATAATCAGCATGATAAACTGGAGACTCATGTTTTTGGCTGATTTTGCCCTGATATTTTTGGCCAGATTCATTGGCCAGGATAATCCAAAGCAAATCAGCATGGTAGACTCAAGAAGTTCAGCCATTTTTGTTTCCTCTCTTTCCTGTAAATATATGTTGACTGTGGCAGGATGAACGGTTACTTTCGTTTTCATCCGGTACACAGTGTATCATTGACTTTTAATTATGTCTAATATATAATATTTATGAAAATCATAATATGAAAGTTATGATAAGTACTTGAAGTCTAATAGAAAAGAAGGAGAGCTTATGGAGCTTGTACAAATCCGGTATTTTCTGGAAGTGGCAGAGACAAAGCACATGACCAACAGTGCGAAGAATCTTCATATTACACAGCCTGCGCTGACACAGGCCATCCACCGGCTGGAGGACAGTCTGGGAGTTCCACTTTTTATGCCAAAAGGAAGAGGGATTGTTCTGACAGAGTATGGACATTATCTGCAGAAAAAGCTAAAGCCTTTGATAGAACAGCTGGATAAGATTCCGGAGCAGCTGGAGATGATGGTCAGTCTGGAGAGCGAGACGATACATATGAATGTTCTGGCGGCATCCAGCCTGGTAATGGAAGGGATTATAGAATACCAGAAAGAGCATGAAGGAATTCATTTTCAGCTACAGCAGAATACAGAAAGCGAGCTATATGATGTGGCAGTTACTACGAAGCTCTTCTATCAGGGGCAGGGAGAGCGGAACAGCTTTTCCTGTGCGGAGAAGATTTACCTTGCTGTTCCTGATAATGAAAAATATAGAGACAGGGCATCCATTTGTCTGACAGAGGTGGCGGGAGAGCAGTTTGTCAGCCTCCTGGGTTCCAGAGAGTTTCGGTATATTTGTGATCGTTTCTGCGAACATGCAGGATTTAAGCCAAATGTTATTTTCGAAAGTGACAACCCGGCAGCTGTGAAAAATATGATTGCCGCTAATATGGGAGTGGGGTTCTGGCCGGAATTCAGCTGGGGAATCATTGAGAATGAGCGGGTCCGGTTGCTGGAGATTGAGGAACCGGTCTGTCAGAGAAATATTATTATCAGTTATAATAAAAATAAAATTGACAGTCATAATGTGATAGAATTTTATGAGTTTTTGACGGAGTTCTTCTTAAAACGGAAAGAGGTGTAGGAAGGATGAAAACAAAGAATATGGCAGCTTTTTTGGCGATAGCGGCAGCAGCTTTGTATGCGGTAAATGTTCCGTTGTCCAAAATATTGCTTACATATGTAGATACGGTTATGATGGCAGGTCTTTTGTATCTTGGTGCAGGAATAGGAATGCTGGTATATGTGTTGAGCCGAAAGGTTTCCGGAAAAGGTGTGATGAAAGAACCGCTGACTCGAAAGGAGCTGCCTTATACGATTGCAATGGTAGTGCTGGATATCGCGGCTCCGATTCTGCTTATGTGTGGAGTCGCAAGGACCAGCTCGGCAAATGTTTCTCTTTTGAATAATTTTGAAATTGTAGCCACAGCATGGATTGCACTGCTTTTATTTGGAGAAAAGATTTCCAGAAAGCTGTGGATTGCCATTAGTCTTATCACAGTGGCAAGTATATTGCTTAGTTTTGAGGGGAATGGAGCGTTTGTCTTTAATCAGGGCTCCTTGTGCGTATTGGGAGCGTGCATATTCTGGGGATTGGAAAATAACTGTACACGGATGCTTAGTAATAAAAGCTCGGAGGAAATCGTAATTATCAAAGGTATTTTCTCAGGAGCAGGCAGTGTGGTTATTGCTCTGGCAAGAGGAGAAAGTTTTCCGGCAGTTCCATGGCTCTGCGCGGTGCTTCTGCTTGGATTTGTGGCTTATGGCTTGAGTATTAACTTTTATATTATGGCACAGAAAGAGCTGGGAGCGGCGAAAACAAGTGCGTATTATTCGACAGCTCCTTTTTTAGGAGTGTTGTTTAGTATGGTATTGCTTGGAGAAAGACCGGGCATTCAGTTTTATGCTGCATTTACTATTCTGCTTGCAAGTACAGTTTTAATCATCAGGGATAATATAGCAATTCAGCATACGCATGAGCATACTCATGTACATACGCATGAGCACAGACATGGAAATCTGGTACATACGCATGAGCATAGTCACATTCACAGTCACCAGCATATCCATGGGGAAGATACAGAAAATCACGAGCATACACATGACAGCCTGGAAGGGCATGATCATGTGCATGGGCGTGAAATGCTAAAAAGTAAATAAAAACGTTTCTATAGATAATTAATCGTATCTTTCATCGATGACACGTTTGGATTTCTTCTCACTTCTTGGGAGCAGGCCAAGTTCTACTACTTTTACAAGTGGAGTAAATCCAATCCGGCTCTTTACGGTAGCAGCAATCCGGTTTCCAAGTGCGACAAAATCTACTGTTCCGTTTGTCTCCACATAAAGACGCATAGTATCACGGCCGTCCAGGTGGGAAATGCGAATCTGATATTCGCTGGATACTTCCGGGAATTCCCGGAGAATTTCCTCAATCTGGCTTGGGAATACATTGACGCCTTTAATCTTCATCATGTCATCCGTTCTGCCCATAATCACGTCAAGACGTGGGAATCTGCTTCCGCATGGACATTCTCCCGGTATGATACGGGACAAGTCGTGTGTACGGTAACGAATCAGCGGAGCGCCCTCTTTTACGAGAGTCGTTATGACGATTTCTCCCAGTTCTCCATCCGGAACCGGCTTTAAGGTTGACGGGTCAATGATTTCAATGTAAATATAATCATCCCAGTAATGCATTCCTGTATCATATTTACAGTTGATGCCAATACCAGGACCATAGATTTCAGTAAGTCCATAAATGTCATATAATTCAATACCAAGCTCTGTGGAGATGCGCTGGCGCATCTTTTCTCCCCAGCGTTCCGAGCCGATGACACCTTTTTTCAGATGGATTTTATCCTTGATTCCTCGCTTTTCGATTTCCTCTGCGATAAGAAGTGCATAGGAAGAGGTTGCGCAGATAACAGTACTCTTCATGTCCATCATCATCTGGAGCTGCTTGTCTGTATTTCCCGGTCCCATAGGGATTGCCATGGCGCCTAATTTTTCTGCGCCTGCCTGGAATCCGATTCCGGCTGTCCACAGGCCGTATCCCGGAGTAATCTGAATCCGGTCGGTATTGGTAATGCCTGCAGTTTCATAGCAGCGGGCGAACATGACAGCCCAGTCATCCACATCCTTGGCTGTATAAGGAATGATAACCGGAAGTCCGGTCGTTCCGGATGAAGAGTGGATACGGACGATTTCCTCCTCAGGTGCAGTCATAAGGCCGAGCGGGTATGCCTCGCGCAAATCTTTTTTTTCGGAGAAAGGAAGCTTTTCAAAGTCTTCCGGGGTGGAAACTTCTGAGATTCCTGCATCCTCTAATTTCTTTCCATAGAAACTTTTTGCTTTCTTAAGAGCCTGGATTTGATGATTTACCTGGCTGATTTGTAATTCTGATATTTGCATAATATTGTCCTTTCTTATGTCTTGTAATCATTCAGAGTCATTCAGAGAATCTTTTATGATATCTGCTCTGACTTTGAACAGATACCATAGTTAAGCGCCCGGAAATTCAACTCGTGGAATTTCTCAGGAAGCCTTTCTTTGATTGCGTTTTTTATATCTTCTTCCGAGAGACCAAGCGCTCCGCTCTGGATTGCTGCGCCAAGGAGCAGAATGTTCAATACTCTGGGAGAACCGATTTCCCGGCAGGCTTTTTCTGTGTCTATAATCAGTAAATTATTTACGTGCTTTTTTAAGTATTCCAGCATTTCCTTCCCGTTATAGGAAGAGCCGGAAAGTGTTGCGGTAACCGGCTTGACAGCCCGGGAGCTTACAACGATTTGTCCGTCTTCTTTTAAATAAGGAAGCATCCGGACTGTTTCGGCAGGCTCAAATCCAAGAATCATATCTGCCGTACCTTTTGCAATCATAGGGGAATACAGATTTTCTCCCATCCGCAGATGGCTGAAGACACTGCCGCCGCGCTGTGCCATACCGATGGTTTCTGCGCTCATGACAGGGATGTCTTTTTTCATGGCGGCTGCGGCGATTAATTTGGAAGCCAGTACAGTTCCCTGACCACCGACACCACATAGTACGATGTTTTTATTCATGACTTTCACCTCCCGTAATCGCTCCTGTCGGACAAAGCTGGCTGCACAGAGTGCATCCGGTACAAAGAGAAGCGTCAATACATACTTTATCTTCTTCAGTTGTCAGTGCAGGACATCCAAGTTCCCGAATACATTTTTTACAGAAAATGCATTTTTCCCAATCAACTTTAAGTGGACTTAAAGGCTTTGTAACAGCAATACACGGAGATTTAAAAATAATCGCTTTCACTCCGGGTTCACTGGAGACACGTTTTACACATTCAACTGATGCTTTGTAATCCAGAGGGTCAACAGTTTCAATAACGGTAAGGCCGATTCCCTTAAGAACCGCCTCAATATTTACTTTCTGTACAACTTCGCCCATCATGGTATGTCCGGTGCCGGGGTGCGGCTGATGTCCGGTCATGGCGGTCGTGGAGTTGTCAAGTATGATCAATGTCATCTCAGCCTGGTTGTAAACAGCATTTACAACCCCGGTAATGGCAGAAGCAAAGAATGTTGAATCTCCGACAAATGCAAAGCAGGAAGTGTCTGGTTCGATTCTTCCGACTCCCTGGGAGATGCCAAGGCCTGCGCCCATGCAAAGGCAGGTGTCCACCATATCAAGCGGCATAGCATTACCCAGTGTATAGCATCCGATGTCGCCGCAGAAAATGGTCTTTTTCCCCTTCATGGCAGTCTTTACCGCATAGAAGGAAGCCCGGTGCGGACATCCGGCGCAAAGCACGGGAGGACGTACCGGAAGAGGAGGAGCTGCTTCGGAAGCCGTGTCCTGTCCGGCGTCTGCCGTCTGCACTTTCTCTGGTTCTCCTGGCTGTAGGAAGGCGGCAATGGCTTCTTTCACATTGTCTCGTGAATTTTCTCCTGCGTTGCCGATGTGGTGCGTTAGTTTCCCATATATTTTTGTAGAAAGATGATGTTTTCCGCATAGATAAGTCAGTTCCCGCTCGATGACCGGATCCAGTTCTTCCACACATAACACTTCATCCAGCCCGTTCAGGAATTCTAACGCAAGCTTCTCCGGGAAGGGATGGGGAGTCGCAACCTTCAATGTCTTTACCATCTGTGTCTGTGTCAGGAATTCCATGACATAAGTGAAACTGATACCTCCGGCGGCGATGCCCTTTTTAAGAGTCTCTGCTTCTTTTGCGGCCGGGTAAATATGGTTTCTTTTATATGTAGAAAAATCTTCTGCAAGCGTTACATTTCGTTCCTCTATCTTGATGTGATTCTGATAGGAGAGCCTTGGAAAGATAACCCAGCGGCCGGAATCCTTGATAAATCCTTCCGGCACATTTTTCTTGTATTCATCCGGATCCTTTACCGTGACAGAAGCATAGGCGTGACAGACTCTTGTGGTAGGTCTTAAGAAAACCGGAGTATGATATTTTTCCGAATATTCAAAAGCCTCCTGTATCATTTCATAGGCTTCCTGTGCAGAAGACGGGTCGAAGCATGGGAGCTTGGAAAATGCTGCAAAATGCCTTGTGTCCTGTTCCGTCTGCGAGGAGACCGGGCCCGGGTCATCAGCGACCAAAACGACCATGCCGCCCTTTACTCCGATATATTCCAGACTCATAAGCGGGTCAGAAGCTACATTGAGTCCCACCTGCTTCATTGTTACCATGCTGCGCGCACCGCAGTATGCGGCGCCTGCCGCAACCTCCATGGCGGCTTTTTCATTTACAGACCATTCTACATAGATATCATCAGTACGCCGCTTTGCCACGGTTTCCAACACTTCTGTAGAAGGAGTTCCGGGGTATCCGGAGACAAGATTAACTCCGGCGGCAACAGCGCCCATGGCGATGGCCTCGTTTCCCATTAAAAATTCTTTATGCATAAATTCACCTCTGTAACATTTTTATTCTACCATTCTATCATAATTTAGAGTTTTGTGTTAGATTTTTTGGAAAATGGAATAAGAAAAATGTTCTGCTGTATTATTGAATATTTATATGGCTCATGCTATAATATTTTCCTGTATATAGGAAGTTTTCCTGTATGCAGGAAAAATTTTTTGGATACGGATAGATAGAAAATATGGAAACTTGGCATAAATAAAGGAGTTTTGAAGATATGGAAAACTATAAGCAGGAATTTATTGAATTTATGGTGGAAAGTGATGTGTTAAAGTTCGGAGAATTTACCCTGAAAAGCGGTAGAAAGTCTCCGTTTTTTATGAATGCGGGAGCTTATGTGACCGGCTCTCAGCTGAAGCGGCTGGGAGAATATTATGCGAAGGCGATCCATGCTGCATACGGAGATGATTTTGATGTATTGTTTGGACCGGCTTACAAAGGAATCCCGTTAGGAATCGTAACAGCAATCGCATATAGTGAATTATATGGAAAAGAGGTCCGCTACTGCTCTGACCGTAAGGAGGAGAAGGACCATGGCGCAGATAAGGGAAGCTTCCTTGGAAGCAAATTAAAGGATGGCGACCGTGTGATCATGATTGAGGATGTGACGACATCAGGCAAATCCATGGAGGAGACTGTTCCGAAGGTGAAGGGCGCTGCGGATGTGACGATCGTGGGGCTGATGGTTTCCTTAAACCGTATGGAAGTTGGAAAAGGCGGAGAAAAATGTGCGCTTGATGAGATTCGGGATTTGTATGGATTTGAGACAAGTGCAATTGTAACGATGGCAGAGGTCGTAGAACATCTGTACAACAGAGAGTGCCAGGGAAGAATTGTTATTGACGATACATTAAAGGCGGCAATTGATGCATACTATAAGGAATATGGTGTAATGTGAACACTTGGCGAGGTTATTACACGAGCCTAGTGAGAACATATGCCCTTGCGGTGTGATGTGAACACGGAATATTAACAGGAGGGATTCGCATGAATGAGAAAGCATATAAGTCAATGGGGTTTGCGGGTGTTGCCGGAATTACAGTTGGCATTATTATACTAGTTACCGGAATCGCTACAGGAATTGTTGCGATTGTCAGCGGAGCAAAACTGTTGAAGGATAAACAAGGTCTGACTTTTTAGAAAGACTTGATTGAAAGGATGCTGTATTTTTGAATTATAAAAATAAAAAAAGAATTCGTTTACTGGGAAAAGTATGCTTTATCCTGTATATCGGATTTATTATATATTTTCTTATATTTTCCGACTGGTACGGGCGGACGACAACCGGCATGGAGGAGTATCATTATAACCTTGTCCTGTTTAAAGAAATCAAACGGTTTTGGGAGTACCGCCACCAGGTAGGATTGTTTGCGATGTTTACAAATCTTTTCGGAAATGTACTGATATTTATGCCGTTTGGTTTTTTTATGCCGATGGCAAGCAAATATCACAGCTTTTTTTCAGCTCTGTTCTGGAGCTTCAGTCTGAGCCTTGGCGTTGAGAGCTTTCAGCTTGTATCAAAGGTAGGCTGTTTTGACGTGGATGATATTCTGCTGAATACAATCGGCGGAGCTTTGGGATATGTGGTATTTGTGATCTGTGCTGCAATAAGGAGAAGATATGTTAAGAAAAAGAAAAAATAGAAAAACTGCGGGAGAACGGGCGAAGAACCGGAAAAAGATGGTGAAGACCAAATACGGCCAGAGGCCCTTCCGACATTCAAAAAAAGGTGTGAGCTCCTGTATTCTGGCTTCTTTTGCTTTTGTAATCCTAATTGGAATGCTCATTATTTCATTTCATTTCAAGGGTGATATGAATATTTTGGCAGGATTTGTGAGTATTGCCGTGCTGGTTATGGCTGGCAGAGGACTGTACATGGCGGTGAAAGGTTTTAAAGAGCGGGAGAGAAATTACATAACATGTAAAGTTGGAATAGGCTTAAATATATTCCTTCTTCTCATGATGATATTGATATTTATCAGGGGGCTTTTATAGATGGTAGAAGAGCGGTATGAACTGGCGGTAGAAAGAATACGGGAAATGCAGGCGGAGCAGACGGTGGCAGAACCGTTCCGGCATTGTTTTCGGAAAATGTCGGAATTTGTCATTATGATAAATGAGCTGAAAGAATTGATTTATGGTGGAAGCTACGATAGTTTTACGCTGGATGAACTGGAGGCATGGAACCGAAGGCTTTATGAAGATATTTTCCCGGAAAATTATGAGAAAAGCTATGCAAATCCGTCCTTTGCGGCGACCGGGCTCGGGGAAGAATATGGGCAGCTGCTGAGTTTTTTGTACACGGAGCTTCGCGGGGCGATTGCTTATACATTTGAAAAGAAAACAGAATATCTGGATATTTTGTTTGAACTTCTGATTGAGATTTATAATCAGTTTGAGGAAGATGAGAGACCAGAGATTCGGAATATAAAGGAAATCATCTACTGGTATGCCAGCGATTACTGTGATGTGTTTGTGGCAGATAAGATTCTGGAGCAGATGGATCCGGCCCAGGACTTTGCAGTAAAGATTATCCAGGACAGTGATTTGAATGATGTCCGGTATCTGTATCGCTTTGGTGAGTATATCAGTGAAAATGAGAGAAAGACTGCAGAGCATCTGGCAGAGCTTCCGGAGGAAACGATACGGAAGATGGCGGATGTGTATACAGAGGGATATCGTATCGGATTTGTCAACACGGGAAAGGATTTGACGAAAAAATCAGTTGTAAATATCCGCTATGTGCTGGGTTTTGAACGTGTTGTAAAGAAAGCGATTGAGAATTTTGAAAAAATGGGATTAAAACCAGTTATTTATCGTACAGCGGTTAGCGTGCTTACAAAACGCCAGCATTTGAAAATCGGTTACTATGGCGGAATTCCGAATAAACAGTATGAATATGATCACAAAGATGACGTGGGACTTTTCCTTGACAAGCAGTTTGTAGAGCGCAGGCTGGAAGTGATGAAGACGGTATATGAGCAGAACAAGGAGCTGGCAGCAGGTTTTGCGGGACCAGCCTGCATTGAGATGTTTGGAGAGCGTCCTTTTGTGCCGCATCCAAAGCCGGAAGCGGTGCATTTGACTTCGAAGCAGGAGAAGCTGTCGCTTTCCTATGACAGCCGGGCAGGCGAGATTACCAATACTTATATCCGCGGGGATGAGAGAAGCTTTACGATTATTGCCTATCCGGTGCCGGAGATCGGAGACAGGTATGAAGAAATCTTTGATGAGATTATCCGGATTAATACTCTGGATGCAAAGCTTTATGAGACTGTGCAGCAGACGTTGATCGATGCTTTGGATCAGGGCAGGTACGTGCGTGTCTTGGGAGGAAACGGAAACCGGACGAATCTGACCGTGCAGCTTTACAGGCTGGCAGACCGGGAGAAGGAGACAATCTTTGAAAATTGTGTGGCGGATGTTAACATTCCGGTGGGAGAGGTATTTACCTCTCCGGTTCTGGAAGGTACGAACGGGGTGCTGCATGTCAGCAGTGTTTATCTGAATGAGCTTCAGTATAAAGATCTGGAGATTACTTTTGCAAATGGAATGATCGCAGACTATAACTGCAGCAATTTTGAGCGGGAGCTTGAGAATAAAGAATATATCCAGGATAATATACTGCATAAACATCCGACACTGCCGCTGGGAGAGTTTGCAATTGGAACGAATACGACAGCTTATGTGGCGGCAAAAAAATATGGGATCGAGGATAAGCTTCCGATTCTGATTGCGGAAAAAATGGGTCCGCATTTTGCCGTGGGCGACACCTGTTACAGTTGGAGTGAAGATATCAAGGTATATAATCCGAATGGGAAGGAGATAGTGGCAAGAGATAATTCTGTGTCACTTCTGAGAAAGGAAGATGTGTCAAAAGCATATTTCCACTGCCATACGGATATTACAATCCCATATGAAGAGCTGAAAAGTATCAGCGTGGTGGCGGAAGACGGAACAGAGACTGTGCTTCTTGAAAATGGAAGGTTTGTCCTTCCGGGAACGGAGATTCTGAACGAACCGTTGAAAAACGTGGGTAAATAAGGTATAATGTGAACACTTGGCGAGGTATTACACGAGCCTAGTGAGAACATATGCCTTTAAGGTATGATGAACCTATAGGAGACAGACGTGGATGGGGAGTGATTTTCCCTTATCTGTGTTCAAATATATTACAGAAAAGGAAGGAAAACGACTATGCCAAAGGTAGGAATTATAATGGGCAGTGACTCAGACTTAAAGGTCATGAGTAAGGCAGCAGCAATGCTGGAGGAATTTGGAATTGCGTATGAAATGACGATTATTTCTGCGCACCGGGAGCCGGATGAACTGATTGCATGGACGCGAGGAGCTGAAAGCAGGGGAATCAAGGTTATGATAGCAGGAGCCGGAATGGCGGCTGCGCTTCCGGGAATGTGTGCGGCGCTTTTTCCAATGCCGGTGATTGGAGTTCCGTTGTCCGGTAAGAATCTGGATGGAATGGATGCGGTATTTTCAATTATGCAGATGCCGCCGGGAGTGCCTGTTGCGACAGTCGCAATTGACGGGGCGAAAAATGCGGCGATTCTTGCAGCGAAAATTCTTGCCGCGTCAGATGAGGCATTGTTAGAAAAAATAAAAGCATATACAGAAGAGATGAAAGAGACGGTAAAGGGAAAAGCAGCGAAGCTTTCGGAAATCGGCTATGAAGCATATCTTGCCGGAAAGTAAGCAGGAGATTACAAGAGAAGGAGAGACATTATGGATTACAAAAAAGCAGGTGTGGATATTGAAGCTGGTTATAAATCAGTGGAGCTTATGAAGGAACATGTGAAGAAAACCATGCGCCCGGAGGTGCTTGGAGGACTTGGAGGATTTTCCGGAGCATTTTCTCTTGCAAAAATAAAAGAGATGGAAGAGCCTGTATTATTATCAGGCACGGATGGATGCGGAACAAAAGTAAAGCTTGCGATGATTTTGGATAAGCATGATACCATCGGGATTGATGCAGTGGCAATGTGTGTAAATGATATTGCATGTGCCGGAGGCGAGCCGTTATTTTTCCTGGATTATATTGCGTGTGGAAAGAATTATCCAGAGAAGATCGCTTCTATTGTAAAAGGTGTGGCAGAAGGATGTCTTCAGTCTGAGGCGGCGCTGATTGGCGGCGAGACCGCAGAGCATCCGGGACTGATGCCGGAGGACGAGTATGATCTGGCAGGATTTGCAGTCGGTGTATGTGATAAGAAGGATATGATTACAGGGGAGAATCTAAAGGACGGCGATATTCTGATTGGTATGGCTTCTTCCGGTGTTCACAGCAATGGATTTTCACTTGTGCGTAAAGTCTTTGATATGACGAAGGAATCACTGGATACATATTATGAGGAGCTGGGGACTACACTTGGTGAGGCGCTTCTTGCTCCGACAAGAATCTATGTGAAGGCGCTTAAGAGCATTAAAAATGCAGGTGTCACGGTAAAGGCATGCAGCCACATTACAGGAGGCGGCTTCTATGAGAATATACCAAGGATGCTCTGTGACGGTGTGAGGGCAGTTGTGGAAAAGGACAGTTATCCGGTTCCGCCAATCTTTACAAAGCTTGCAAAAGAAGGAAATATTGAAGAGCATGCGATGTATAATACTTATAACATGGGTCTTGGAATGATTGTTGCAGTTGACCCGGCAGATGTGGACAAGACGATGGAAGCAATCCGGGCAGCAGGCGATACGCCGTATGTTGTGGGACATATTGAAGCCGGAGAAAAAGGAGTTACATTATGTTAAATGTAGTAGTCCTTGTGTCCGGCGGCGGGACGAACTTACAGGCAATCATAGATGCCGTGGAGACCGGAAAGATTACGAATGTAAAGATTACAGGGGTAATCAGTAATAATAAGAATGCGTATGCGCTGGAAAGGGCGAAGAAGCATGCGATTGCTGGAAAATGCATTTCACCGAAGGATTTTGATTCCAGAGCAGAATTTAACGAGAAGTTTCTGGAGGCAGTCGATGAGATGCATCCGGATTTGATTGTGCTGGCAGGATTCCTTGTGGTCATCCCACCGGAGATGATTGCAAGATATCGGAATCAGATGATTAATATTCATCCGTCTCTTATCCCGTCTTTCTGCGGGACCGGTTATTATGGACTGCGTGTGCATGAGGCGGCGCTTGCCCGCGGGGTGAAGGTAGTAGGAGCGACGGTTCATTTTGTAGATGAGGGAACAGATACAGGGCCGATTATTTTACAGAAGGCGGTCGCTGTAGAACAGGATGATACGCCGGAGGTTCTCCAGAGACGTGTGATGGAGCAGGCGGAGTGGCTGATTCTTCCGCAGGCAATTGATTTGATTGCGAACGGCAGAGTGAGTGTGGAAGATGGAAAAGTACGGATTCGGTGAAGGAGGAGAAAGATGAAGGTTTTAATTGTCGGAAGCGGCGGAAGAGAACATGCAATTGCATATTGTGTGGCAAAAAGTGACAAGGTTGAGAAGATTTATTGTACACCGGGAAATGCAGGAATTGCGGAGTATGCAGAGTGTGCACCGATCGGAGCGATGGAATTTGATAAGATTACAGCATTTGCAAAGGAAAAGGAAATTGATCTTGTCATTGTAGGTATGGACGACCCGTTAGTAGGCGGTCTTGTAGATGAGCTGGAGGCAGCAGGCATCCGCACCTTCGGACCGAGAAAGAACGCGGCAATACTGGAAGGCTCGAAAGCATTTTCCAAGGATTTGATGAAAAAATATAATATTCCGACGGCAGCTTATGAGAACTTCACGGATGCAAATCAGGCGATTGCTTACCTTGAAACGGCGAAGTTTCCGATTGTACTCAAGGCAGACGGGCTCGCTCTTGGAAAGGGTGTGTTAATCTGTAATACGCTGGAGGAAGCAAAGGAAGGTGTCAAGACGATTATGCTTGACAAGAAGTTTGGCTCAGCCGGAAATGAAATGGTAATTGAAGAATTCATGACAGGCCGTGAGGTGTCCGTACTTTCTTTTGTGGATGGCAATACGATTAAGACAATGACCTCTGCACAGGACCACAAACGTGCCGGAGACGGCGATACAGGGCTCAATACCGGAGGAATGGGTACATTTTCCCCGAGTCCGTTCTATACAAAGGAAGTAGAAGATTTCTGCAATAAATATATTTACCAGGCAACGGTAGATGCCATGAAAGCGGAAGGCAGACCGTTCAAGGGTGTTATTTTCTTCGGTTTGATGCTGACGGAGGACGGACCGAAGGTGCTGGAGTACAATGCAAGATTCGGAGATCCGGAAGCACAGGTTGTACTGCCGAGAATGAAAAATGATATTATCGAGGTGGTAGAGGCGTGTATCGACGGAACATTAGATCAGGTAGACCTGCAGTTTGAGGATAATGCGGCGGTCTGTGTTGTACTTGCAAGCGACGGCTATCCGGTCGCTTATGATAAGGGGCTTCCAATCAGCGGGCTGGATGAGTTTAAGAAACATGAAGGTTATTACTGTTTCCACGCGGGCACGAAGTTTGACGGTGATAAGATTGTGACAAACGGCGGGCGTGTGCTTGGCATTACTGCAAAAGGAAAAGATTTAAAAGAGGCAAGAGCCAATGCTTACGCGGCAACGGAGTGGGTACAGTTTGATAACAAATATATGCGTCATGATATCGGAAAAGCGATTGATGAGGCGTAAAAAATTAAAAAGACCAGGAGGAATGAAGTATGAAGAAAAGAGTATTATCCTGCGTATTGTGTGCGGCGCTTGCGTTTTCAATGGTAAGTGTTCCAGTATCGGCAAGAGAGAACAGGGTAAAGCCAGGCGCAGCTGTGGCAGAAGTGGATGAGAATGCGAAGACACAGATTCAGCAGTTTGCAGAGAAGATTGACGGACTTGAAGCGTTCGAAGAAAACACGCTGCCGGAGAAAAAAAGTGAAGACGTAGTATCTGCTCAGGATATTACGACAGAAGCTTATGAAAACGAAGGAGCGGTTACGGATCCTTGCGGAGGCAGAGTGAATTATAATGGATATGCATTGAAGCAGTTCATTGAAACTTATGGCGGAAAGGTTTCCAGTGGAAATAAGGGAATCCGGGTAGAGAATAATGTGGAAGGAATGTATGTTGCCAGTGTGATAGAGGTATATTCCAATGACCAGTTGAAGTTCTCAACACAACTTCGGGAAGATTCTGCATGGTATCCGATGGCGACGATAGAATTTTATTATCATCTGGCAGATAATCAATGTACAGACATCAATGCAGTGTTTTTTTTAACAGCGAGCGATTATTTGCAGTCTGACGGAGTATTCGACGGCGCATCTTACTATTATGGGAAGGCGTTGGAGTATTGGTTTGATTCTTACCTTGAAGATGAGCTTTGCCAGGAACTGGCAGCAATCTATGATGCGGCACTGGCAGTTGGAATGGTACAGATGCAGGCAATTGTGAATTCCATGGGATGCAACATGGCGGATCTCGGATTTTATGCCTATGATACACCGTTAAGCTCCAATCATCTGCTGGCAAACGGAAATAATACACAATGTGCATTATGCGGCGCTTCCGTACTTCCTTTTATGGATGTATATTCTGACGGATGGTATTTTAATTATGTAAAGAATGTATATCATGGCGGCTATATGACAGGACTTAACGAGACAGCATTCGGACCGTCTGATACACTTGTAAGAGCACAGTTTGCGGTAATTCTTCATAGAATGGCAGGCGGTGCGGCAGCCGGATATTCCGGAAAATTCAGTGATGTACCGGATGGACAGTGGTATACAACTGCCATTATGTGGGCAAGCAATCAAAAGGTAGTTACCGGTTATGCAAATGGAAAGTTTGGTGTAGCGGATAATATTAACCGTGAACAGATGGCGGTAATGATGTATCGTTATGCAGATACTGTAGGGTTAGATGTAAGTGAAAAGGCTGATTTCAAAAATTACGGAGATGCATCAAGCGTTTCTGAATATGCGAAAGAAGCAATGCGCTGGGCAGTTGGAACCGGAATTATCACCGGAAAAGACAATGGCACAAAGCTTGACCCGCTGGGAAATGCAAACAGAGCAGAATGTGCAACAATTATAACGAGATTTTTAGCATATTATGGAATTTAAGATACGGTATGAAATTTTTCTTGTAAATTCAGATATTCTAGGATAATTAAGCGAGGCTTGACGGCAGATTCTGCTGTCAAGCCTTGAGTAATATTCAGCTATCTTGTGGGAATATCGGTAAGGAATGTTTGTTTTGCCTGGGGTTTAGAAATCAATCCATGGAAAGTTCTTGTAGGAATAAAGGTTATTGGGTATAATAGGAGAAGTGAAGCGGTGAGAGACATATAAGAGCCCCTTTTATAAGATGTGTGGATGGTGAAATAGATGAAATTAAATAAGATAAGCATTAAAAACTACAGATGTTTTGATAAACTCGATATTTCTTTAAATGATCATTTGACATTGCTTGTTGGTAGAAATGGCGCTGGAAAGTCAACAATATTAGATGCAATAGCGGTAGCCATCAGCACTTTTTTGTGTGGAATTGAAGGTGCTGTGAGTAGAAATATTCAGAAAGAGGATGCCAGATATAAATTTTATGAATTAGACGGAATCATAGATCCACAACATCAATTTCCAGTAGTAATTACAGGTGTGGGAGAGTGTGATGGGAAAATCAATATAGAATGGACGCGTGAATTAAATTCTATTTCCGGAAAAACGACAGTGAAAGAGGCCAGGCAGTTGATTGAG
>CALFCS010000013.1 GCA_937950565.1 uncultured Lachnospiraceae bacterium
AGAAAGAAATTGATTTCCTTGGAAATGCAGTAAATAATCCGGAGAGACCATTTGTAGCAATTCTTGGCGGAGCAAAAGTATCCAGCAAGATTTCTGTAATTGAGAACCTGCTTGATAAAGTAGATACTCTTATTATCGGCGGCGGTATGTCCTATACATTCAGCAAGGCACAGGGCGGCAGCGTAGGACAGTCTCTTCTTGAGGCAGACTATTGCGAGTATGCGCTCAATATGTTAAAGAAGGCAGAGGAGAAGGGTGTGAAATTACTTCTTCCTGTAGATACTGTAATCGCTGACGACTTCTCAAACGATGCAAACTCCAAGATTGTTAAGGCTGGCGAGATTCCGGCTGACTGGCAGGGACTGGATATCGGACCTGAGACAGAGAAGATCTTCTGTGAGGCTGTAAAAGATGCAAAGACCGTTGTATGGAACGGACCGATGGGATGCTTTGAGATGCCGAACTTCGCACATGGTACAGAGGCAGTTGCAAAAGCACTGGCTGATACAGAAGCTGTAACGATTATCGGTGGTGGAGATTCTGCAGCAGCAGTAAACCAGCTGGGATATGGCGACAAGATGACACACATTTCCACAGGTGGCGGTGCATCCCTCGAATTCCTTGAAGGAAAAGAACTCCCGGGCGTAGCAGCAGCTAACGATAAGTAGACCGAAAGCAGCTTGGCGAGGTATTTCAAGGGCCTGGTGAGGCGAACATACCTTATGATTATATTTGAAGGAGAAAAATCATGGCAAGAAGAAAAATTGTAGCAGGCAACTGGAAAATGAACAAAACTCCAAGTGAGGCAGTTGCTTTAGTTGAAGAATTAAAACCATTAGTAGCAAACGAGGAAGTAGATGTTGTATTCTGCGTACCTGCAATTGATATCATTCCGGTTGTAGAGGCTTGTAAAGGCTCTAACATCGAAGTTGGCGCTGAGAATATGTATTTTGAAGAGAGCGGAGCTTATACAGGAGAAATTGCTCCGAATATGCTCGTAGATGCAGGTGTAAAATACGTTGTTCTCGGACATTCTGAAAGAAGAGAATATTTTGCAGAGACAAATGAGACGGTAAATAAAAAAGTCCTGAAAGCATTTGAGCATGGCATTACACCTATCATGTGCTGTGGAGAAACTCTGGAGCAGAGAGAACAGGGCGTAACAATGGACTTTATCCGTCAGCAGGTTAAAGTCGGACTGCAGAATGTAACTGCAGACCAGGCGAAAACAATGGTTATCGCTTATGAGCCGATTTGGGCTATCGGAACAGGCAAGACAGCTACAACTGAGCAGGCTGAAGAAGTATGTGCAGGAATCCGTGCATGTGTTGCAGAAGTTTATGACGAAGCAACAGCAGAAGCAATCCGTATCCAGTACGGCGGATCTGTAAATGCAGGAAATGCGGCTGAGTTATTTGCACAGGCTGATATCGACGGCGGCCTTGTAGGAGGAGCTTCTCTGAAGGCTGACTTTGGTAAGATTGTAAATTATAAATAATTGTAAGTGACTGCGGCAGAGGGTCAAAGCTCTGCCGCAGCTTAGTTGTTATAAAGGATATGATTTCAGCGATAAATTTATTCGATCAAGAAGGCATGCAAGTCTTGATAATCTGTTTTGAATCGTGTAAAATGAAATGCTGAGGTGAGAAGATGTTTTATCAGAAGATTCCAGTCAGTACAGATGGAAATGATAAGGCTGCATTGCTTGAGCTTTATTTACTGGATACGCCGGAGGATAAGATTAAAATTAAAAAAAGACCTATGATTATTATCTGTCCCGGCGGCTCTTATGAAAAAGTAAGTTATCGGGAAGGGGAACCGCTTGCGGTGCATTTCCTAAGTCAGGGATATCATGCATGTATCCTGCGGTATTCGGTAGCTCCGGTTACCTTTCCTGCGCAATTTCTGGAACTGGCCCGGACAGTGAAGATGCTCCGGGAACATGCAGAAGAATGGAAAATTGATGCAGAACACATTATTGTCCAGGGCTCATCAGCCGGAGGACATCTGGCCGCCGGATATGGAGTGTTCTGGAGGCAGGAATGGATAAGAGAAAGAGTTCATGCTTTGCCGGAGGAATTAAGACCTGGTGGAATTATGCTGAGCTATCCGGTCATTACGACAGATGCAGAATATACGCATATGCGCAGTGTTGAGAATCTGCTCGGTGATAAGAAAGAAGAGTATGCAGCACAGATGTCTCTGGAAAAGCAGAGCCTTGCAGATATGCCGCCTTGTTTCTTATGGCATACGTGTGAGGATGAGGCTGTTCCTGTGGAAAATTCTTTGTTGTTTGCATCTGCCCTTGTAAAAGCGGCTGTTCCTGTGGAATTACATATTTTTCCAAAAGGAGGACATGGATTAAGTCTCGCCAGCAAACTGGTGGAGCGTGAAGATGGAAGCGGAGTCCAGGAAGAGTGTGCCGGATGGATTCATCTGGCGGACAAATGGCTTTCAGGACTTTGTAAATAAATATTATGAAATGGCAAAAAGAAAAGGAGAGAGAAAAATGAGCAAAAAACCAACAGTGTTAATGATATTAGACGGTTATGGATTAAATGAAAATACGACCGGAAATGCTGTGGCAGAAGGAAAAACTCCGGTTATGGATAAATTGATGGCAGAGTGTCCGTTTGTGAAGGGCAATGCCAGTGGTATGGCCGTAGGTCTTCCGGACGGCCAGATGGGAAATTCGGAAGTTGGACATCTGAATATGGGTGCAGGACGGATTGTATACCAAGATCTGACAAAGATTACAAAGTCTATTCAGGATGGAGATTTCTTTGAAAACAAAGCGCTTCTTGCCGCATGTGAAAATGCAAAGAAGAATAACAGCGCCCTTCATATGTATGGCCTTGTGTCTGATGGTGGCGTACACAGTCACAATACACATATTTATGGCTTGTTAGAGCTTGCAAAGAAGCAGGGACTTGAGAAGGTATACGTACACTGCTTCCTGGACGGTCGTGATACACCTCCGGCATCCGGAAAAGAGTATGTAGAAGAGCTTGTAGCTAAGATGCAAGAAATCGGTGTCGGTGAAGTGGCAACTGTTATGGGACGTTATTATGCAATGGACCGTGATAACCGCTGGGAGCGTGTTGAAAAGGCTTACCGGGCGATGGTATATGGAGAAGGAGAAACCGCAGCCAGCGGACCGGAAGGAATCCAGGCTTCTTATGATAAAGATACAACAGATGAATTCGTACTTCCGACCGTTGTGACAAAGGATGGTGCACCGGTTGCTACGATTAAAGATAATGATTCTATTATTTTCTTTAATTTCCGTCCGGACCGTGCAAGAGAAATTACCAGAACCTTCTGTGACGATGAGTTTACAGGATTTGACAGAGGCGAGAGAGTAAAGACGACTTATGTATGCTTCACAGAGTATGATGTGACAATCCCGAATAAGCAGGTTGCATTTGTAAAAGAGGAGATTACGAACACATTTGGTGAGTTCCTTGCAGCGAATGGGCTGAAGCAGGCACGTATTGCGGAGACAGAAAAATATGCACATGTTACATTCTTCTTTAATGGCGGTGTAGAAGAGCCGAATGAAGGGGAAGACCGAATTCTTGTAAAATCACCGAAGGTGGCAACTTATGATTTGAAGCCGGAGATGAGTGCGTACGAAGTATGTGACAAATTGGTCGGTGCAATCAAATCCGGGGAATATGATGTTGTAATTATTAACTTTGCAAATCCGGATATGGTAGGACATACAGGTGTAGAGGCTGCGGCAATCAAAGCGATTGAAGCGGTAGATGAATGCGTAGGAAAAGCGGTAGAAGCAATTAAGGAAGTGGACGGACAGATGTTTATCTGCGCAGACCATGGCAATGCAGAACAGCTCATAGACGATGAGACAGGAGAGCCATTTACTGCCCACACAACGAATCCGGTACCATTTATTCTTGTGAATGCAGACCCGGCTTACAAGCTTCGTGAGGGCGGATGTCTGGCGGATATTGCTCCGACGCTGATTGAGCTTATGGGCATGGAGCAGCCAAAAGAAATGACAGGAAAATCATTACTTGTAAAATAATTATCTTGATATAAAAGAGATTGAAAAAACAGAGGATGAAGAACCTTACGGAAGGCTTTTCGTCCTCTGTTTTAATTTCTGGCGCCTGACTTTAAGAATAAGAGACGTTATTTGTCTGTATGTGTTATATTTTCAAGTGCTTCGGAAGAAATTCTGAGCTTTTGCGGGGTACCTGTTTCTTCCACGGAAGATTGATTCCGGAACATCATTTTCAGGAAAACCGGACAGAGTACGGAGCTGATCACAATCAGCAGAATCGTACTTACTAATGGGTCGATTCCGGCAAGCTTTCCATCCTTCATGTAAATCAGGCTCTGGCCTGTTGCATAGACGGCCAGTGCAACTTCTCCACGGGCAATCATGCCGTATCCGATGGTTAGGGAATCACGACTGTTATATTTGAATGCTTTGGCAGTAAGACCGCATCCGACAACCTTTCCAATAATTCCAAGTACGACAAATACAAGGGCAAACAAAAGTCCGGAAAGCCGGAACTGGCTGAAATCAGCGCTGATTCCAATATGTGCAAAGAACATCGGCGTAAAAATCATGTAGCCGCTGACAATTACTTTACGGTCTACAAATGGGGTGTCCTCCAGTCCGCTCAGCATAAGTCCTGCCATATAAGCGCCTGTAATTGCTGCAATATCAAAATATTCTTCCGCAAAATATGCATACAGGAAACACATGACAAATGCGAAGATACTGGTTCTTCTTTTGTGTGGATAAGTGTGGATCAGCCAGCGGAACAATCTGCGCAGAAGGAGTCCGACCACACAGCTTAGAAGGAAGAAACCAACTGCTTTTCCAAGTGTTACAAGGATGCTCCCTCCGCCGTTGATTCCGGTAATGATACTCAGAAGGATAATGCCAAGTACATCATCGATAATCGCAGCACCAAGAACGGTGGTCCCCATGCGGGTGTTCAGCTTTCCAAGTTCCCGGAGCGTCTCTACGGTGATACCGACGCTGGTGGCAGACAGAATCGTACCTATGAACAAAGCGTTCATTAATTTTCCGGTATTTGCAGCTTCTCCAAGTCCACCCATGAACAGCAGCGCGCCAATTGTCCCAAGAATGACCGGAACAAGAACACCAGCCACGGCAATTGCGGTAGCGGCGGCGCCGACCCTCTTCAATTCCTTAAAATCTGTTTCCAGGCCGCTGGAAAAGAGAATAAAGATTACACCAATCTGGGAGAAGCTGTCCAGAACATTCATTTCAGCTTCTGTAGGATTGATAATCCCCGAGAATCCAATGTTCATTTGGCTGAAGACTGCAGGTCCGATTAAGAGTCCGGCAAGAATCATTCCCACGACCTGTGGAAGTCCGACTCTTCGGGTGGCCATGCCAAGCAGCTTGGTTGCAAGAAGAATAATGGCACAGTCAAAGACAATATTCATTACATTAAATTCCATTTAAAGTCACCTTCTCTTATGAATTGTATTATAATTTTTGACCCTATTTATTATATAAATGTTTTCGTTTACAGTCAACCGTAACAGGGATTTCCCTTGCGTTTTTCCGGCATTTGTGTTAGGTTAGAAAAAAATATAAGGAGCAAGATATAAAATGAATAAAAAATATGATATTTTTTTCTTTGATTTAGATGGAACGATTACGGATTCTTCCTTTGGCATTACAAATTCTGTGATGTATGCGTTGAAAAAGTATGGAATTCTGGAAAATGACAGGAGTAAATTATATAAGTTTATCGGTCCCCCGCTGGATGTTTCTTTCCGGGATTATTATGGGTTTTCTGAGGAAAAAGCATGGGAGGCAGTCGGATATTACCGGGAATATTACAAGGACAAGGGAATTTTTGAAAATCGTGTTTATGATGGCTTTGAAGAAATGCTTGTGCAGCTAAAAGCAGCGGGGAAAAGACTTATAGTGGCTACTTCAAAACCAGAGATTTTTGCCAGAAGAATTATAGAATATTTTAAACTGGATAAATATTTTGATTATGTGGCAGGCATGGAACTTGACGGCGGCCGGGGGACAAAGGCAGAGGTAATCCGGTATGCATTGGAAATGTGTGGGGTAGAGGATAAGCGGAAGGTTCTTATGGTCGGGGACAGGGAACATGACGTGACTGGGGCAAAAGCAGAAGGAATTGACTGTCTCGGCGTACTGTACGGCTTTGGAACGAGAGAAGAGCTTGAAGGCGCTGGAGCGGATGCAATCGCAGAAACTCCGGAAGATATTTTAAAATATATATAATTAAAAAAATCAGACCTTGAACTTATTTGCTGAAAATTCAAGGTCTGTATTTTTATATATTTTTCATGGAGGTTGAAAGCATAAGCTTTAACCGATTTAACTGGTTTACTTCGCTGGCGCCCGGATCGAAGTCAATCGCAACGATATTAGACTCCGGGAAACGCCTTCTTAATTCCTTGATTACACCTTTTCCTACCACATGGTTCGGAAGACATGCAAATGGCTGCGTGCATACAATGTTCGGAGCGCCGTTGTGAATCAATTCCAGCATCTCTCCGGTCAGGAACCATCCTTCTCCGGTCTGGTTTCCAAGGGAGACAATCTCGGATGCCATTTCTGCCAGATTTCTGATATCTGCAGGGGCATCGAAGTGTCTGCTTGCCCGGAATGCTTTGGAAGCAGGCGCCCGGAACCATTCCAGAACCTTGATTCCAAGGTTTGCAATGGTTGCTTTCGATTTCTTGAATCCCAGTTTTTCCACTTTGAAATTTTGGTTGTAGAAGCAGTAGAAGAGGAAATCTAAAAGATCCGGAACTACAGCTTCTGCGCCTTCGCTTTCCAGTGTGTCCACGAGATGGTTGTTGGCGGCAGGAAGGAATTTGACAAGAATTTCCCCTACAACACCGACACGTGGCTTCTTAATATCACGAAGCTTTATATTTGTATCAAAATCCTCGATGATATCCCGGCAGATTTGTTTGAATCTGCGTCTGGATGGATATCCGTCAGATAAAAATTCTTCACATACCTTTTTCCATTTTTCATGCATTTCATTCACAGAACCCGGTACAGCTTCGTAAGGGCGCATACGGTATACACATTTCATGAAGATGTCGCCGAATACGATTCCATAAATGCCGCGGAGCGCAAGAACCGGGGTAATCTTGAAGCCCGGGTTTCCTTCCAGTCCGCTTAAATTAAGTGAGATGACCGGGATATGCTCATAGCCGGCTTTCTTAAGTGCACGCCGGATAAAGCCGATGTAATTCGATGCCCGGCATCCGCCTCCGGTCTGCGTGATAATGACTGCAAGCTTGTCGGTATCATATTCCCCGGAAAGGATTGCATCCATAATTTGTCCGACAACGATCAGTGACGGATAGCAGGCATCATTATTTACATATTTCAGTCCGACATCTACCGCCTGTTTATTATCGTTCGGAAGAATCTTAATCTTGTATCCGGATGCCCGAAATGCTGGTTCCAGAAGCTCGAAATGAATCGGAGACATCTGCGGGCAGAGAATCGTATAATCCTTTTTCATTTCCTTTGTAAAAGGAATTTTTGTAATGGAAGACGGATGGAGCGTTCGTTTTTCTTTTCGCTGTTCTCTTACACGGATTGCTGCAAGAAGAGAGCGTACACGGATTCTTGCCGCGCCAAGGTTGTTTACTTCGTCAATTTTAAGCGACGTGTATATTTTATCTGAACCATTCAGGATATCTGCAACCTGATCGGTCGTAACTGCATCCAGTCCGCAGCCAAAAGAATTGAGCTGGATCAGGTCCAGGTTATCTTTTGTTTTTACGTAATTTGCCGCGGCGTACAGACGGGAGTGGTACATCCACTGATCCATAACATTAAGCGGGCGTTCTACCGGGTGCAGATGAGAGATGGAGTCCTCTGTCAGCACAGCAATATTGTAGGAATTTATAAGCTCCGGTATTCCATGGTTTACTTCCGGATCGATATGGTACGGACGTCCGGCCAATACGATTCCTCTGTTCCCGGTTCTGTCAAGGTAAGAGATGGTTTCCTCCCCCTTCTTTCGGATGTCAGCACGACAGGATTCCAGTTCTTCCCATGCCGTATGTACCGCAGATTGAATCTCAGAAGCGGAGAGAGAGAACTTTTGTGCAAGCTCCTGGGTAAGCCGGTAAGCAATGGTTTCCTCGTTTTTAAAAGATAGAAACGGATGGATAAAGTCCACCTCACCGTTTACGATAGCATCAATGTTGTTTTTGATGTTTTCAGGATAGGATGTTACAATCGGACAGTTGTAATGGTTGTTCGCATCCTCGAATTCATTCCTCTCATATGGAATACTTGGGTAAAAAATATGACGGATTCCCTGGTTGATCAGCCACTGCACATGTCCGTGTGCAAGCTTTGCCGGATAACATTCAGATTCACTTGGGATGCTGTCAATTCCATATTCATATATTTTTCTCGTTGAAGCCGGGGAAATAACAACACAAAAGCCCAGCTCATTGAAAAAGGTGAACCAGAACGGATAGTTCTCATACATATTCAGTACCCGTGGAATCCCGATTACTCCACGGGGAGCATCCGTTTCAGGCAGCGGGGTATAATCAAAATAACGTTTCAGTTTATAATCAAAAAGATTTGGCAGTTTGTTTTCTGTTTTTTCCTTTCCAAGTCCACGTTCACAACGGTTTCCGGTGATGAATCGTCTGCCGCCGCTGAAATGATTGATGGTCAGGCGGCAGTTATTTGTACAGCCTTTGCACTTTGTCATAGTGGTAGAATATTCCAGCGCCTCGATATCTTCGATAGAGAGCATGGTTGTGCCCTCACATTCGGTGTAGCGCTCACGGGCAATGAGGGCAGCGCCAAAGGCCCCCATAATCCCGGCAATATCCGGGCGGATTGCCTCGCAGCCTGCGATTTTTTCAAAACTTCTAAGAACCGCATTGTTATAAAAAGTACCGCCCTGCACGACAATATGTTTTCCAAGTTCGGAAGCATCCGATACTTTGATAACCTTAAATAAAGCGTTTTTGATAACAGAGTAAGCAAGGCCGGCAGAAATATCTGCAACTTCTGCTCCTTCTTTTTGCGCCTGTTTTACTTTCGAATTCATAAATACGGTGCAGCGTGTACCGAGGTCAATCGGATTATGCGCAAACAGCGCTTCGTGGGCAAAATCCTCTACCGAAAAGTTTAACGATTTGGCAAAGGTTTCGATAAAAGAACCACATCCGGAAGAACATGCCTCATTGAGCTGCACGCTGTCTACCGTCTGGTTCTTGATTTTGATGCATTTCATATCCTGACCGCCGATATCTAGAATACAATCAACGTCCGGCTCAAAAAAGGACGCCGCATAATAATGCGAGATTGTCTCTACCTCTCCTTCATCCAACAAAAGGGCGGATTTGATCAAAGCCTCTCCATAGCCGGTAGAGCAGGAGTGGACGATGGATACATCCTTTGGAAGCTGGGAATAAATGTCTTTTATTGCATGAATCGTAGTACCCAAAGGATCTCCTTCATTATTCCGGTAGAAGGAATAAAGAAGAGTTCCGTCTTCGCCGACAAGCGCAGCCTTTGTTGTAGTAGAACCGGCATCAATTCCAAGAAATGTTTTTCCTTTATAGGATGCAAGGTCACCTACCGGTACCTGGTGTTTTGCGTGGCGCTCGATAAATGCTTTATATTCTTTTTCCGTTGCAAAGAGAGGCTCCATGCGGTCAACCTCAAATTCCATTTTGATTTTGCCGTCCAGACGATTCTGCATTTCACGGAGAGAGACATCCAAATCTTTCTTTGAATTCAAAGCAGAGCCGATAGCGGCAAAAAGATGAGAATTTTTCGGGGCAATGGTATGTTCATCATCTAGTTTTAAAGTACGGACGAATGCTTCCCTAAGTTCAGAGAGAAAGTGAAGCGGGCCTCCGAGAAATGCTACATGTCCGCGGATTGGTTTTCCGCAGGCAAGGCCGCTGATTGTTTGATTTACGACTGCCTGAAAAATAGATGCGGCAAGGTCTTCCTTTGCGGCGCCTTCGTTAATCAGAGGCTGTATGTCTGTTTTTGCAAATACGCCGCAGCGGGCGGCAATGGAGTATAATGCATTATAATTTTTGGCGTACTCATTCAGACCGGAGGCATCTGTCTGTAAGAGAGAGGCCATCTGGTCAATAAAAGAACCGGTACCGCCGGCACATACACCATTCATGCGCTGTTCCACGTTACCGCCTTCAAAATAAATGATTTTTGCATCCTCGCCGCCAAGTTCAATTGCAACATCTGTCTGGGGAGCATAATCCTGTAAAGCCGTTGATACCGCAATGACTTCCTGTACAAAAGGAACCCCCAGATGTTTCGCGAGGGTCAGTCCGCCGCTTCCTGTAATAACCGGAGAGGCATGAATCGCGCCAAGTTTATAGATGGCGCGCCCCAGAAGGTCGGAAAGGGTTTCCTGAATATTGGCAAAATGTCTCTCGTAATCGGAAAACATGACTTCATTATTGGTGTCCAGGACAGCAATTTTAACCGTAGTCGAACCGATATCAATTCCGAGAGTGTATAATTTTTTCTGACTCATAACTATGTACTCCTTACTCATATATTATTATATCTGAGAAATAGATGGATTTATGTTAGTTTCTTCTTATTAAAATGTGTTTATCGTAATAACGGTAACATTATACGACAAAAAAAACGAAAATACAATTCTCAAATTATAACAATTAAATAAAAAAATGTAAAAATACTTTGAAACTTTTCGGGCATAATTGACAAACATTTTCTGAAAAGGTAGAATGATTACAGTGTATGAAATATAAATGACAGGAGCAAAAAGAGAATGAACTGGTTAGACAAGTTAGAAAGAAAATTCGGCCGTTATGCGATACCGAATCTGATGTATTATATTATTATTTTGTATGGAATGGGGTTTATACTAAATATGTTAAATCCGGAGCTTTATTATCGTTACCTGAGCCTTGATGTCGGAGCTATTTTGAGTGGCCAGATATGGAGAGTCGTGACATTTATTATTCAGCCGCCGTCAAACAGCCTGATTTTTATTGTTTTTGCATTATATCTTTATTATATGCTGGGGACAGAGATTGAGAGAGCGTGGGGTGCGTTCCGGTTTAATGTGTATTTCTTCTCCGGGATGTTGTTCCATATTATTGTGGCATTTCTGGTGTACTTTATATTCCGGGTATCCATTCCGATTACGGTGTGGTATTTGAATATGTCTTTGTTCTTTGCATATGCGGCATTATATCCGGACATGGAATTTTTGTTCATGTTCTGTATACCGATAAAGGCGAAATGGCTGGCTCTTCTGGATGGCCTGTATTTCCTGTGGGCGTTTGTACAGGCATTCCTTCCGGATTATGGAGGGGTTCCGGTGGTTGGTGTTTTTTATAAGGCAAATGCACTGGCGGCTTTTGTTTCTTTGCTGAATTTCTTTATCTTTTTCCTGAATTCAAGGAAGATGAAGCCTTATACTCCGAAGCAGGTAAAGAGAAAGAGGGCATTTAAGAAGAACATTAAGCAGGCGTCCAGAACGGTGCATTATGAGAATGGCGCGCTGCATAAATGCGCGGTCTGTGGCAGGACAGAACTGGATGATCCGAATCTGGAGTTCCGGTATTGTTCAAAATGTAATGGAAATTATGAGTATTGTCAGGAACATCTGTTTACACATACTCATGTAAAATAGAAAGGAATTAAATATATGAAAAAAACAAAGATTATTTGCACAATGGGACCTAATTCTGATAACGAAGCGGTTATGAGAAAACTGGTACAGAACGGAATGGACATTGCCAGATTCAATTTCTCGCATGGAACTCATGAAGAACAGAAAAAAAGAATGGACATGCTCAAAAAGATCCGGGAGGAAGAGAAGAGGCCGATTGCAATTCTTCTGGATACAAAAGGGCCGGAGATTCGGACGGGACTTTTGAAGGACAGAAAGAAGGTTATTCTCGAAGAGGGAAATACAATCGCTCTGGTGACTTCCGAGATTGAGGGAGACGAAGACAGAGTTTATATTACATATGAAGGACTTGTGGATGATGTACAGATTGGCAGTACCATACTGATCGATGACGGATTGATTGAGCTGAGAGTAAAGGACAAAAAAGAGGGCGAGATTATCTGTACCATTATCAACGGAGGAGAGCTGGGAGAGAGAAAAGGCGTGAATGTGCCAAATATTCCGGTAAGGCTTCCGGCAATTACAGAAAAAGACCGCGAGGATATCCGGTTTGGCGTGGAACAGAAGGTAGATTTTATTGCGGCTTCTTTTGTGCGTAATGCAGAATGTATTCTTGAAATCCGCGCATTTTTGAAGGAATGTAAGGCTCCGTATATTCCGATTATTGCAAAGATTGAAAATGCGGAAGGTATTCGAAATATTGATGAGATTATCCGCTGTGCAGATGGCGTAATGGTAGCCCGTGGAGACTTGGGAGTTGAGATTCCAGCAGAGGAAGTTCCATATCTTCAGAAACTTTTGATTCAGAAATGTAATGATAATTATAAGCCGGTTATTACGGCTACCCAGATGCTGGATTCTATGATACGAAATCCAAGACCTACAAGAGCAGAAGTGACTGATGTTGCAAATGCGGTATACGATGGAACCGATGTCGTTATGCTGTCAGGAGAGACGGCAGCAGGAAAATATCCGATCGAGGCATTGCAGATGATGGTTCATATTGTGGAGAACACCGAAGAACATCTGGATTATGGAAAGACACTCGGAAAGGCGGGAGACCAGCATATGAAGAGTGCTTCCAGCGCGCTTGCCCATGCAGCAGTGACAACTGCGGTGAACCTTCGTGCAAAATGCATTATTACGCCGACTGTGTCGGGGGCAACGGCAAGGGTTGTATCCAAATTCAAACCGAAAACAGATATTATCGGCATGTCACCACTTGATGAAACACTTCGGCGAATGCAGATTTACTGGGGTGTAAGACCTCTGAAATCGATAGAAGTACATTCAGCGGAAGATATCTGCAATAGCGCAATCGACCTTGTATGTGCAAAACAGATTGTAGAAACTGGAGATGTGATTGTGTTAACAGCAGGAATTCCTTCACCGAACGTGGTTATGCAAAAAGGCGGCGTAAGCAACATGATGAAAATCACAGTGATTGATTAGCAAAGAATGACAGGAACTTTGGAAACGAAGTTCCTGTTTTATTAAAGAAAAATCTATCTAAAAATCATTGACAGATTGAACAATCTGTTTTATAGTGTTCCTTGAAAGAACTACTAAATAGATTATATGGGATAAACAGGTAATAAAAATGGAAAATACAACATTTGTAGAACGGTTAATGGAATTTGGCCTTACGAGACAGGAGGCCGGGATTTATGAGTGCCTTCTGCGGGAAGGCAAGACAACCGGATATGAGGCGGCCAAGCAGATGGGAATATCAAGGTCGAACGCATATAATTCACTTGCAAGCATGACAGAAAAAGGAGCCGCTTATCTTGTGGAGGAAGGAACAACGAGAAAGTATGCACCGGTTCCGCTGGATGAATTTTGTAAGAACCGTATCCGGAAGCTGGAAGAATCAAAGAAATGGCTCGACCTGCATATGCCTGTCGGTAAAGAGCATGTGGAGGGTTATATTACAATCGAGGGAGCGGAGCATATTTTAAATAAAATGAGAAATCTTCTTTCAAAAGCAGAAAAAAGGGTGTATATATCCTGTACGAGAAATTATCTGCTTTTGTTTGTAGATGAGATTGCGCAGCTGCTTCGTGCCAAAAAGAAGGTTGTTATTATTACAGACCAGCCGGTAAATTATGAAAATGCAAAAGTGTATGTAAGTTCTGCACGTAAGGTGCAGGTCGGCATTATTGCGGATTCCAGATATGTGCTTACCGGTGAATATGGAGAAGGAAGCATGAATACATGCTTATATTCCGGACAGAAAAATTTTGTAGAGCTTTATAAGGGCGCTCTTGCAAATGAAATAAAATTACTGGCGATACGAGAGGAGAAAAGACAAAAATGAAAAAACAGCCATTTGTGACGAAGGAAAAACTAGATGAGATTGTAAAGGAGTACCCGACTCCGTTTCATCTTTATGACGAAAAAGGAATTCGAAAGAATATCAAAGCTTTGAAGGAAGCATTTTCCTGGAATCCGGGATATAAAGAATATTTTGCAGTAAAAGCGACGCCGAACCCGTTTCTGATCAATATTTTAAGAGAGTACGGCTGTGGCTGTGATTGCTCTTCTTATACAGAGCTGATGCTGTCCGATGCAATCGGGGCACGGGGAGAAGATATTATGTTTTCTTCCAATGATACCCCGGCGGAAGAATATGCTTATGCGGAAAAACTGGGCGCTGTTATTAATCTGGATGATATTACGCATATTGATTTTCTGGAAGAGACCATTGGTTATATTCCCGAGACAATCAGCTGTCGTTATAACCCGGGCGGACTTTTTAAGATCAGCAATGATATTATGGACAATCCGGGAGACGCGAAATATGGCATGACAACGGAGCAGCTATTTGACGCGTTCCGCATTTTAAAAGGAAAAGGTGCGAAGGAATTTGGAATCCATGCATTTCTTGCGAGTAATACTGTGACAAATGAATATTATCCGATGCTTGCAAAGGTGTTATTTGAAGTTGCGGTGAAGCTTCAGAAAGAGACCGGGGTACATATAAAGTTCATTAATCTGTCGGGTGGAATCGGGATTCCATATACGCCGGATCAGGAACCGAATGATATCCGGGCGATTGGGGACGGCGTACGCAGAGTGTATGAGGAGGTGCTTGTCCCGGCAGGAATGGGAGATGTGGCGATTTATACAGAGCTTGGACGTTTTATGATGGGACCGTATGGCTGCCTTGTCACAAAAGCGATTCACGAAAAGCACACGCATAAAGAATATATCGGCGTTGATGCCTGTGCGGTAAATCTGATGCGTCCTGCGATGTATGGGGCTTATCATCACATTACAGTTATGGGAAAGGAAGAGCTTCCGTGTACACATAAATATGATGTTACAGGCTCGCTCTGTGAAAATAATGATAAATTTGCGATTGACCGGATGCTGCCGAAGGTTGACATGGGTGATCTGCTCGTGATTCATGATACAGGCGCGCATGGATTTGCGATGGGATATAATTATAACGGAAAGCTGAAATCCGCTGAGATTCTGCTGAAAGAGGATGGAAGCACACAGCTGATAAGAAGGGCGGAAGAGCCGAAGGATTATTTCGCAACCTTTGATTGTTTCGAAATAGGAAAGAAATTATTAAAATAATATTGTAATTTTTTGAGCATTATGCTACAATATATCTTGGCTTATGAAAGCTGAGATAAGCGGATGTGGCGGAATGGCAGACGCATCAGACTCAAAATCTGACGTAGGTGACTATGTGCGGGTTCAAGTCCCGCCATCCGCATTAGATTTAATTGAAACCCCGATTACATCGGGGTTTTTGTTACATTCGAGTTGTGAAACCGGCAATCGATTATAAGGTGGGGAGATGGGGTTGTATGAACGAAAGAAAAGAATTGGGGAAAATGAAGCGGGTGGAACTACTGGAACTTCTGCTGGATGTTACACAGGAAAATGAAAAGTTAAGGGCGAAGAACCGAAAGCTTGCCAAGCGTCTGGCTTCCCGTCAGGTTGTTGCGAAAAAAGCAGGCTCTATTGCGGAGGCGTCCATGAGACTGAGCGGAGTTTTTAAAGCCGCACAGAATGCCGCGGATGGATATTTAAACAGTTTGAAGCAGATGGAAGAGGATTCCAGCGGCATGATCCGGGAGGCTGAGTTAGAAGCCGCAAGAATTATAGAAGAAGCAAAGCAGGAAAGCGCTGAGATACGGAGAAAGGCGAGAAAGCAGGCATTCCTCATTAAGAGAAGGGCCAAAAGAGAGTCGGATGACATCTGGCAGCAGACGCAGACGAATATCAGCCGTGTTCTGGAGACAGAAAATACACTGAATATGGCTTATGGCCATTTGAAGAAACGGGAGGAGCCAAGATGAGTGATACAGTGTTTAGACCAACCGCAGAAGAAATTCAGGATGAAATCGATTATTTGCGCCACCGTTCAAAATTCAGAAAAAGATTTTGGATTATCCTGATCCTATTGCTTCTGATTATCGCAGGAGCGGTTATTGCCTTGTTGCAGTATTTTCCGATTCTGAAGGTAAAAGGAGACGGCATGGAGCCGACCTTGGAAGAGGGACAGATTGTGCTTGCGATTAAAGGGGAAGACGCAGGCCGTGGCGACATGATTGCATTCCGTCATAAGGATCAGACTTTGATGAAGAGGATTATCGGACTTCCCGGCGACATGATTTTTATCCGCGGGGATGGAACAGTTCTGGTAAATGGGGAAGAGCTGGACGAAGCATACATAGAGGAAAGCAGTCTCGGAGACTGCGATCTGGATTTTCCTTATGAAGTTCCCAAAGGAAAATTATTTGTCATGGGAGATAACAGGAATAATTCCAGTGACAGCCGGACGGATATCGTAGGGAATATCAAGCGGGAAGATATTATCGGAAAAGCATGGCTGAGAATCTGGCCGCTTTCTGATTTCGGAGTGTTAAAGCATCAGTGAATTTAACAGATGATCGGAGAAAAAGATGGAAAGTGCAGCGAAGATCAAAGAAATATTACAGGCAGCGGAGTTAGAGAAGCTGCCTGATTTTATAGCAGCATATCAAGAGGATCCCAGGAACGGCGTACAGAAACTGGTTGCATCAGCACAGAAAAAACTGGACGCATTGGAAAAGGAAAAACAGAGAATAGAGAATCTGAAAAAATATGAGAAGGAATATGCAGGATACATTTATATCTGCGGTATTGACGAAGTGGGCAGAGGACCGCTTGCGGGACCTGTGGTAGCGGGTGCTGTCATTTTACCTAAGGACTGCAATATTCTCTATATTAATGATTCCAAGCAATTATCCGAAAAAAAGAGAGAAGAACTGTATGATGTAAA
>CALFCS010000014.1 GCA_937950565.1 uncultured Lachnospiraceae bacterium
GTGTCATAAAAAAAGACAGCAGTAAGGTCATGGGGCTGGAATATACTGTAGTGAAAGAGGAGGAAATCCCTGTGGAATTAAAAAAACTGATAGAAGCCAAAAAAGCGAACACATTGCGCATGACCTATGCCACAAAGGATGCAACGTATATCGTGGCAGGCTACGGCACACAGCCGACCAGCGGCTACAGTATCCGTGTCAATGATCTGTATCTGGGAACAAATGCGGTTTATGCAGATGTCGATTTATTAGGGCCGGAGGCACGAGAGGATATAACGGAACTGCCAACCATGCCGTATATTGTGTTAAAAATTGAAAAGCGGGAGGAGTCGGTGGTGTTTTGTATGTAATGAAAAAACAGCCATCAGCCTGATGCGGCAGCAGGATTGTATAAAAGCTGTTTAACGGTAATTAAAAAGTGCATAAAAGGGAACGGGCATACATAAAATAAAAATATAGAAAATAGTTGGGAAGGGAGATTTGATTTGAGAATCGACAGAGAAGAAATTCATGAAAATAAAATTGTATGCAGTAACACCATGCAGATTACATTGGATGATGATTTTAACGTCCCGGACAGCAAGGCAGACATTGAAACCATTGTAAAAGAACGTGGCAGTGTCCATATTGATACGGTCAAAGCGGTGGGCGACCGGGCAGAAGTCACAGGCGGAATGGATTTTGCAGTGCTGTATGCGGGCAGTGAAAGCGGTGAAAAATCCGTGCTTCCGGTTAAAATGACGGGGACAATGAATATCGGGGAAGTTGTGAACTTATCCGGGGACTGTGAGAATACATATGTTTCATGTCAGGCAAAATTAGAAGATATTACGGTGAAAATGATTCACTCCAGAAAATTAAGCGTAAAGGCAATCATTTCACTGACCGTTGTATGTGAAGAAATTCACGATACGCCGATTGGCTGCGGACTTTTGGAAATGCAGGACGAGGACAAATTACAGCTTAAAACGACCGATGTGGAGTATTCGCAGCTTGCCGTGACAATGCGGGATAACCTGCGTATCCGTGAAAGCTTTCTGATTCCTGCGGGAAAGCCGGAGGTAGCGGAACTGCTGTGGGAAGATGTCGATGTACGCAGCTTCACGACAAGGCTGACCGATGACGGCATGGAAATTGCGGGGGAAATGAATGTATTTGTAATGTATTCGTCCACAGAAGAAAACAGCATGGCACAGTGGTATGAAACGACACAGAATTTCAGCGGAAAATTAGATGTCGCAGGCTGTACGCCGGATATGATCAGCTACGTCAAATACTATCCGGTCAACTCCAATGTTGAGGTAAAGCCGGATTATGACGGCGAAAATAAAGAGGTGCAGGTGGAACTGGTGCTGGCGCTGGACGTCAAGGTATATGAAGAAAAGGAAAAGACCATTCTTACAGATGTCTATTCGCCGGTTAAAAATGTCATCAACACTACGCAGACATCCGTTTTCCGAAAGCTTCTGGTGCGCAACAATTCGCGCTGCCGGGCTTCGGACCGCATGAATACCGGGGAGTACACGAACATTTTGCAGATTTGCAACTGTACCGGGGTGGCGCAGATTGACGACATTACCGTTGAAGAAGACGGTCTGCTGGTTGACGGTGCAATTATTGCAAATGTGTTTTATGTAACTGCCAATGATGCGGCACCAATGGGCAGTATCTGTGCCGCCGTTCCGTTTTCCAATAAAATACAGGTAAAGTCTGACGAGGAGATTACTAATATGGAGTATGTCGTAAATGCAGGAGTAGAGCAGTTAAGCGCTGCCATGACGGGCAGTAATGAAATGGAGATTAAGGGAAGCGTGGGACTTGATGCAATCTGTTTTGCACCGTGTGAAACCGAGTCGGTCATGGAGTGTGAAGTAGAGGAGTATGAGGAAAATGAGTTCTTAAAATTCCCAAGTATCATCGGGTATATCGCAACCGGTGAGGAAACGCTCTGGGATATTGCAAAGAAATATCACACCACAGTCGATTCGATCAAAAACGGCAACCACGTTCTTGCAGACCGCGCCAGCGAGCGCGTCAAACGCGGGGATAAGCTGCTGTTAGTTAAGGCGGCAAGGTAACAGCAGGGGAATGAAACAAGGTCATCAGTGAGATAATAAGCAGGTAATAGGCAAGGTAAAGGACAGGGATAAATCCGGGCAGAGTGTTTTGGAGTAGGAAACTGCCCGGATAAAAGGTGTTAGTGTGAAAACGCAGCAAGCTGCTCAGAAAGGATGATTAGCACGGAAATATGTATAAGTCATCACGGAAGCGGATTTGTCCAAGCTCGTGCCTGCGGTAAGTCTGGATAATATAGTGCTTTTTGGCGTCAAATATCAGTGAAATCTGCTTCGTATAGGAGTACGTACTGGGTGCATATTCCGTAATAACCAGTGAGGCGCGGTATTTTTTCTTGAGTTTCCAGATGTCCATAAGCCCGATGCCGCTTCCGCCGTTTCCGGCGTGTGTCGTGTGGGCTTTCAATCCGAAATCCTGAAAAATTTCCGGTAAAAACGGCTGTCCGTTGTCGGAAATTTCAACAGACAGGTGATTTCCCATTCGCCCAAGGTTAATGAGAATTTTTTTATCCGTTACATCGGACATTGCAATAAACGCATTTTCAATCAAATCTGCCAGCAAATGGGAAAAATCTTCTTCCGAAAGGGACTGCATGGCTGTGGTTTTGATGTTTTCGGCAATACGGAGGGTATAATCAATCTGTTCCTGTAAGGCGCGCTGATACATTAATTGAAGAACGGCATCAACAGCACAGATACCGGTAGAGGCAAGCGGCTGTCCGTTTGTTTGGTATTCGGTCAAATTAAATTTTCGTTCCTGTGACATTGTCTGTAAATGCGCGGCAAGGGCAAGTCCCTGTTCTTTAAGCTGATGAGGGGATAATGTATTCTGGTTTTGCAGAAATGTATTTACGGCAAGTTCCATGGCAGGAATAAGCTTATTATCCCGGTGGATAATCTGTGCCAGTGCTTTATTATTTTCTAAAAGCCGGGTGATTTCCTGTTCTTTTTGGACAAGTTCATTTTTTAGTTTCTGCATTTCAAATTGCTGGAGCTTTCTGCGGTAATTCCTCGTTATAATAGCGCGCCACCATGAAATCAGGAGGAGGGCGCAGGGGAAGATGAGGAAAAGCGAAGACATAATAATATATGTGTGGAGCGTGTAAGGGGTGCTGATAATTATAACGCAGATAATAATACAGATACTAAGAAAGAAACCGGCATTATTAAAATTTAATTCATATAAAAACGGCATGCCCTTTTTAAGGCGTTTTAATTGGAAAGGCAGGTGTACAAGTACATATTGCATGATACCAATAACAAGTTTTATTAAAATCCAGAAATCATTTTCCGGTGTAAGTCCGGTGCATAGTAAAAATAATGTAATAATAACAGCCGAAAATGTAAAAGAACACAGACTAATGCCTAAAGCAATAACGGTTGTAATCAATGCAGTTTTATAGTTTGTATGAGTATATATTTTAATAAAAACAAAAAACAGAATAATTAAAGCTGGAAAACAAACTATATAATATATATTTTTACTAATTAAATAAAGTAAACAGGAACAACCCGCAAAATAGATATAACAGTAAAGTTCTATATTAAACGGACGTTTCTCAATATTTAAAAGCTTGTCGTATAAATAAAAACAGCTTAATAAAATAAAAAATATTTGTATACAACCTTCAATCATAATTCCTCCCGTACAAAAACCAACATTTTATAACAAAAAAAGCAATACAAAAACCAATAGTTTAATTTTAGTGCAGGGTATATGCTTATTTCCAGTCAGATGAAAGGAGATATAAAATGGATCAATTTTTAGACTGGATAACACATATATTTAGAATATAATAATACAGTTATAATTGGCTCTGTATCTTATTCGCATAATAAAATATGAATTCCATAATAGTCGGGACACCTTTTTGTGAATGAATTCTCGCGGTGTAGTAAGTCAGCAAATCATCAATATCGGAAGTCCGCCATGCACGGTTGATAGCATTCTGCATGGCACGTTCGATACTGGAATCTGTTTTTTTATATTTTTCACCCAGCACTCTAAAAATGCGGGTTTTCGGTTCGTTAATGGTGGCAAGGATTGCATCGGTAAGATAGCGGTAACCAATAACTTTCGGGCTGATACCAATTAAATTCAACTCATGCTGGATTTTTTGAATCAGCCTTTTGTCTTTTGATTCAGACGGTTTAACGGCTGTTATTTTAGAAGCTGTTTTGCCTTTTTCAGAAAAAATCACTTTTTTCATAATGCGCAGAAATTCCACAACATATTGTGCAGAATAATTTTCCTGATACTTTGCAAGAATAAAATCAGCACCTAACTGTCTTGCGGATTCATAGGTAATATTGCTTGAATTATTGGTGGTTACAAGGATATATGGGTGCTTGGAAAGTTCAAGCTGCTGAAGCTGTGCTAAGAAAAAAAGTCCATCACCGCCGCCCTGATGCAGTTCAAGGTCCAGTATAACGGCATCGGGAAGAAATTTTTCCATATATTCAATAGCAGTTGAAGCATTATTTGTAGATGCGACCAGTGTAACATCGTCTAACCGGCTGATATAATCGTTTATTTCCATGCATGAAGTGGCATCATCTTCCACTAAAAGAACACGAAGTGTATGCTCTGTCATCTGTAATTGTCCCCCTCGTTTATAACTCAATATTTAATATAATTATAGTATATAAACCAACGAAAAGCAACAAAAACCAACAAAAAATCACCAACGAAAACAAATGGAAACAGAGAAAGGAAATGGATATAGTATAGACATAAGATAGGTAGAGGGGGAAGCTGTATATGCAGTTTTCTCGTTGCCGTTTGTGATGGATCGTTTAGAAAGGATTGTTATGGAAAATAAAATTAGTTTAGCACGGACGATTAGTATAATAGGCACATTAATATTGTGTATCGCTTTAGTAGGTAATTCATTTGAAGTGTTATCTGTAACAGCATTTCGTATAATAATAGCATTTGGAATTCTGATACAGATTATATCATTGATTTGCAGCGTAAAGAAAAGAGAATTTTAAGTTTTTTTGGTTCTAATCAGGCCAAAATTATTACAGATGAGCAGAGTGTATTAAGATATGTGCTGGATAAGATTGATTTGATTGATTAGGAAATAAGGCATGTTAAGAGGCAAAAAGGTTTGGTATGAAGAAAGTTAAATTTTATTTTGTATTCAGTTTGATAGTAGTTTTTATTTCAGTGATAGGAATATTACTGGGTATGGTTCTAGTTACTATTGAACAGAAGCATCCGGAGTATCTTTCGGCAGGAATATTTAAAGGAATAATTATATTTTTCATGGCATTGCTGGTTACAGTATGTTTCCATGAGTTGGCGCATGCGATTGCTTTTAAATTACAGAGAATAGATATTCGTATGATTGCTATATTTCCAATATGTTTAATAAGAGAAAAAGAAGGTTAGCTGTAAGTATGGAGATTGGATTTGGAGGAATTGTCATACCGGAGATACCAACAATTAGCAACCAAACAGAATATGAATCATTTCAGGGTAAAATGAGGGTGTCTTTAGTGTCTGCACCGCTATGTTCGGCATTTATTGGATTGATTTCATTGATATTAGTGTTGTGTACGACAAAGTATATAGGCAACGATTTTTGCTCGTATTATTTTTTGTTTTTCTCAGCGGTATTTTTATGGTCTGTATATATTAACTTGACCTCTATGCTTGATTTAGGCAGTATCGTAGGGGATTATTCCGCTGTTAAAAAAATAAAAGACAATAACGGCTACGCATTATTACAGATTTATAACTATTTTCTTCTTCAGGGAAATGAAAAGAAATTTGAAATGAGAGAGAACCAGAGATATTTCATAGAAAAGCTATATGAAGCAGGAAATAATTTATCTTTGGATAAAGAGGATAATTCAATCAATGTTTTGCTAATAAATGCGGTATTGTATGAAAGTCTTATGCGAAGAAATAGAGATAATACAGAAATAATAAATTTCGACACAGACTTATGGAAAAGGAATATACATAATATTTTAAACAGACTACAATTTGAAGCATATTTTCAAACGTTCTCCCATGCTGTCATTTGTATGCATTACAACGGAAAATCAGAAGAAGCACTTGAGTTATGGGAGAAGTATAAAGATAAAATGCCAAGTACAAATGTTGGAAAATATAACAGTAAACAAGTTGAGTTATTCCTTTATGGG
>CALFCS010000015.1 GCA_937950565.1 uncultured Lachnospiraceae bacterium
AATTCTGTCTGTATTTCTTCACAGGTAGGATGCAGAATGGGATGTCGATTCTGCGCTTCTACAATCGGAGGGCTGACAAGAAATCTGCGAACTTCCGAGATGCTGGATCAGATTTACAGAATACAGAGTATGACAGGAGAGCGCGTCTCAAATGTGGTTGTTATGGGAACGGGAGAGCCGCTTGACAATTATGATAATTTTGTGAAATTCGTACATATGCTCAGTGATGAGCGGGGGCTTCATATCAGCCAGCGCAGTATTACGGCTTCAACCTGTGGGATTGTGCCGAATATGAAACGTCTTGCACAGGAAGGACTTCAAATCACACTTGCTCTTTCACTTCACGGTTCTGATCAGGAGAAACGAAAAAAACTGATGCCTGTAGCGAATAAATATGAGCTTGAGGATGTTATGGAAGCCTGTGATTATTATTTTGAGAAGACAGGGCGCAGAGTAACCTTTGAATACAGCCTTGTTGCCGGGGTGAATGACCTTGATGAGGATGTAAAAAAACTGACAGAACTTCTCAGAAGTAGAAACTGTCATCTGAACCTGATCCCGGTAAATCCGATTAAGGAAAGAGATTATAAAAAACCCGACAGTAAAAAAGCAATAGAATTTCAAAATAAACTTGAAAAAAACGGAATAAATGTTACTATAAGAAGGGAGAGAGGCTCTGATATTGACGGAGCCTGCGGACAGTTAAGACGGCGGTATAATGACGCGAAGAAGGAGAAGTAGATGAAATTATATGCAATGACCGATATAGGAAGGAAGCGGGAAATCAATCAAGACTATGTATATGTGACGGACAAACCGATCGGACCGTTTCCGAATCTTCTTGTGGTTGCTGATGGAATGGGAGGACATAAGGCAGGAGATTTTGCATCAAAATACACAGTTAAGGTTGTGCGGGAGGAGTTGGAAAATACTCCGCTTGACAGACCAGAGGAGATTTTGAAGAACATTGTATCTATTGCGAATCATAAGCTGATTTGTGCATCGCAGACGGATGTGAAGCTCGAAGGAATGGGTACCACACTTGTTGTTGCGACTGTGATTGGAAGTACTTTGTATTTTGCGAATGTAGGAGACAGCCGTTTGTATCTGATCAATGATAAAATACGTCAGCTCTCCAAAGACCATTCTCTTGTGGAGGAGATGGTGCGGCTTGGCGGTATTAAGGCAGAAGAAGCAAAGCATCATCCGGATAAAAATATTATAACAAGAGCGATGGGTGTGAAAGAAGAGGTAGAGGCTGATATATACGAGTACAGGCTGAAAAAGGGTGATCTGATTCTGATGTGTACCGATGGCCTGAGCAACATGGTAGAAGATGAAGACATGTTTGATATTGTAAAAAGCGCAAGAGACATTGTGGAAGCAGTGTTGATGCTGGTGGAAAAGGCAAATAGTAATGGTGGGAGAGATAACATAGGGGTTGTTATGGCAGAGCCACTTGCAAATGAGGTGAGTAAATGGTAAAGAAAGGTATTTTTCTCGGGAAACGATATGAGGTGTTGAGTAAAATTGGCGTTGGCGGCATGGCTGATGTGTACAAGGGGAGAGACACGATGCTGAACCGTTACGTAGCGATTAAGGTGTTGAAAAAGGAGTATCGGGAGGATGAGGATTTTGTCCGTAAGTTCCGCTCTGAGGCACAGGCTGCGGCCGGGCTCATGAATCCGAATATTGTAAATGTATATGATGTAGGTGAGGACCGTGGATTGTATTACATGGTCATGGAGCTGGTAGAAGGAATTACATTAAAGGAATATATAGAGAGAAAGGGGAAGCTTTCTCATAAAGAAGTTATCAGTATTGCAATTCAGATGTGTACCGGTATTGGTGCGGCACATGCGGCAGGAATTGTTCACAGGGATATTAAGCCACAGAATATTATTATATCAAGGGATGGCAAAGTAAAGGTAACAGATTTTGGTATTGCGAAAGCAGTGACTTCCAATACCATTAGTTCGAATGCCATGGGTTCGGTGCATTATACATCGCCGGAACAGGCGAGAGGCGGGTACAGCGATAGAAAAAGTGATATTTATTCCATTGGTATTACGCTGTTTGAAATGGTTACCGGGCGTGTTCCTTTTGACGGGGAGTCTATTGCATCAATTGCAATCAAACATCTGCAGGAGGAGATTACTCCGCCGTCAGAGTTCGTACCGGATGTTCCATATAGCTTAGAGCAGATTATTTTAAAATGTACACAGAAAAACGGAGAGAGGCGTTATGCCAGCACGGCGGCGCTGATTCAGGATCTGAAGCGCTCTCTGGTAGATCCGGAGGGGGATTTTGTTGTAATCCCTCCGCTTCGCAATGCAGATACGGTCATCATTACAGATGAAGAGCTGGATGATATCCGCAATTCTTATGCGGGCGGAGAGTATGATGATGACTATGATGAATACGACGATGACGACGAATATGACGACGATGATGAATACGACGACGATGATGAATATGACGATGATGACGAATATGATGACGATGATTATCGCTCCAGAGGCAAAGGACGAGGGAGAGGTGCAGAGGAAGTAAATCCCCGCATGAATAAGGTTATGAAGATTCTTATGATTGTCGTTGCTGTTATTATTGTGTTTATTATGATTTTTGCAATTGGAAAAGCAGCCGGAATCTTTAAGTCCTTTGGACCGGGAGTTAAGACGGAGAAGCAAGAAGATGAAAATGAAGAAGTAGAGGTTCCTAACGTTGTAAGCCAGACAGAGGAAGCTGCAAAGGAAATGCTGCATGAAAAGGGACTTCGGTTCAAAGTTGTGTCAAGAGTAGAATCCACAAAATATGAAGAGGGAATTGTCTGTGAGCAGAAGCAGAAAGCCGGTACCAAGGTAAAGAAGAATTCTGTTGTACAGGTGGTTGTAAGTTCCGGACTTACAGAAGAAGAGCTGGTCGTTCCGGATGTGGCTGGAATGGAAGAGGATAAGGCAAAGCAGACTTTGCGTGAGGAAGGATTTGAGAATGTGCGGACTGACTACCAGTTCAGCGCAGATGTGCCGGAGGGAGAGGTAATTACAACTGTTCCGGCAGTAGGTTCCAGCGCAACAAAGGATACGGAAATTAAGATGATCGTCAGCAAAGGTTCGGAGAAGAAAGCAGTTCCAAAGGTTGTAGGAATGGAAGATGCAGCGGCTCAGGCGGCGATTAAGAATGCAGGCTTTACTGTGGGAAGTGTAAAATATGAGTATAATGACAGTGTGGAAAAGGGACTTGTTGTTTCCCAAAGCCCGTCCGGCGGAAAGAAAATGGATGCAGGAACTGAGATTACAATTGTTGTAAGTAATGGCAAGAAGCCGGAAGATAAAGTGAACGTTACCAACTTTACCGGCAAGGATGAAAGCGCGTTACTCAAATGGGCCCAGGATAATGGAATGAAAGTTCAGAAGCAGGCACATTACAGTGATCAGCCGGAAGGCACGATTATTTCCCAGAACCCGTCGTCCGGAAAGCTGGAAAAAGGCGCTACTATCAGTTATGAACTGAGTCTGGGGCCAGAACCGTCGCAGGGCAATGATGAACCAGAAGATGAAGCGCCATAAGGCAGATTGGAAGATATGCAGGGAAAGATAGTAAAAGGGATTGCCGGGTTCTACTATGTTCATGTAGTGGAATCCGGTGTTTATGAATGTAAAGCGAAAGGAATCTTCCGGAAAGAGAAATTAAAACCTCTGGTCGGAGATGATGTGGAGATAGAGCGTTTAAGTGAAGACGAAGGGAATATTACGAAGATACTGCCGCGGAAAAATGAGCTGATTCGTCCGGCAGTTGCCAATATTGACCAGGCGTTGGTCGTTTTTGCGGCGGCCAAACCGGATCCGCATTTTAATCTTCTGGACCGTTTTCTTGTGATGATGGAGAGAAAAGAGATTCCGGTTATTTTGTGTTTTAATAAAGAGGATATTGTATCGGCAGAGGAACTTCAGAAATTAAAAAGTATATATTCCGGCTGTGGGTGTTCGCTTGTATTTGCAAGCGCCCGTGAAGCTACGAATATTCAACAGATAAATGATCTTTTAAAAGGAAAGACAACAGCGATTGCTGGTCCTTCCGGGGTCGGGAAATCTTCGCTCATTAATTTATTGCAGCCAGAAGCGAAGATGGAGACTGGGAGTATCAGTAAAAAGATTGAACGGGGAAAGCATACGACAAGACACTCTGAGCTTTTTCCGTTGGATGAAAATTCTTATATTATGGATACGCCCGGGTTTAGTTCCCTGTATGTGAATGACTTTGAAAAAGAGGAATTAAAATATTATTTTCCGGAATTTGAACCATATGAGGGCAGTTGTAAGTTCAATGGATGTGATCATATTCATGAGCCGGGATGCGCGGTGAAAGCGGCTGTGGAGCAGGGAAGGATACATCCTGTCAGGTATGAAAATTATACAGAAATGTATGAGGAATTAAAAAATAAAAGGAGATATTAATATGAATTATATCTTAGCGCCGTCTATCCTTGCGGCGGATTTTAAAGTACTTGGGGAGCAGATAAAACTGACAGAAAGAAATGGGGCACAATATTTACATTTTGATGTTATGGACGGAGCTTTTGTGCCCAGCCTTTCCTTTGGCATGCCGGTGCTCAGGTCCATAAGAAGCGCGACAGAACAGATCATGGACGTACATCTTATGATACAGGAGCCGATCCGTTTTATAGAGGCATTCCGGAAGGCAGGGGCGGATTGGATCACGTTCCACATTGAAAGCCAGGACAAGCCCGGCAAAGTGATCGACGCCATTGTGGAAAGCGGCGCCAAACCGGGCCTGGCCCTGCGGCCGGGCACGCCCGTTGAG
>CALFCS010000016.1 GCA_937950565.1 uncultured Lachnospiraceae bacterium
TATTTAAAATGTGCCTGATACCTTGTTCCCGGACGATATTTCCATTTTGTCTGTGTTCTCCAATTATGATTATGTGCTCGTAAATGCTCTTTTCGAGTCAAAAACTGAATATTTCTCCAATCCCCCTTTAACTCCTGATGTCCATGTACACTAAACTTATGATGCCCATAATATCCTTTTACCTTTCCTTTTTGAAGCAACTCTATCTTCTGTTTACTGTTCCAGTTACGGCTTCCCCGTCCTGTCTTCGCAACCATTTCCCTTTCATTTTTCCATGCTCGCTTTACTGCTGTTTGACGGCAAAGATTATGAACCAGAACTTCATTCTCACCAACGAAATATGTATGGAAATCTTCTACCTCAAAATTATATACTTTAACTGGTTTTTCTGTCCTTTCAATTTCCACAGACTGTATTTCTTCCATACAACCATTTTTAAAGAATACTCTGTCTCCCGGCTTCAGACTTTGCGCACAAACCCAGCCTTTTCCAGCAATATAATAAGGATGTCCCGGTGTGCTGCTAATGATTTCTCCCTGTATCTGTACATGTACTAGTTCATATGTTTCATTTATGAACGTATGAAGAACTTTTTTAAGAGTCTTTTCTCCAGTATTTTCGTCCTGCGCCCATACCAGTTCTCCTTCACGGATACATTCTATCACTTTTTTTCCATATTCTGTAGAAATTACTGTTCCTGCTATAAAACAAACACTGCTGCTCAATCCACCCGTAACAAATCCGACAATTGCTCCACTCATATATCCTTTTGCGGCGCCTTTCAGGATTGCTTTCCCTGTATTTTTCCAGCTTCCGCTACGGATTCGGTTTGACACAGCTCCTTCTACTGCTCCCTGAACAGCACCTGTCGCCGCTCCAATAGCAGCTCCTTTCAAAGCTCCTGCCGCAAAGCATGCCAGCGCCGTTCCTGTTCCTGCCGTTGCAACTGTCAATACAGCTGCCGTCGCTATTACAGCAGTACCAATGATCAGATGCTTCGCCCATTTTGGCAGATGACCGTCATCATCAATCATATTTACCGGATTATTATTACAGTAACTATACAGATTATAACCTTCCAGACTTTCTGTATTTTCATCCAATGCTTCTACTTCATCCGCATTTATGAATCTTCCAGTCTCCGGGTCATAATACCTACTTTCCAGATAGTAAAGCCCTGTCTCTTCGTCATAACAATATCCACGATAACGGAATGGATTCTGCTTGCCAATCCCCATACTTGTACTGTCTGTCGTGGATATCAACTTACCCCAGGTATCATACTGGTAGCTTACCACCTGTGCGCCACTACTGTCAATTAATCCAATAATATCTTTCTGCAGGTTATAGAGGTAATAATAATCTTTTCCTTTCCATGTAACAGAAAATGGATTTCCTTCCTGATCATAAGTGAAATGCATCAGGTCACTTCCATCCTGAAGCGCTACCATCTCGTCCCCGTTCCAATAATACTCCACCTGATTTATAACATCGTGACCTCTTACAACATCTTTCCTTACACGCTGTCCATTTGAATTATAGGTAAATGCATACAACAAGCCTTTGTTTCTATCTCCGAGGAAGTACAATTTTTTCCCTTCTATCCACTGCATATCCATCCCATCCCGGTAGGTCAACGGATTTCCCATGGCATCATAGGTGATGGCCTGCCCGTTATACGAGGTCAGCTGGTCCTTCCATGCACTGTTTCCATAAGTATAAGAAATAGTTTTCTTTACTGCCCCAAGAGTCCCTTTTGTATAAGCATACTCCTTCTTTGCTGTTATGTTTCCTCCGGCATCATAACTGTAACAGATAGTCTTATTCAGCCACTTATTATCTTCTCTTATCAGTCTGCTTAAAGCATCGTATGTATAAGAAACTTTCTCTGTTCCATTTTCCAGAATTGTTTCGATATTCTCCAGGTTATCATAAGTATATTTTAAAGTATGATTTCCATTTCTAATGCTCTCCGGCAGGGTCGTGGTCTGCCAATCCTTTACACCAGGCACATATGTATAAGAAGTCCTGTAGTATCCACTATCAAGAGAGATTGCTTTCTCCGTCAATCTGGACATTTTGTCATAAGACAGAATACTTTTGCGGAGTCCATCCACATACATTCCATAGATTAATCCCGGTCTTTCTCCTCCGGAACTGTTTCCATAGCGATAACCTGTCGTCTTTGTACTTCCATTTATTTTACTAACTACAGACTCCACACGGTTCTTATCATCATAACTTACTCTAAGGTTTTGCAGGATTGTATGGTTCTTCGCATCCCTCCGCTCCATTGCTGTCATACGCCCGATCAGATCATACTGATACTGATAAGTTTCCTGACGTGGTATATCCTTATGGATTATGATATTGTCATATGCATCATAAGTATTTTCAAAGAGTGTGCTTTCCTTTCCCGATTCATCCACATATTTTTGAGAAATCAAACGGAAATCCTTATCATATTCATTTTTAGCCATACCGCCGTTTGCATAGCTTACAGACTTCTGCGGCCCATTATGCGGCAGATATTCGTACGTCTCTAATGCCGTATTTCCTACCTTCACCTTCGTTGGATTGCCGAATGCATCATATTCAAAGTTGTAGGAGAATCCATTATGCCCGATACTGCTTAACCGGTCTGCATTGTCATAAGTGTACGTATTGGCAATCGTCGTTTCACCCACTTTGGCGCTGACTCTTGTCAGCTGATCTGTATTAAGATTGTAGCTGTATTCGGTCCTGTTTCCCTTCGCATCCGTCACGGAAGACAACATTCTCTGATAGGTATCATAAGAGTTAGTCGTCGTTTTTCCTCTGGCGTCAGTAACACTCTTTACATGTCTTCCGTCACTTGTATAAGTCATGGATGATTCAATACATTTTCCACGGTTTTCCAGCACAAACAGTTTATTTGGTGAATAAGAATTTAATGCCTGGCTTCCGTCAGTCACAACTCTTGCTCCGCTTCCCCATGAATTTCCCATAATTCCCATTCCTTCATTCGAATTGGAATTCCAGATTGCATAAGAAGAGCCCACCTGCTTAAACTGGAACTTCTGCGCTGTATTTCCACTTGAAAACGGTCTTAAGATCACCGCCGGACGATTGATCGATGTATCATTTGCGATTCTCGTCAGCACCATGTCCGGTGCACACACCGGTTTCAGATAATAGTTGCCACTGTTATCTGCCTTTTGCAGGAAGAAGCTCTGACCGTCGCTGCCATTATAGTAATACTGCTGAAGACCTGTTCCACTGGTCGAAGCGCCGCCCGGCACATCCAGATACTGGCCGCTGTGCCTTGCACGAATAGCAAAGATACTTCCATCCTCCGGTGCATCTGATACGGTTGTAAGGTCTGCCAGTTCAAAATACCATTTCTGACGATGGTAGCTGTCATTTGCTCCCCAGATGGTAACTGCCGCTCCGTCGGAAGTACTGTCCGCCGCATTCGTCAGAACACGCTTGTCCTTACTGCATTTTGCAGCAATTTGATATTCGCCTCTCCAATGCGAAATTAACTTAAATTTCTGAGCGTCCTTTTTATTATCACGAGCAGCAATGTCCAGCTTAACATTATCTTTATCACTGCCTCCCGCCACGTCTAACACCATTCCCGGCGCATGCATAGATTGTAGGATAAAATATCCGCCTCCTGCATCAACCAGATTCCATTTCTGATTGTTAGATGCCTGGAATGAATTTAACTGTGTTGCAGTTCCTGCCGCATTGCTTCCTGCCGGTATTTCCAGATATTTTCCTGAAACCTTTTCACGGATATAATAGGTTCTTCCCGGAATCACTGCACCCCGTCTGAACTCTCCATAAGCCTGTGTCTTTATCGGATTTCCTTTTTCATCATAAGCAAACTGGTAAACGACCTGTTCGGAACTGGCTGCACGTTTTAAATTCTGCTTTTCATCATAGCCATATTCGAAAGAAGTTCCTGTCATATCTGTCATTTTGGACAGATTCCCATGCTTATCATGTGCAGCCCCTGAACGCTCTGCCGCTGATTTTGCCGAAATCAGATTACCGTCGTCATCGTACACATAACTTTCTCCATCATCCCTGATAATCTGGAAATTATCAAAGTATGCTTCATTTGCATTACATCCATAGAAAATATGAAATAACAACGCCTGATATTTCTGGGACGTATCCGCTATCTGATCATTTGGTGTTATCGCCTTGCTCACAAACTGCCAGTCTGTCACATACGGATTGAACGGAATATTCTCCCATTTTACTGTCTTATCTTCGTATTCAAATCCTACTGTAATGCCAAATTCTTTTTCCGGAATTCCGGTTCCTTTTGCCCAGCCACTCACAGAAAAGACATCATTTTCTGAACCTTTTATTGGAATTCTCTTCCAGAGACCTTTTCTTTTATCAGGTTCTCCCTTGATACAAAAACTATAAGTTCCCTCTTTTTTGTAATTGGAATTTCTCCCGTCCGCACCTGCAGATATATTGGTAAGAATTCCTTCAAAACTTTCCGGAAGATATCCGTTGGACGAGTCTCCGCGCTCAAAATTTCCATTTTCCAACAGGTTAAACGGATTTGCTACCGCTCCCTTCTCCAGCTGGAAACAGGTCATATAACAAGTTCCTGTTCCGTGGGACAACACAGCTGATACCTGCAGTGTTTCACACCCTGACGGCACTGTAAAAGTCAGACTTTCCCTCTGCCATCCATTGTCAATTTTTGTATCTGTCACCTCGGAAATTCCTTGCGATGTTCCAAGAGCTACCGCTGCTCCACTGCTTTTCAAACCTTCGGCTCTAAGAATTACCTCTCCCTGGTCTATATCTGTAATCTTTACCCAGGCAGACAATGTGCAGGTTTCTCCCGGAGATACCGGCAGAGTACTGCCAATCTGCAGGCTTTGACTAATACCGGTTTCACTGTATTCCACAAGTCTCCTCACAATTTTTGCAGATCTGTCCCCGATATAACCGTTTCCGGATGCTGCCGTAATCTGGCCATTCCCCGCCAGATTTTTATTCCAGTAAGCCATCTCTTTTTCAAAGCGGGTATTCATCAGATAATTCTGAATCGGCTTCATAGTAGAACCTGCACTGCTTAACTTATGATTTTTCTGGCCTTCCTTAAAATAACCGTAGCTTGCTGCATTTCCATCTTTGTCACAGACACAGACTGCCCGTCCGCTGTCATCAAACTGATAGGTGTAAACATGATTATCCTTTTCGTAGTCTGTGGAACTTCCAGATGGAGTCTTTAACACCCCGTCCAGTCCTGGTTCTTCAAATACCGTGCGATTACCTGTCTTATAATCAATTCTCAGTTCCTGGCCAATCTGGGAGCCTTTTCTTTCCACTATATGGTTTACGCGTTTGACTCCGTAATAATCTCCATAATCATAGTCAACTTCATATTCATCAGGTGCTTTTACATATTTTAGCAGGTGACTTTCATCCCCGACTCCATAACCATAACGACTTTGCTTTCCATCCGGATACGTTATCGATTTTAAATTCTCCCCTTCATACCGGAACACCGTCGCCCGGTTCATCTCATCCTTTACCATAGACAGTTTTCCGTCCTGATAAGTAAGCTTCAGGTAAAAATCCAAAGGATCCTTGATTTTGGACAAATAGGTTCCTTTTGAATCACTTTCATAAAAGTAAGTAACTGTATTCCCATTGGGATCTGCTTCTGTGCTGATGAACCCATCTTTTCGGAATGTCATCTTAATCTTGTCCTTTGTCTCCATTACCATATAAGCATTATCATTGGAAGAAGACGTCTGCGTGATAACAAGTCCAAGTCCGTCTTCATCTTTTAATTTATTATTATCACTTGTATCTTTATAGAAATAATGGTTTGTTCCATCTTCATCTATATATACATAAGGATAATTTTCTATCCCGGAACTGCGCAGTTCTTTCCACGCGCTCAGTCTCCATCCGTACCCAAGCCGGTTATCATTATTCTTATCCGACGCATTATACACATGGGCAAGGCTTGCCGGGAAACTGGTTCCAGCTGTCGCTGCATCCGGATGAACCAACACCAGATTTCCATTGTAATCATTAACATATACATTTCCGGCCCTTCCTACGGACTGGTCATGATAGCTGTAATAGTCTTCCAGACCTTTGGCATCACGGTAATAAATGCTGCATACCGGATACGCCTTCGTTGTGATCCCTGAACTATTTCCTGTCGGGTGATTGGAAGATATAAAATCTGCAGCCCCGCTGATACTTTCGTCTTTCATGCGAAGACAAATCCCCAGATTATTTCCCTCATACCATTTACGAACCAGCTTTGTTACATGGAACTGCCTCCACGCCGATCCATTCCCTACACTTTTTATCTCTGCATAATCCAGCACCTCCGGCTGATAATCCGGCTGGTTATTCCATGTGGCAGAAGATTCATGCCAGGGTTCCGTCACTTCATGTGCATGAACATAAAAATCCTTTCCCGAAAAACCGTACTGGCAGACATTCAGTTTTGCTTCATAAACTACAACTCCGGGCGGCAGTGATGGCAGCTCATTTATTTTCAGGAAAGCACGGCATTTCCCATACGAACTGCTGTTTCCTACCGTAAAAGAGCCAAAGGTGTGGCTGCTGCTGCTGGACGGATATTTCTCACGTACAAATGTATCCATAATGTTTGAAGTTTTCTGTACTGTTTCCAGTCCGGGGTCAATTACAACCGGATACTGGCGCTGCGAATCTGTGAGCCATTCTGTATCTGTTATAATTGTCAGAAGTGTTTCCCCTTTTCCGCAGTCTTTCATCTCATACGAAACTCCGTCTGAGTAAATCCCTGACTGGTCATACATACATGGAACTGCCAGATGGAATACTGCTTCTGCATTCTCTTCTTTTTCTCGCTCTGCAAAGAAACATAATGCTCCCTGCTCATCTGCTTTAAGCCGGAGTCCCTTGTGCCGGATACGCAGACAGAAGTTCGTCTTAGCCGCCTCCTCATCTTTCAAAATCACATTTTCTTTCAGCGTTTCTCCTTCCAATAAATACTCCAGATCAACACCCGGAAGAATTTCTTCATAGATACCGCCGCTTCTTGCATCAGGTATTTTCATCTGAGGATGATTCCATTCTTTCTCATCCATCTGCTCATCTGCCATCTTTTCATAAACACGGAATATAACCTTTTTCTCTTCCTTTTCTTCTGCTTTTTCCTTTTTCCCGGATCCGGAAGATGCTTCTTCCAGTCCCCAGGAAAGCTTGTGGTTTC
>CALFCS010000017.1 GCA_937950565.1 uncultured Lachnospiraceae bacterium
ATAATTGCGTACATATGGCTCCTCCTATTATCATTACTCGCCAATTTCGGTGTTTACAAAAAATATGTAAAACTTTAACCTCATTGTGCGGCATACTCATATATAATAGCATATAGATATTTAAAAATCAAGAAGCTTACACGCGTTTTTATAAAATATTTTTTCACGTTCTTCTTCTGTTAAAGCGATTTCATTTATAATCTTTATGAATTCTTTCTGTCCACTCCACGGAAGGTCTGTAGCAAATAAAATTTTATCTGAGCCATGATTCCGTACAATACGGAGAATCTGTTCTTCCGGCATTTTATCAAGCGATACACCGGTATCAAAATAAACAGGTTTTCCTACCAGGTATTTCTCTGCCTCGTCCCATCGCTGGTATCCTCCCATGTGAGCAAGAATCATCTTCGGCGGCGCAACTTCATCGATCATTTCCGCCGCCATCTTTGGTGTACAGTGAACGTCATCCGGACTTTTCGGATCCATTCCTGCATGTACACTTATAATTAAGTCCAGTTCAGAAGCATAAGAAACAATTCGTTTATAACGAATATCATCAAAATGGACTTCCTGATAATCGGGATGAAGTTTGATTCCCTTAAGTCCCAGTTCTTTAATCTGCCGAAGCTCTTCTTTATAATTTTCGGATGCCGGATGAATACTTCCAAAAGAAATAACCGGCTTTTCCTGATAACGTGCAGCAAATTCATTAATAGAACGGAACTGCTTTGGCTTCGTAACAATCGGAAGGGCGATGGATAAATCCACCCCGGATTCTAAGGTAATCTGTTTTAACTCTTCATAGGTTCCATATATATGAGGTTTCATCTGGCACACATCGGCAAGATAGGTAATTGTCTTTTTGGCTATCTTGTCCGGAAACATATGTGTATGAAAATCAATTATCATTTTTTTCACTGTCCTTCATTCTATTATAACAATATTCAATAATATCACGTCTCGTAATAATACCGATAAAATGTTCCTCATCGTCCACAACCGGAACAAAGTTCTGTTCCATTGCACGTTCTATCAGGTCTTCCATATTACATTCAGCGTTTACAAAATGATAATCCAGTCTTCTGTCTATTTTCATAATACTGATTTCTTCCGCTTTTTTCAGGTTCAGAAGATCCAGTTTTTTCAGCGCCCACAATAAATCGCCCTCTGTGATAGAACCTACATACTGTCCCTCTTTATTCAGAATCGGAATGGAGGAATATTTGTGATATTCCATAACTTCCAAAGCCTGTCTTACTGTATGATAATCATACACACATGCAATTTCACTTTTTGGCTTCAGAAAAAATAAAATGTTCATTCATCCGGCCTCCTAGATCTGTGTTGTAACAAAAATATCATAAATGGCCTGAATTGCCGCGTGGAAGTCATGATTACGGACACCAATAATAATATTCAATTCACTGGAGCCCTGGTCGATCATTTTCACATTCACATTTGCATGAGCAAGTGCAGAGAAAATACGTCCGGAAGTCCCTCTGGTCGCTCTCATGCCGCGTCCCACAACCGCAATCAGCGCAAGGTCCGATTCAAGCTCCAGAACATCAGGAGAAACTGCACGATGGATACCTGCAATGACCTTCTGCTCTTTCTCTTCAAATTCATCCTGATGCACAAAAATTGTCATCGTATCAATACCGGAAGGCATATGCTCAATAGAAATGCCGTTTTGCTCAAACACTTCCAGGACTCTTTTGCAGAATCCAACCTCTGAATTCATCATCGCTTTTTCCACCGTAATAGAAGCGAAGTCTTTCTTTCCGGCAACTCCGGTAATCGTAAATCTCGGTTTCTGACAGGTTGCTTCCACAATTAAAGTACCTTTATCTTCCGGCATATTTGTATTTCGTATGTTAATCGGGATTCCTTCTTTTCTTACCGGGAAAATCGCATCTTCGTGGAGTACGGTCGCACCCATATAAGAAAGCTCACGAAGCTCCCTGTAAGTAATGACATCAATTGCTTTCGGATTTTTGATGATTCTCGGATCCGCAATCAGGAATCCGGATACATCGGTCCAGTTTTCATACAAATCCGCATGAACTGCCTTCGCTACGATAGAGCCTGTAATATCTGAGCCGCCACGTGAAAATGTTTTAATTTTCCCATCCGGCATAACACCGTAAAATCCCGGAATTACAGCACGTTCTGTAGATGCAAGTCTTTCTGAGAGAACTTCATTTGTTTTCTCAGCATCAAATTCACCCTCGGCATCAAAGAAAATTACCTCAGCCGCGTCAATGAATTCATATCCAAGGTATTTTGACATAATAATACCATTTAAATATTCTCCACGGGAAGCGGCATAATCTCTTCCGGCTTTTTTGCTGAAATTTTCTTTAATTATTTTAAATTCTTCATCCAGGGACAAATCAAGCTCTAATCCTCTGATAATGGAATGATAGCGCTCTTTAATTGCCTCCAGTAATTCTTCAAAATCTTCTTCCATGTCATCCTCCAGAATTGCCTGGCGATAACAACTATATAACATATCTGTAACCTTTGTGTCTGTAGGGGTACGCTTACCCGGTGCTGATGGAATCACATAACGTCTGGTGTCCTCTTTGCGGATGATGTTTCCGACTTTTTTAAATTGTTCTGCACTGGCAAGTGAGCTTCCGCCAAATTTTACAACCTTAATCATCTTTTACGTATTCCTCCCAATTACTCTTTCTATCGTACCTTACTATACTACCTCATTTTTTTTACATCTGCAACGAAAAAAAGCACAAGCTTTAAAATTCTCTTCGAATTACGTCTGCAAACGAAGCATTTGCGGCTTGTTTCAAATCTTCCGGCAAAAGCGTCAGCTGCATACCAAGCTTCCCGCCGCTCACATGCATGTGCTCCAGTTTCTGTGCATCCTCCTGAATGACAGTTGGAAATTGTTTTTTCATTCCCACAGAGGTACAGCCGCCCCTGACATACCCGGTTACCTTCGTAAGCTCCTTTAGCGGCAGCATTTCCAATGATTTTTCTCCTACTACTCTGGCGGCCTTCTTAAAATCAATCTCCGACTCGATTGGAATGACGAACACATAATGGCCACCGCTTTTTCCTACTGTTACAAGGGTTTTATATACATACGCATGATCATATCCCAATTTATCTGCGGTTTCAATTCCATCTGTAAATTCATCACATTCATATTCTTCATATTTATAATTGATTTTCATACGGTCAAGGATGCGCATGGCATTTGTTTTTACTTCCTTTTTTCCCAATATCTGTCACCTCATATTTCTCACAAAATTATTTTTCCCATATCTGAAAGAGGCACAAATGCTCCGGCCTCATCTCTGGCATATACATCTACACGGTGGTAATGAAGTGCGGTTTTTTCAGCTCCTATATAGTCAAGAAATGTGTCCATAACCAGATCCGGCTTTAGATTCTGTTCACTTCCCGTGGCAAGGAACAGATAAATGCTGTCAACATCCGGATGCATTTCGTAAATCATAGGCTTGATATCCACTTCTTTTTCACTTCTCTTTGTCTTTTTCCACACGGTGATATGCTCCTGCTCCAAAAAGCCTTCTATCTTTGCAGTCCAGTCTTCCGGAAGCGGCACGCGGATATCTGCGGTTTTCTCGGATTCCAGAGGATAGACACGGTAAGAAGCCGCGGCGGTGATTGTCATGCCACTGGCTTTTTTCTCATCCGGGATTTCCACAAAGCTTACAACATCAATCCCTTCTGCCATAACACGGTTCAGCTGTGATATGGCATCCTCTGAACTTATCTTCTCAGTAAGTTCAATATCCAGATATTCTCCCTCACTCGTAATACCGACCCCAAGAGGTTGTGCGAAAGACATGATCATATGTGGACTATATCCGCCTGTGAAGGCAATCGGGATGTCTGCTCTTCGCATCGCTTTTTGAAAATAGCGCATCACATCCAGGTGGCCAATGAATTTCATAACTCCATACTTACGGAATTTAATTCTTGCCTTCAACACAGACACCTCCTTTCCATCTGGCAGCTCCGCAGCCGGAACACTGCTGTCTGCAGTTCGGTGTTACCTCTCCTTTCATGGCACGTTCCCATTCCTTTTTGAGGAAATCTTTTGTTACACCGATGTCAATAAAATCCCATGGAAATTTCTCGTCCATAGAACGTTCTCTTAAATTATAAAATGCCATATCAATCCCTGTATTTTCGAAAGCAGTAAGCCATTTATCATAGTCAAAATAATCGCTCCAGGAATCATAAAGACATCCCAGCCGGTACGCCTCCAGCAAAACGGCGCCGGTTCGTCTGTCACCTCTTGCAAAAACGCCCTCCAAAACCGTTACTTCTGCATCGTGCCAGTGATAACGAAGACTTTTCCGGTTCAGCTGATCATTAAAGGCATGCTTTACGACAGCCGCACGTGCGACATACTCTGTATTTGTAAACATTTTCGCCCATTGGAAGGGGGTAAATGGTTTTGGTATAAAAAAGGATGTACTGGTTGTAATCTGGCATTTTCCATTCCGCTGGTCTTTGGGAATCTCGTAATAACGTCTGGCAATTTTGTCCGCCAGTTCTGCGATTGCTTTCATGTCTTCTTCCGTTTCGGTCGGAAGTCCCAGCATAAAATAAAGCTTGACCTTATTCCATCCGCCTTCAAATGCCTGTCCCGCACCGCCCAGGATATCCTCTTCCGTAAGCCCTTTATTAATGACATTTCTCATACGCTGGGAACCTGCTTCCGGAGCAAAAGTAAGGCTGCTCTTACGGATGTCCTGCACTTTCTCCATCACATCAAGAGAAAATGCGTCAATCCGAAGAGAAGGGAGGGAAATGTTGATTCCTTTTCCTTTAAATTCCTCGATTAAGAAAGTAACCAGCTCTTTTAAACTGCTGTAATCACTGGAGCTTAAGGAACTTAAGGAAATTTCCTCGTGCCCGGTATTTTTGAGCATCTGATAAGCGTAATCCTTCAACATCCGGACATCGCGTTCTCTCGTAGGACGATAAAGCATACCGGCCTGACAGAACCGGCATCCACGGATGCATCCGCGCTGAATTTCCAGGACAACCCGGTCCTGTGTCACCTTGATAAATGGAACGACTGGGGCCTTTGGATAATAGCTATTCGTCACATCCATAACAATCTGCTTTCGGATAGTTGCTTTTGCATGGGGATTATTCGGGACAAAGCTTTCAATTGTGCCATCTTCCTTATAAGTTACATCATAAAAAGAAGGCACGTAGATACCTTCTACTTCTGCTGCTTTTTCCAGGTAGTCCTTTCTGGAACCACCATTTGCCTTATTCTCTTTATATGCATCCAGAAGCTCTCCATATACTGTTTCGCCTTCTCCGATATAAAACAGATCAAAGAATTCAGCCAGAGGCTCCGGATTGTACGTACATGGACCGCCGCCGATGACAATCGAATCCGCTTCGCTTCTCTCAGAAGCCTTTAATGGGATTCCGCTTAAGTCCAGTACCTGAAGAATATTGGTATAACACATCTCATACTGGATAGTAATACCAAGAAAATCAAAATCTTTTATAGGGTCCTGGGATTCCAGTGCAAAGAGAGGGATTTTCTGCTCCCTCATAATCTGATCCAAATCAATCCACGGTGAGTAGACACGCTCACACCACACGTCCTCTCTCCGGTTAAACATATCGTACAATATCTGTATCCCAAGATGTGACATGCCAATTTCATAGACGTCCGGAAAACACATAGCAAACCGGATATCAATAGAATCCTTGTCTTTCATTACAGAATTAATTTCGTTTCCAATATAACGTGCAGGTTTTTCAATTTTTAATAATATATCATCCGTTAAAGCAAGTTTTCTCATAATTTTCCTCTTCATTTATTCTTCATACTCATCATCTTCCGGCTGCCACGCTTCACCAAAGTCTACATCTTTAAATAGAGCGGCCAGTCCCGTGATTTGTTTCAAACGCAGGATTTCATCCCGGTCCATTCCCAGATGTCTGGATATCCAGGCATCTGATCTTCCGAGCTCATGAAGCTCTTTTACAATATTGCTCATCAAATCAACCGTGTGATTCCCACGGGCCCGGTTATGGCGAATGGTACTTGCCATACGTTTGTCAATGGGCTTGTCAATGACAGAAACAGGCAGCATCCCTTTTTCTCTTTCGTAAATGTCAGGATGCTCCAGCATTACCCGATAGCGGTGAAATCCATCCACGATCAGATAGACGTCCTGCGCTTTATCATAATAACATACAACGGGCATTGTGTAGCCGTCTTCCTTGATACTTTCATATAAAAGCTGCATCTCAGGAGGTGCAACCTTGTTTGGGTTATAATCATTTGGCTGAACCTTTTCAATCGGAACAGCAATTACATTGTATACCGGACTTTTGTATTCCATAATCAGATTTCCTCTATGCTTTTGTATTTCTGCCGGATAATATCCAGTCTGTTCTGCTGCTGTCTCGTCATTCCGAACCCCATAAAACGGCAGATGTGGTCATTCTTTAAAATACAGTAGCACATCCGTTTCCAGCTTGGAATATCCTTTGTTGATTTAATATCGTCTGTGTGATCCGGAATCGGTCCCACAAAAATAATGCGGGATTTCTTTCTTATTGTATAATTTGACACGCCGTTTCGCTTTATATTATAACCATGTTCTAGCAATTCTTCAATGACTGTTTCATCCAGGCCGCCTCCGGTCTTATGCCAGAAATAAATGGAAGTATTAAACTTTTTGGCATAATTATTCTTTAATCTTTTCGGCAGTGTTGCTAATAGAAATTTTGTATAGGATTTCCATGTATGACCCTCTGGAAGCGAAATATTGCGGTAAGCCATCGCCTTTGTTTTTGCATAAATAGCTGTAAAATTAGCGCCCTGGACACGGCCGACCAGACGAACCCATATTTCCGGGTCAATCACTCGGTACAGGTTCAGGGAATCCTTCGAGTAATCATTAAACGGGGATGCAACCCGCATCTGGGCAGGAGTCAGACCTGCCATATAATAAAGGTCATATAAACGGTTATAATCGTAATTGAATAAATAAATTGCGTGCCACACATCCTTTGTGGACCAGTCATACAAAGGAGATGCACACCAGACGTCCTTGAACTGCTTGCTAATCCAGCATTCTCCCTTATATCCATATTTCTTGTTTAAAAATCCGCTGTATCGCTGCAGAGATTCATCCGCCCGCATACCAAGCAGGCAGACTGTCTTTCCATTGTTATGTGATATCCGGTACCAGCGTCCGAACTGCTTCGCCAAATCTTCCTGGTGCATCCGGTAACGGTAAGTTGAAATGATGTTATTTTCCAGATTAATCACGTATTCTTTATCCGGCATTTTACGGACCCAGATATCCTCTTTCGTATCATCCCATGGATACCAGTACATCTCATAACTGCTCAGTGCAGTTCTGGTAGCCATAGGAAGACAGACCCAGTAAGGCTCTACCTGGTCCTTAATCCGTTCAAATGTCCGTTCTACATATTCGGAGGTTACCGTATATTGTGCTTCAAAATCCTGATGAAATACCCCGATGACCTTCTCCGGATAATGGCGGTTGCGGTAGTCCAGCACAAGGTTGAGAAGCAGGCCGCTGTCCTTTCCGCCGGAAAAAGAAATATAAATATTATCAAACTCTTCAAAAAGGAACTGCATCCGTTCTAAAAAAGCGTCATATACATTCTTATGTAAATAGTTACGAACCATGAAACAGGCTCCTTCCTTTTCATCTGTAAGTATAATTGGTATTTCCAATTTTTACCAATCATTCCTATTATACCACAAGAAAATAAAGAAGGTCACTGCTTTTTCTCTTTGTTTTGATGCTAAATTGACTTGAATATATATGAGTTTTGTTTTAGGGCATATAAAAAGCAGGTTTGAAACCCGCTTTTTATATGCTTGCTTTTCATTCTCTTATGTATAAATTATATTTCCGGAACAGGATCCAGATACTTCCCGATAAATCTTGTGACAATAGCCGCACATTCTGCACGCGCCGCATTTCCAAGAGGATCAAGTCTCACCCCATTATCCTTTCCGCTGATGATTCCCTCTGCAACACACCACTGCATGGCTTCCTTTGCGTAATCATTTACGCTGGCCGCATCTTCAAATTTTGACAATTCAGCCTTCTTTGTAGTGTCAAATCCTTTCAGTTTTGCATAGCGGTACATCATAACTGCCATCTGCTCGCGGGTAATATTATCGCTTGGGCCAAAGCATCCGGTATTCGTATATCCAGTTACTACACCTGATGTATTTGCCCACAGAACAGCCTTTGTAAACCACTGTCCATCTTCCACATCTGGGAACACAGGTGTATATTCAACCGGCTGGCTTCCCTCTAACCGGTAAATAATAGTAGCGAACTGTGCACGGGCAAGGGGATCCGCAGGTCCAAAAACACCCTCCCGGAGTCCGGTCATAATACCCTCTGCACTAATCATGCTTACTACATCATGCTCCCAATTGGTTTCCGGAACGTCAGAATAACTCGGAGAAATATAGAGTTTGATTCTTGCCAGCGGATTGTCAAAAAATTCAAAGCCCTCTTCTTCAAATACTACTTCCTCATAATAAACTCCGGTATCATTAGATTGCCAGTCAATCTCTACATTGTCCCAATCCTTCGCATAGAGGCTAATCACGGTATATCTTTTTAGCTTTCCGAATTCTTCATAATCCATTACTTCAGAACTTCCATCTGTATATGTCAGTTTAAATTCCATGTTATCATGAACCTTGCCATGAAGATTCCACAAAGCATCAGCTTTTTCAATCTCATCCTGCTTAAAGATACACTGACGAACGGTCGGACGTTTTGTCATCTCAATCTTTGAAATCACCTTTTTCTTCAAAGATACCTCGGAAGGTCCATTATCATTATAACAAATATAATATTCGCCCTTGCTTAGATAAAAATTAATATCATCAGGATCTGTATTAATTTTTGAGTGAACCGTGTTTCCATCTGCCCCGTATATTGTCATAATCATATAATCAGGGTTCTGTGCTGTCAGACCGAATTGGTATACAGCCTTTTCATCAGCAATTACTTTTACGACATCATATTTCTCAAGTGTTACTGAAGAAGAAGCTGTTAACGTCTTTGTCACACATTCCTCCGGAGCCTTAACTTCAAACTCAACTACGCCAGCGTTATAATTGCCAGACGAAATGCATATCTGGTATTTGCCGATTGGAAGAATTTCAGAATGCCCCTTATCTTCAACTACATTACCGGCCATATCCTTAACAACCACCTCGAGCCCTGAGCTTGCCCATGCCCCGCCATAGATCCAGTCATCCTGACTTCCATCAGAATATGTAAAGCGCAGCCTATATTCACACACCACATTTGTCGTCCAGCTGTTTGTACTTTGTCTGATAAGTCCAAGCGGGTAAAGGGTACTCCTCTTTTCATTCAGTTTCTCGATGGTACAATCAGTAATCTCTTTTTCCTGTACACAAATTACCTCATCTTTTTGTGTTTCCGATGCCTGAGCATGAAGTGAATCCTTGTTTGATTCTGCTTTTGAGACCATGCTGTTCACAGAACACATACTCAGCATCATTCCTGCAGCCAGAACGGCTGCCAGTATTCTTCTTTTTAACATCCTTCTTCCTCCTACATTATTAATTATGATTCCCTATAATATTTAGAAACCACAGGTTCCTCTTATCCATGATGAATAATAAATTTGAGAACCCTATTCCAGAATAGCAGAAAGTAAATTTAAGGTCAATAAAACAGGCAAATTTTGAATTATTATCTAAAAATCACAGAAAGAATATCTAAAACTTTCTGTTTGTTAAAATCATCCAGTGTACTAAGTAATAATTGAAGCTTTCTGTAAATATCCTTTTTCATTTCTGTCTTTTCTTCCAATTCAAAATCAGGAAAGAAAATAGAACCATAAAAGTAGTCGGCTGACAGATGATATTCCTGACATAAAGTTCTGATAATATCATGCGGAATTGCTGTTTTGTTTTTCTCATATTTGTAAATGCTATCTTTTGTTACATTCAGTTTTTCTGCAAATTCCTCTTGGGTTAAATGCAGTGAATTCCGAAGTGTTCTTAATTGTTCTCCCATTGTTAAAGAATGCTCATTCTTTGCTCGCATTTTAGTCACCTCCTCGTGAGTAAGAACATATACATGGAGGCAATAAAATAAGACCCCCATAACACGATTGATATTTTTCAAAAAAATCTTTTGTATGGTGAGTCTTTGGAAAACCAAAGATATTTATCTTTTGTATATAACTTTTAAACTTATTCTTAGACATCCTGCGTCCTTTTATGAAAAAATTTTACCATTATCATTCTGATAATTCAAGCTTTTTCTGCAATTATTACGTATCTTTTTCAAAACTTTTCTTGCTCTGTAACACATCAACAGCTTCTTTTAATTTTGACGGCAGAGGAACACCCATTAAACCTATATTTTCGAAAATTGAAAGCGCTTCATTGGAAATAAAACCAATACATACCGCATTTCTCAAATATTCTGTATCAAGAATCAGATCTAATCTTGCAGCGACCAGTATACACAAAAAAACTGCTGATTTTCTGCATAATCCTTTCCACCCGGCACGGCTTTCCAACGCGCCGTTTTCAGACTTTGGACTTTTATGAAATAAAATCGGAAGTAAAATCCCACCTGTAACCCAATCAATTACCATAAATACAATTAATGTCTGTAAAACAGTATCCCATCCACCAAGCCAGCAACTGATTATACTGCCAAAGATTCCGCTTAGCATAACAAACAATTTCTTCAATTTTAGTCACCTCCATGTACAATAATCAGGATTCATAAGCCAGATCCAGCCCGCACCGGATTTTAATTTTCCCCATCCGCCGGACAATTCCGTAATCGTAAAGATTCCCTTTCCCGTCTGGCCTTTTACAATTCCTTTCATAGAGGGACTGGCACGGTAATTTAAGTCTTTAATCAATACTTTGACTTTAAATGGAAGTGGTGGGAATTCCGAGCGACTGTCGGTATTCTTATCCTCATTTTTATTCGTGTTTTTTAACAGACTATAAACGGAATTCCGAAAAGCATCCATGGTATAATTAACGCCTGTTCCTGTCCATAGATGCTCTGGATCACTGTGATTTGAAGCTATTCCTCTTGCATGTCCTTCTCTATGACTTAATATAACGTCATTTGCAAGCGGGTCGAGATGATATTCCCTGCAGAGCATTGCAAATAATTCCACAGCGGATTCATATGTAAGGCTGACTGAATCCCTCGCTGCCTGCAGATCAGTGCAAATAAAAGAGGAACCACTATTGTATGTAATACAAGAGGGTTCACACATCTCAACTCCGATATAAGATTGATTTCCGCTGCCTTTGCATCCTCTGCCACAATGCCATCCTCTGTAATTCCAGGGAAGAGTCTGATATATCGTACCGTCTGTGGCATCAATAAATGCATGAACACAGGCACGGCTATAACCTGGATTATTCCATTGTCTGATAAATACAGAAGCTTTCGGTTGGGGACACCCCACACTGTGAAGCATGATTCCCTTTATTGCAGTCATTTTCTTTCCCTTTGTATAGCAGGGATTTCTCGTCATAATATTTTTTACTAATTTCATATAATTTCAACCTCCTTTTTTGAAAAGAAGAGATTGCTGTTTTATGCAATCTCTTCTGTGATGATATGGAATTAAAAAGTGTCTTCTTTATTTTCTTGCAAAAGTTCTTCACATTCTGCCCGTTTTTTCTTAAAAAATTCTATGGAACATATATATTCCCACTATTCGTCCGTATAGTGAAAGAAAATTACGATATCTTCTTTCTTTTGATTTTGCTTCTTACGAATATAAGTCGACAAGAATACAGGGTGTCTTAGTTTTTTAGGACGATATGTAGGTACTCCCAAATTTTCCGCAAATCGCTTAGAACTTTTGTATTTCCGTGAAAACTTGCGTCCGGAAAAATAAATATACCTGGTAGGACTATAATGACCATTATTCCCCCAAACGATGCCATAGTCTTTTACTTCTTCCCAAAGCAAAACTTCTTCATAGTATCTATTTTTATTTGTGATACTTTTTTCATCAATTTCAATAATAGAAAGAAAATCGCACATATCTGTGATAAAGAAATTAATAAACAGAAATAGTACGAATACTGTTACAAAAAATGGAATTGCACGTAATAATAGCGGAGGGTCACTAATCCAAAGAGACAAGAACAAAACCAGCCCTATTACTCCAATGAATAATAACATCGCACCGTTTGTTGCCAATACTTTAGCATAATCAATATCTTTTTTACCTTTCATCATACATTATCCTTCCTTTGTTTCCTGGCTTTTAATGCGGTATTGTTCAAGAACTTCTTCACGCGCCGCCTGTTTTTCCTTAAAAAACTCTAAGGAAGATATATATTTCATCCATTCATCTGTATAGCGGAAGCAAATTATGATATCTTCTTTCTTTTGATTCCGTTTCTTACGAATATAAGATGGAAGAAACATAGGATATCCTCGTTTTGCATAACGATACATACGGATTCCCAATATTTTTGCAAGTTCAAAAGGATCCTTTTTAGACTTTCGTAAAATCTTATGACCGGAAAAATAAATATATCGATAATGAATAATGCCCATGTATTGAAAGTCAAAAATCCCATAATCTTTTACTTCATCCCATGACAAAACTTCTTTATGATATTTATTGCTGAAATCTATACCATATTCATTAATTGTAACAGTAGAAAGCAAGTCGTAGATATCAGTAATCGTTCCAATAATTGAAAAGAATAAAATCAACAGCACTATCAGCACCATAAATAAAAGAATTATCGAATTCTTTCTCGCAACCGGAACTGCTAACAGAAAAAATATTATCTCTATAATTGCGAGTATTACAAATAGTATGTAAAATATTGCCCTGTCTGTGTTTTTTTTGCCTTTCATCCTATAGTTTTCCTTCTTTTGTTTGTGATTGCGCCCAATTCCATTTGCTGCTATGAATCCCATTTTGAATAAGGATACAAATGACTATTGAACCGGCTTTGTTTCCTGGTTTTTAACACGATATTGTTCAAGAAGATTTTCGCGCTTTTCTTGTTTTTCTTTAAAAAAATCTAAAGAGCATATATATTCCCACCATTCATCTGTATAGCGGAAACAAATTATAATATCTTCTTTCTTTTGATTTCGTTTCTTACGAATATACGACGGAAGAAACATCGGATATCCTCGCTTTGCATAACGATACATACGGATTCCCAATATTTTTGCAAGTTCATACGGATCCTTTTTTGCTTTCCTCAAAAACCTATGACCAGAAAAATAAATATATTGATAATGAAAGTCCCCACATTGACAATTAAAAACTCCAAAATCTTTCACTTCATTCCATGTCAAAACTTCTTTATGGTATTTATTGCGGCATTCAATACCATGTTCATCAATTATGATAGTAGAACACGCATCATAAATATCAGTAATTATTCCAACAATTCCAAAGAATAAAAAGAATAAAACCAACAGCATTATAGAAATCGAAAATAAATCGATTAATGAATCTTTATCTTTTATTATAAATGAAAATGCAAGCAGACAAAATGTCATTTCTATTATCGCAATTATTAAATCTGTTGTATATGATATTGCCTTTTTTTTGTCTTTTTTGCTTTTCATTTGTCTTACTATCTCTCCTTGGTTTTATAATATGGTAGAAACGATTGCAATTTCAAAACAATCGTTTCTATCCATTACTTTTTCATTTATTTAATGTGTCAGTCTTTTACCAGTACATCCATGAATATCCTTCTCTTCTTTGCCTTCCAGAACCATTTAAAACAGGTTTATTCTTTTTTGATTTATCTTTGTTTTTCCCTTGATCTTTTTGGGAAGAAGTAACCTGTTCTGCTGGTATACATACTCTTATTGGCATAGCAACTGAGCCTGTAAGCAACCCTATATAGCCCTGATAAATCCCTTTCTCCAAGGATCCAGCGTTTAGATTTGGTATCGCTCCAAATACTCCGCCTAAAGTAGCTTCACGTATTGTTTGAGATTCATTCCACTCAAAAGGTTTATCCTCTATTTCTGCATCTATTCTTTGACTAACATAGTCAGCTCCTGCATATATAGCAGCTCCAGCAGTAACACAAGCTATTGTAGGTGCTCCAAACGCTCCTACAGCAGCAGTTGCAGCGCTTGTAATGCCTCCTAGTATAATACCTTTTAACACATTATCCC
>CALFCS010000018.1 GCA_937950565.1 uncultured Lachnospiraceae bacterium
AAACAGAGTGATAATTTCAGAAGAGGACGTGGACACGGTTCTGGAAATGGCAAGACAGCCGGTAAGGGACATAAGGGCCAGAAGGCTCGTTCCGGCGGCACAAGACCAGGTTTTGAAGGTGGTCAGATGCCGTTATACAGAAGAATACCGAAGAGAGGTTTTACAAACAGAAATTCCAAGACAATTGTAGGAATCAATGTAAGTGCTCTTGAAGTATTTGATAACGATGCAGTTGTTTCTGTAGAAACATTAATTGAACAGGGGATTGTTAAGAATCCAAGAGATGGAGTTAAGATTCTCGGAAACGGTGAGCTTACGAAGAAACTTACTGTACAGGCAAATGCATTCAGTGCAGGAGCAGCAGCTAAGATTGAGGCGTTAGGTGGAAAAGCAGAGGTGATTTAATGTTAGAGACATTCCGAAGAGCATTTCAAATAAAAGATATTCGCAGAAGACTCGGATATACGTTTTTGATGTTAATTGTCATCAGGCTTGGTTCACAGCTCCCGACACCAGGAGTAAATGCAAGTTATATTCAGGAGTTTTTTGCACAGAATACGGGGGAAGCGTTTAATTTATTTAACGCTTTCACCGGTGGTTCTTTTGAGCAGATGTCAATCTTTGCTCTGAGTATTACACCATACATCACATCTTCCATTATTATGCAGCTTCTTACAATTGCAATTCCGAAGCTTGAGGAAATGCAGAAGGAAGGCGCAGAAGGAAGAAAAAAAATTGCTGCAATTACCCGTTATCTTACAGTCGGACTTGCTCTTATAGAATCTACAGCTATGGCTGTTGGATTTGGAAGACAGGGATTCCTTGTAAAATATAACTTTGTAAATGCTGCAATTGTAGTTCTTACTTTCACAGCAGGTTCTGCATTCCTGATGTGGATTGGTGAAAGAATTACAGAAAAAGGTGTTGGAAATGGTATTTCTATCGTGCTGGTAATTAATATTATCTCACGTGTGCCAAGTGATATGGCAACTCTTTTCAGTCAGTTCGTGACAGTAGAAGGCAAGAATAATGCATCTCGTGTGCTGGCAGCTCTGATTATTATTGCTATTATTTTAGCACTTGTTGTACTCGTTGTAATCCTTCAGGGTGGAGAGAGACGGATTGCCGTACAATATTCCCAGAAAGTTGTCGGAAGAAAGACACTTGGAGGACAGTCAAGCAATATTCCGTTGAAGGTAAATACTGCGGGAGTTATTCCGATTATCTTCGCGTCTTCATTGATGCAGTTCCCGGTTGTTATAGCGGGATTCCTTGGAAAAGGAAACGGAACAGGCATTGGCAGTGAAATTTTAAGAGGTATGAGCCAGAGTAACTGGTGTAATCCTCAGAACATCAAGTACTCATGGGGACTTGTTGTATATATCATTCTTACTGTATTTTTTGCATATTTCTATACGTCCATTACATTTAATCCGTTGGAAATTGCAAACAATATGAAGAAGAGCGGTGGGTTTATCCCAGGTATCCGTCCTGGAAAACCGACAGTTGAGTATCTGACAAAGATTTTGAATTATGTTATCTTTATTGGTGCGTGTGGACTTGTTATCATTCAGTTCTTCCCGATTTTCTTTAATGGAGTATTCGGGGCGCAGGTATCCTTTGGCGGTACATCACTGATCATTATCGTCAGTGTAATATTAGAGACTATGAAGCAGATTGAGTCACAGATGCTCGTGCGCAATTATAAAGGATTTTTAAACAGTTAAGTAAGGACATTTGAAACTCGCGGAAAAATTTTCCGCGGGTTAAAATGTTATAAAGGAGGAATACCCTTATGAAAATAATTATGTTAGGCGCTCCGGGAGCAGGAAAAGGAACGCAGGCAAAGAAAATTGCTGCAAAATATAATATCCCTCATATTTCAACCGGAGATATATTCAGGGCAAATATCAAAAACGGGACAGAGCTTGGAAAAAAAGCTAAAACTTACATGGACCAGGGGCTTCTTGTGCCGGATGAACTGGTGGTAGACCTGGTAGTTGACCGTGTAAATCAGGAAGATTGTAAAGACGGATATGTGCTGGATGGATTTCCGAGAACGATTCCGCAGGCAGAAGCGCTTGATAAAGCTTTGGGTGAGATGGGACAGAAGATGGATTATGCAATTGATGTGAATGTTCCGGACGAAAATATTGTACGCCGTATGTCAGGACGCCGTGCCTGTGTGGGATGCGGGGCTACATATCATCTTGTATATGCGCCGACGAAAGAAGAAGGAATCTGCGATGTGTGCGGTAAAGAACTTATTTTAAGAGATGATGATAAGCCGGAAACAGTACAGAAACGTCTCAATGTGTATCATGAGCAGACACAGCCGTTAATTGATTATTATACAAAAGCCGGAATTTTAAGAGAAGTAGACGGAACGATGGATATTGAAGATGTATTCAAGGCTGTTACCGATATTTTGGGAGCGTAATTTCGATGGCAATTACTATCAAATCAGCAAGAGAAATTGAATTAATGACAGAGGCGGGGCGTATTCTTGAGAATGTTCATAATGAGTTAAAGAAAGCTTTGCGCCCCGGAATGAACACTTTGGATATAGACAGGCTGGGGGAAGAGATAATCAGAAGCTATAACTGTATTCCGTCGTTCCTGGATTATAATGGATATCCGGCCTCTATATGTGTATCAGTAAATGAAGAAGTTGTGCATGGAATACCAAGTCCTGAGCGGATTTTAAAAGAAGGGGACATTGTAAGCCTTGATGCAGGAGTTATTTATAAAGGGTATCATTCGGATGCGGCAAGAACATACGGGATTGGAGAAGTTAGCCCGGAAGCGGATGAACTTATGAAGGTGACGCGTGAATGTTTCTTTGAAGGTATAAAGTATGCAAAAGAAGGCAACCATTTATTTGACATATCAAAGGCAATCGGAAAATATGCCGAAGAACGGGGATATGGTGTTGTGCGCGATTTGTGCGGACATGGAATAGGAATGAATCTTCATGAAGCACCGGAAATTCCCAATTTTGAAATGCACAGAAAAGGTGTGAAACTGAAAGCCGGGATGACACTTGCGATTGAGCCGATGATTACTATCGGAGGCTGGGAGGTGGAATGGCTTTCTGATGACTGGACTGTAGTGACAAGAGACAGATCATTGTCTGCGCATTATGAGAATACCGTTCTCATTACAGAAGGAGAGCCCAGGCTTCTTACATTGACCTCCCGGGAGGTGGATTAATGGACAGGTTTCAAAAAGGAATGCTCGCACGTTCGAAATGCGGGCATGATGCCGGAAAGGTTTATGTTATAATTCAGGTTGATGAAGCATATGTATATTTAGTGGATGGCAGAATTAGAACTTTAGATAAACCCAAAAAGAAAAAGAAGAAACATGTACAAATAATCTGTGAACAGTATGATGTTACGGATGCCACAGATGTGAGCATCAAGCGGCTGCTTAAAGAATGGAGCAAGGAAGAAGAGAAATAGGAGGAAATATATATGTCAAAAGCTGACGTAATAGAAATTGAAGGAACTGTAGTAGAAAAATTACCGAACGCAATGTTTCAGGTAGAACTTGAAAATGGACATCAGGTACTTGCACATATCAGCGGAAAACTTAGAATGAATTACATCAAAATTCTGCCGGGTGATAAAGTGACGTTAGAGTTATCCCCGTATGATCTTTCAAAAGGAAGAATTATCTGGAGAGATAAATAAAAAATATGTTGACTTTCATTGACAGTGGGTGCTATAATATATAAGCGCGTTTCCGGGCATTTTTATGTGCTTTTCGCAGAAAACCGCGGCAGAACAGAGCGAAAAAGGAACAGACGCGCAAGGAACATGGCAGAGCAATGGATGAAAGGAGGATCCCCTATGAAGGTTAGATCATCAGTAAAACCAATTTGCGAAAAATGCAAAGTAATTAAGAGAAAAGGAAGCATTCGCATTATTTGCGAAAATCCAAAGCATAAACAGAGACAAGGCTAGGTACTGAACACTTAGCGAAAGCAAGCTGACAAGCGCAGCTTGAGCTTAGTGAGAAGACCGTTCCCAAGCGTTAGCGAACACAAGCTGTAAGCGCAGTGTGAGCTTAGGCGCACGGAACAAAGTTTATGCAAACTGATTTAGGCGGCTGATAGTCCCGGATGTGGAAGCACATACAGACTATTTAATATACAAGGAGCACCTTTAGCCGGTGAATGCCTCGTATATTGCTTATAATGCCGGCCCGTCATTACCGAGTACATCGGTGGCCGGAAAGGACGTGGATACCGAACACGTCTGGATGAAAGGAACATAAGACGACTCTTCACACTAGGCTCGTGAGGGACCTCGCCAAGTGTTCAGTAGTCCCTATTAAAGACAATGATAATAATGATTGAAAATGGAGGAAAATTCACATGGCTCGTATTGCAGGTGTAGATTTACCAAGAGACAAACGTGTTGAAATCGGATTAACTTATATCTACGGAATTGGTAGAGCAAGTGCAACCCGTATTTTAGCAGAAGCAGGAGTTAACCCGGATATTCGTTGTAGAGATCTTACTGATGAGGATGTAAAGAAAATCAGCGCAGTAATTGATGAGACTCAGACAGTAGAAGGTGATCTTAGAAGAGAGATTGCTTTGAATATCAAGAGATTACAGGAAATCGGATGCTATAGAGGTATCCGTCACAGAAAAGGACTTCCGGTTCGTGGTCAGAAGACAAAGACCAATGCAAGAACAAGAAAAGGTCCGAAGAGAACAGTAGCAAACAAAAAGAAATAGTTTAGCGAAAGCAAGCTGATAAGCGCAGGTTGAGGTTAGCTATTTCTTTGTTCTTCGAACTTTAGTGAGAAGAACTACCATTAACTACAATTAAATGTAAGCGAAGAAAAAATTCAAGGAAAGTGTAGGTTAGTTTTATTATGGCAAAGAAAGTTACAAAGAAAGTGACAAAAAGACGTGTCAAGAAAAACGTTGAACACGGACAGGCACATATCCAGTCATCCTTTAATAACACAATCGTTACATTAACGGATGCACAGGGAAATGCTCTTTCATGGGCAAGTGCTGGTGGTCTGGGATTCAGAGGTTCAAGGAAATCTACCCCTTATGCAGCACAGATGGCAGCAGAGACTGCAGCAAAGGCAGCATTAGTACATGGTTTAAAATCAGTTGATGTTATGGTTAAGGGACCAGGTTCAGGTAGAGAAGCAGCAATTCGTGCCCTTCAGGCATGTGGAATTGATGTAACAAGCATCAGAGATGTTACTCCGGTACCGCATAACGGATGCCGCCCACCAAAACGCAGAAGAGTCTAATTTTAATTAGGAGGAAATAAATCATGGCAGTAAATAGAGTTCCGGTTCTTAAGAGATGCCGTTCACTTGGAATGGATCCGGTATATTTAGGAATTGATAAAAAGTCTAACAGACAGTTAAAAAGAGCAAATAGAAAAATGAGCGAGTATGGTCTTCAGTTACGTGAGAAGCAGAAAGCAAAATTTATCTATGGTGTTTTGGAGAAACCTTTCAGAAATTACTATGAGAAAGCGAAAAGAATGAAAGGTATGACAGGTGAAAACCTGATGATTCTTCTGGAATCAAGATTAGACAATGTTGTATTTCGTATGGGATTTGCAAGAACAAGACGTGAAGCAAGACAGATTGTTGATCATAAACATGTTCTTGTAAACGGTAAACAGGTAAATATCCCGTCATATCTGATCAAAGCAGGCGACGTAATTGAAATCAAAGAGGCTAAGAAGAGTTCTCAAAGATATAAAGAAATCGTAGAGGTTACCGGAAGCCGTATGGTTCCGGACTGGATGGAAGCAGATACTGAGACTCTTAAAGGAATGGTAAAAGAGCTTCCAACCCGTGAAGCAATTGACGTACCGGTAGACGAGATGTTAATCGTCGAGTTGTATTCTAAATAATAACCCGTAACACCACAGGAGGTGGACTTAGTGTTTGATTTTAATAAACCCAATATTGAGATAACAGAAATTTCAGAAGATAAAAAGTATGGAAGATTTGTTGTAGAACCTCTGGAGAGAGGATATGGTACAACATTAGGTAATTCTCTTAGAAGAATCATGCTTTCATCTCTTCCGGGCGCAGCGATCAGCCAGGTGAAGATTGATGGTGTACTGCATGAGTTCAGCTCCATCCCGGGGGTAAAGGAAGATGTTACCGAGATTGTCATGAACTTGAAGTCATTGGCTATCAAGAACACATCTGAAACCGACGAACCCAAGACAGCTTATGTTGAGTTCGAGGGAGAAGGTGTTGTTACGGCAGCAGATATCCAGGTAGATCAGGATATCGAGATTATGAATCCGGAGGCAGTTATCGCAACCTTAAATGGTGGAGCAGACAGCAGATTATATATGGAGCTTACCATTACAAAGGGAAGAGGATATGTAAGCGCTGATAAGAATAAGAATGACGATCTTCCGATTGCGGTAATTCCGATTGATTCCATCTATACTCCGGTAGAGCGTGTAAATCTCACAGTAGAAAATACACGTGTTGGCCAGATTACAGATTTTGACAAGTTGACATTGGATGTGTATACGAATGCTACATTGCAGCCGGATGAAGCAGTAAGTCTGGCGGCAAAGGTGCTTAGTGAACATCTGAAGCTTTTTATTGATCTTTCCGAAGTGGCACAGGCTGCAGAGATTATGATTGAAAAAGAAGACGATGAAAAAGAAAAAGTGCTTGAGATGAGCATTGATGAGCTGGAATTGTCTGTTCGTTCTTATAACTGCCTGAAGAGAGCAGGTATTAATACAGTAGAAGAGCTGACAAACAGAACACCAGAAGATATGATGAAGGTACGTAACCTTGGACGTAAGTCCTTGGAAGAAGTACTGGCAAAATTAGAAGAACTCGGACTTGGTCTGAGTAAAGGTGAGGAGTAAACGCAGAGCACTTAGCGAATCCAAGCCGGCAGGCGCAGGATGAGGTTAGTGCGAGTGTTGTTCTTCGGAACTTAACGAATGCGAGTCAGAGACGAAGCATGAGTTTAGTAAGAAGAACTACCTTGTTATAATACATTCTATCAGTAAGTCCGAAGCGCATGATGGAGCATTTGGCTAGTAAGCCCGAAGAGTTTAACCAAGTGTATGAATGGAGGATTAGAAAAATGGCAAAATATAGAAAGCTCGGCAGAACATCAAGCCAGAGAAAAGCATTATTAAGAAACCAGGTAACAGCATTACTTAACAACGGAAAGATTAGAACAACAGAAGCAAAAGCAAAAGAAATCCGTAAAATTGCAGAGGGTCTTATCGCTCTTGCTGTAAAAGAGAAAGATAACTTCGAAGAAGTTACTGTAATGGCAAAGGTTGCACGTAAAGACAAAGATGGCAAGAGAGTAAAAGAAGTTGTAGATGGTAAGAAAGTTACTGTATACGATGAAGTAGAAAAGAAAATCAAGAAGGACAAACCAAGCAGACTGCACGCACGTCGTCAGATGCTGAAGGTTCTGTATCCTGTAAAAGTTGTTCCAACTGCACAGGCAGGCAAGAAGAAGAATACAAAAGAAGTTGATCTTGTTGCAAAGCTTTTTGATGAGATTGCGCCAAAATATGAGAACCGTAACGGTGGTTACACGAGAATCGTAAAGATTGGCCAGCGTAAAGGTGACGCAGCAATGGAAGTTCTGATTGAGCTTGTTTAATAAGTAAAATGTGAATCAAAGATGTTATTTATTACTTGAAATTAGTGATAAATAACATCTTTTTTTGATACAGAAAAGTAGTCATTTAAAAACCTTTTATATAAAAAGAGTAAGAAATAGAAGTCCGGGGTAAAACTAAAGACAGGAGGAATGAAATTATGAAAAAATTTATGGACGAAAACTTTTTATTATCTACAGAGACTGCGCGGAAGCTGTATCATGAGTATGCCGAAGAAATGCCAATATTAGATTATCACTGCCATATTAATCCGAAAGAAATCTATGAAGACCGGAAATTCGAAAATATGACTCAGGTATGGCTTGGAGGCGATCACTATAAATGGCGGCTGATGCGTGCAAATGGTGTGGAAGAAAAGTATATTACAGGGGATGCATCAGACCAGGAGAAATTTCAGAAATGGGCGGAAACTCTGGAAATGGCGATTGGTAACCCGCTGTATCATTGGAGCCATTTAGAGCTGAAGCGTTATTTTGAATATGAAGGATGCCTAAATGGAGAAACGGCAGAAGAAGTATGGAATCTGTGCAATAAAAAGCTTGCACAGGATGACATGACAGTCAGAAATATAATTAGAAAATCAAATGTTGCATTTATCGGGACGACAGATGATCCGATAGATTCTTTGATATGGCATAAAAAGCTGGACGAAGATCATACATTTGAAGTACAGGTTTGTCCTTCCTGGAGACCAGATAAAGCGATGAATCTTGAAAAACCGGGATATGTGGCATATATCCGAATGCTTAGTAAGGTGAGTGGCACGAAAATAAATAGTTTCAAAGCTCTGGTAAAAGCATTGAAAATCCGGATGGATTATTTCGCCGATGCAGGATGCAGTGTATCTGATCATGGGCTTGAATACATGGCGTATGTCCCCGCGGATGAAAATGAAATTGAAAGTATTTTCCGGAAACGTATGGAAGGGATTGTTCTGAGGAAAGAAGAAAAACTGAAATTTAAAACAGCATTTCTGCTGGAAATGGGAAGAGAGTATAACAGAAGAGACTGGGTGATGCAGATTCATTATGGATGTAAGCGGGATAATAACACCAGATATTATGATAAACTTGGCGCAGATACGGGATATGACTGCATTAATAATGACACTCCTTCAGCGGGAGCAGCAGATTTTTTAAATGCATTGGCAAAGACAGATGAATTACCAAAAACCATTTTATATTCGCTGAATCCAAATGACAATGCAGTAATAGGAACAATTCTTGGATGTTTTCAAAATTCGAAAACAATTGGAAGAATACAGCAAGGAAGCGCCTGGTGGTTTAATGATCATAAAACGGGTATGCTGGAGCAGATGACTTCATTGGCAAACCAGGGGCTTTTGGGAAATTTTATAGGGATGCTGACAGATTCCAGAAGCTTTTTATCTTATACGAGACATGAATATTTCCGGAGGATTTTGTGTGAATTGATTGGAAGCTGGGTAGAAAATGGGGAGTATCCGGCTGATTATAAAGCGCTGGAAAAGATCGTAAAAGGGATTGCATACGACAATGCAAAAAAATATTTTAATCTAAATGTTAAATAAACAACTTATTGATAAATAGATTACAAAATTCAAGATTAATGGTATAATGTAGAAAAAGTTATGAAATAGTGGAAATTTAAAGGAGAAGGAGGAATAATGTAAAATGAGTAGGTTAGAAATTGATACTCCAAGCAGGGCCGACATCGTGATCGAGGGGCTCTATAAGGATTTGGAGCGGCGAATTGAATCCAGTCCGCCGGGATTATGTCCGGTGGACATGGCGAGGGCATTTTTGGAATTGTGTCATGCACAGACATGTGGAAAATGCGTGCCATGTCGAGTAGGTCTTGGACAGTTGAATAATCTTATCAAAGATGTACTGGATGGAAAGGCTACAATGGAGACACTGGAGGTTATGGAAGATACAGCGCTTTCCATTATGGAGACAGCGGACTGTGCTATCGGTTACGAGGCGGCCCACATGGTATATAAGGGGCTCATCGGATATCGTGATGATTATATCGAGCATATTGAGCGGGGGCGTTGTACCTGTACATATAGTCAGCCGGTACCTTGTGTATCCTTGTGTCCGGCACATGTGGATATTCCGGGATATATTGCTTTAGTCGGAGAAGGAAGATATGCAGATGCAATCCGGCTGCTTCGGAAAGACAATCCATTCCCGACGACATGTGGATTTATTTGTGAACATCCTTGTGAAGCAAGATGCCGTAGAAATATGATGGACGACTCAGTAAATATCAGAGGACTTAAGAGAGTAGCGGCAGATTTTGCAGGAGAAGTAGACCCGCCGGCATGTGCACCGAGTACGGGCAAGAAAGTGGCAGTGCTGGGCGGAGGCCCTTGTGGTCTGAGTGCGGCATATTATCTTCAGTTAATGGGCCATCAGACAACAGTATATGAAATGCTGCCACAACTGGGAGGAATGCTCCGGTATGGAATTCCGAACTACAGACTTCCAAAGAACAGGCTTGATGATGATATTAACAGCATTCTTAAGACAGGTGTTGAGGTAAAATATAATGTAAAAGTTGGACGTGATATTACGATTCAGGAGCTTCAGAAGGAATACGATGCAGTCCTTATTTCTGTAGGGGCAAGTACGGATAAGAAGCTCGGTCTTGAGGGAGAAGATGCAGAAGGTGTAATTCCGGCAGTAGAATTCCTGAGAGATGTAGGCATGAATAAGGGAATTGATTTGACCGGAAAAGAAGTAGCTGTAATTGGCGGCGGAAATGTTTCTATGGATGCAGTCCGGACTGCAAAGCGTCTTGGAGCGAAGAAGGTAAGCATTGTATACCGTAGAAGAACAGCGGATATGACAGCTCTTTTTGATGAAATAGAAGGTGCAGTTGCAGAAGGAATAGAGATGCAGACACTGAAGGCGCCAAAGTCAATTGTAGTTGATGAAAATAATCATATTAAAGGTATCTACGTAACGCCACAGATGGTAAGCGCGATCAAAGACGGACGTGCCAGCATCAAGGCAACAGGTGCAGAGGATATTTTCATACCATGTGATGTGCTGATTGTAGCGATTGGACAGAATATTGAGACAAAGCATTTTGAAGATGCAGGCGTTCCGGTTAAATGGGGAAAGATTGTAACAACCAGCAGTGGTGCGTTTGAAGATATGCCGGGCGTATTTGCCGGAGGAGACAGCGCCAGTGGTCCGGCTACTGTAATTAAAGCGATTGCGGCAGCTAAGGTGGTTGCGGCAAATATCGATGAATATCTGGGATATCATCATATTATCAGTTGCGACGTAGAGGTGCCGGAACCGAATCTGGATGACCGTACACCTTGCGGAAGAGTAAACCTTACAGAACGCGAGGCTTGTGAGAGAGTCTGTGATTTCGAAGGGGTAGAGAATTGTATGACCGAGAAGGAAGCAAAACAGGAAGCAAGCCGTTGCTTACGCTGTGACCATTTCGGATATGGAATATTTAAAGGAGGCAGAGAAAAATTATGGTAAATCTTACAATTGATGGGAAACAGATTTCAGTAAAAGAAAGTACCACAATCATGGAAGCTGCCGGTATGAATGGAATTACAATTCCGAGCCTTTGTTATTTGAAGGGAATTAATGAGATTGCAGCCTGTCGTGTGTGTGTTGTTGAATTAGAGGGAAAAGAAAAGCTGATTACGGCATGTAACAATGTCGTAGAGGAAGGCATGGTTATTTATACGAACAGTCCCAAGGTAAGAAAGCACAGAAGAAATACCGTGGAATTAATTCTGTCCCAGCATGACTGTCTTTGTGTAACCTGTCCGAGAAGTGGTAACTGCAGCCTGCAGAAGATTGCGAATGATTTGGATATTCTGGAGCTCCCATTTAAACAGGAGCTGGAATATCAGCCATGGAATAAGAAATTCCCGCTTATCCGTGATTCTGCAAAATGTATTAAATGTATGCGATGTATACAGGTCTGTGACAAGGTTCAGGGACTTAATATATGGGATCTGGAAGGAACCGGCTCACGTACGACTGTAAATGTTGCAGGGCATAAGGTGATTGAAGAGTCTGATTGTTCTCTTTGCGGACAGTGTATTACTCATTGTCCGGTTGGCGCACTTCATGAGAGAAGCGATACCGGAAAGGTATGGAAGGCGATCGCAGACCCGGATAAGATTGTAGTTGCCCAGGTAGCTCCTGCTGTACGTGCGGCATGGGGAGAGCAGCTTGGACTGGCGCCGGAAGAAGCAACCATCGGAAAGATTATGGATGCCCTGAAGAGGATGGGCGTGGATTATGTATTTGATACGGTATTTTCTGCGGATCTTACGATTATGGAAGAAGGAAATGAATTTGTGCAGAGATTTACATCCGGCGAGTTGAAAGACCGTCCGATGTTCACATCCTGCTGTCCGGGCTGGGTTCGTTTTGTTAAGAGCCAGTTCCCGCATCTTGTAAAATATTTATCAACAGCAAAATCACCGCAGCAGATGTTTGGAGCGGCGATGAAGACATATTTTGCCCAGAAGCTTGGTGTTAGCCCGGATAAAATATTTACGGTATCTGTAATGCCATGTGTGGCAAAGAAGGCAGAAAGTGAAATGGAGCTCTTTTATGAAGAGTATGCAGGGCGTGACATTGATGTTGTAGTGACAACGAGAGAGCTTGTTAAGATGATTCGCTCGTCTCATATCGGACCGGAAACTTTGGTTGACATTGAAAGCGATAAACCAATGCATGAAGGAACAGGCGCCGGTGTAATCTTTGGCGTTACCGGAGGAGTTATGGAGGCGGCGCTTAGAAGCGCATACTTTATTATTAAGGGAGAGAATCCTCCGGCAGATGCTTTCAAGGCAGTAAGAAGCCAGGGATTCAACGCAAATAACGGAGTCCAGGAGGCTGAATTCGCAATTGATGATATTACAGTAAGAACAGCGGTAGTAAGCGGACTTGGAAATACGAGAGCGCTTCTTGAAAAAATAGATGCAGGAGAAGTACATTATGATTTTGTAGAAGTTATGGCATGTCCGGGCGGATGTGTCGGCGGCGGTGGACAGCCGATTCATGATGGAGAAGAGCTTGCATTTGAAAGAGGAAAGAATCTGTATTATCTTGATGAAAATTATGAGATTCGTTTCTCACATGAGAATCCGGATATTCTTAAGATGTATGAAGAATTCTTTGAGAAACCGGTATCACATAAAGCACATATGTTATTACATACGGATCATTTTAAGAAATAATATTTCTATATTATTAAAAGCCGGGCGGAATTAACCGTCCGGCTTGTCTGATTGTATTTTAGAAAAATACATTTCCACCTACATTTACCCCAGATACTCCTTTTTGCTCGGCATACCATGCGGCATAGAAGAAATAACATCCGCTGACAGCAGAATGTCTTGTCCCGCTTAACAGCGCCTGTGCGGCGGCATATGCTGAAGCGGAAGGTCCCCGGGAAAGTACTTTGTTAAGAACACCGCTTCCGGCAGGGTAAAACTGTCCTTTCTGGTAGATGACGCCCGGAATGGTATTCGGAAACCGGGGGCTTGCCACACGGTTCATAATGACTGTTCCGACGGCCAGCATACCTTCATAACTTGCACCGCATTCACACTCCAGTACAGCAGCTAAAAGCGCCGTGTCACTGGGGTTGGCAACAAATTTGTCCGAAGTGTCCACTACATTTCCAGGTGTCGGCTGTGTGTTTCCCACAGAGCCGGAAATGTTGTTGTTTTGTGCGTTCTTTAACGCAGCTTCGGCGGCCTTTGCCCTTTCCAGTTGTTCCTTATAATTTGCAAGTTCTCCGGAAGTAGAAGCGATTTTTGAATTTAAAGCACTCTGTTTTTCGGTTAACTGTTCTTTCAGAGAAGACAGTTCATTTTGTCTGCTTTCAAGCTCAGACTGTTTTTCTTCTACATCAATGCGGACTTCTTTCAGCTCGTCTAGCATTTCCCGGTCGTATTCACTAATCGTTGTTACATATTCTGCTTTGTTCAAAAAGTCTGCCATGCTGTCGGAGGAAAATAAGATGTTGAGAAGGGATACATTCCCGCCTTCATACATAAATTTTATCCGGTCTTTCATGGAATCGTATTGTGCATTTTCATTTAACATTGCTGCGGCGAGATCAAGCTTTGCTGTCTCCACCTCAGCCGCCAGGGATTCTACTTGTGAGGAAATATCTCCTAACTCCTGACTGAGTGATGTAAGTTCGCTATTAAGGTCAGATAATTCATTTTGTAATGCAGAGGTCTTGTTTTCCAGTTCATCTGATGTGGGAGCAGCATGGATAGAAGTGCTTACCGAAGCAACTGTTACGGTACATACAATACTTAATGCCGCTCGTAATACATGTCTCTTTTTACTACTTATCATATATTTTTCCTTTCTTTTTTTAGCGAGTGCTTTTCTATTATACAACAAATTGATTTATAAAGCAAACTTTGTTAGAATAGAATATAGAATAAATTACAAAGAAGGGAATACAGTACTTATGAAAAAGGTGAAAATGATTGGCTTTGATTTGGATGGGACACTTCTTACAACCGAAAAGAAGCTGACTGTACATACCAGGGAGGTACTTCTTGAAGCTGTCCGGAGGGGAATCGAGATTCTTCCGGCAACCGGAAGACCCCTGTCAGGACTTCCGGCAGAGGTTCGGACATTTCCGGGGGTCCGTTATGCAGTGACTTCGAACGGAGCGAGAATTGTGGAAGCAGAAAGTCAGGAGACACTGTATGCGAATCTGATGCCACCGGATAAAGCGAGGGAGCTTATGAAGATTTTCAGCGAATATGATACGATGCGGGAGATTTATTATGATGGAACAGGTTATTCAGATACGGAAAAAATGAACAATATCCGGCATTATGTGTCTGATCCCGCAATGATAAATTATATTCTGAACAGCAGAGTTGCGATTGCGGACATTGATGAGAAGTTTCGTCAGGAAAACCGGCCGGTAGATAAAGTGCATGCATTGTTTGCAAATCTAAAGGAGCGGGAAGAGGCGCTGGAAAGGGTTAAAAAGATTCCGGGAGTAGAGGTGACCGGGGCGCTGGTGAATAATATTGAGGTGAATGCCGAAGGGGTAAATAAAGGAGAGGCGCTTCTTCGTCTCGGTGAGAAGCTTGGAATCGACCGGGAAGAAATTGCCGCTTTCGGGGACGGAGCCAATGACAGGGCGATGCTTCAGGCAGTCGGAGTGGGAGTGGCTATGGCCAATGCGATTCCGGAAGTAAAAGAGGCGGCAAAATACATGACTGTGTCCAATGATGAAGAAGGAGTAGCGGCATTTATAGAACGTTACATATTAGCATAGCAGCCGGAGAAAGAAAATAAGATAAAAGAAACCGGGAAAGGAGTATAGGATGTTAGACATATTAAAGGTAATTATATTAGGAATCGTAGAGGGGATTACAGAATGGCTTCCGGTGAGCAGTACGGGACATTTGATTCTTGTCGGGGATCTGCTAAAACCGAGCATGAGTGATGCATTTATGGAAATGTTCAATGTTGTGATTCAGCTTGGTGCGATTATGGCGGTTGTCGTTATTTATTTTCACAAATTAAATCCCTTTTCACCTAAGAAAACACAGCGGCAGAAGCTACTTACCTGGCAGATGTGGATCAAGGTTGTAATCGCGTCTGTTCCGGCGGCGGTCATCGGGCTCTTATTTGATGATTTTATTGACCGGGTATTTTTCAAACCAATGGTAGTTGCGGTGATGCTGATTGTTTATGGTGTGCTTTTTATCGTTGTTGAAAATAGAAATAAAGGGAAAAGACCAGAGGTCAAGAAGATATCGGAGCTTACGATACCAATGCTTCTGTGGATTGGATTTTTCCAGATGCTGGCTATGATACCGGGCACGTCCCGCTCCGGCGCAACAATTGTCGGAGCGCTCATCATCGGAGTGTCCAGAGGAGTGGCGGCAGAGTTCACCTTCTTCCTTGCCATACCGGTAATGTTCGGGGCAAGTCTTCTGAAATTAATTAAGTTTGGATTTCATTTTACAGGGGCAGAATTTGGGTATTTGATGTTAGGTTGTGTAGTTTCGTTTGGACTTTCCATTGTGGCAATTAAGTTTCTGATGAATTATATTAAGAAGAATGATTTTAAAATATTCGGATATTACCGGATTGCATTGGGCGCTTTGATCGTGGTTGTAACGGTTGTGCAGATGCTTCTTGCATAAAATGAATGAATATAAGTGGGTTTTCGGCAAAATATGTTGAAACCCACTTGTTTTTTGTATAAAACATGATAGAATATAAATAATGTTTGCATGATTATACCTTATTTATTTACATATGAGTATTTTGTCAGGCAGATAGAATAAAAAAAGTGGAGGAAATGAAGATGAAGATGAAGAAGTTATTAAGCGCCGTACTGGTTGCTGCATGTGTATTTTCATTAGCTGCATGTGGCGGCAAGGATGAGTCAAAGAAAGTAGAGGTTACGAAAGCAGATGATCTTGCTTCTCTGACAATTGGTGTACAGCAGGGAACGACCGGTGATCTGAATTGTTCAGATATCGTAGAGAAGGATGACCAGATGAAGCGTTATCCAAAGGGAGCTGCTGCGGTACAGGCATTAGAGGCCGGAAAGATTGACTGTGTTGTAATTGATGCACAGCCGGCTGCAAAGTTCGTAGAGAAGAGTGATGACCTGAAGATTATTGAGGGTATTTTTGATGATGAGCAGTATGCGATTTGTGTAAAAAAAGGCAATACAGAGCTGCTTGATGATATGAATAAAGCACTTAGCGAATTAAAGGACGAAGGAATCCTTGATAAGATCATTGCGAACTATATTGGTGATGATATTGGAAGCTTCCAGTACGAGAGCCCGGCAGATGCAGATCATTCTAAGGGAGAGCTGGTTATGGCTACCAATGCAGAGTTTGAGCCTTATGAGTATCATGAAGGCGATGATATCATCGGTATTGATGTAGACATTGCACGTGCAATCTGTGATAAACTGGGTTATGAACTGAAAATCGAGGACATGGAGTTTGATTCCATCCTTCCGTCAGTTGAAGCAGGAAAAGCTGATTTTGGAGCAGCTGGAATGACAGTTACAGATGAAAGAAAAGAAAACGCAGACTTTACAGACACTTACGCAAATGCAACGCAGGTTGTTATTGTTAAGAAGTAGGAGAAATTATGGCAGACTTTTCAGCAAAATTCTATGCAAATTTTATTAAGGACGACCGGTGGCTCGGTCTTGTAAGCGGTCTGAAGGTAACGCTCATTGTTACTCTGGAAGCATTGCTTATAGGTGTCCTGATTGGCTTTATTGTAGCGATTATCCGTTCCTATCATGATAAAACCGGAAAGTTTAAAATACTGAATGCAGTGTGTAAAGTATATCTGACTATTATCAGGGGAACGCCTACGATGATTCAGATTCTGATCATGTATCTGGTTGTGTTTGGCTCATCATCACTGGATTCGATAATTATCGGCGGAATTGCATTTGGTATCAATTCCGGTGCATATGTTGCCGAGATTATAAGATCTGGAATTATGTCGATTCCAGAGGGTCAGACGGAAGCCGGAAGAAGTCTCGGACTTAATTATACACAGACAATGAGGCTGATCATTGTGCCGCAGGCATTTAAAAATGTCCTTCCGGCGCTGGTGAATGAGATGATCGTGCTGATTAAGGAGACGGCGATTATCGGTTACATAGGGGAACAGGATCTGACAAAGGCGGCGATGATTATCCAGAGCCGTACATTTGATGCATTTATGCCTCTTCTGGCGGCGGCAGTTATTTATCTTGCACTTGTTATGCTGCTGACCTTCTTTATGAATAAACTTGAGAGGAGGCTGAGGACGAATGAGCGCTAATCAGGACGTTTTAATACAGGTAAAGGATTTGAAAAAGGCATTTGGTGAGAACCAGGTTCTGAATGGTATTACAACAGATATTAAAAAAGGCGAGGTGGTTGTAATAATCGGTCCGTCCGGTTCAGGAAAATCTACATTTTTACGCTCCTTAAATCTGCTTGAGGTACCGACGGGAGGAACGATATTATTTGAAGGTGTGAATATTACAGATCCGAAGACAGATATTGACCTCCACAGGCAGAAAATGGGAATGGTATTCCAGCATTTTAACCTGTTTCCACATAAGACGATTCGAGAGAATATCACGCTTGCGCCTGTTGTTCTTAAGAAAATGACAAAGGCACAGGCCAATGCGAGGGCAGATGAGCTGCTGGAGCGAGTTGGCTTGTCCGATAAGGCAGATGCCTATCCGGAACAGCTTTCCGGCGGACAGAAGCAGAGAATCGCGATTATCCGCTCCCTTGCCATGGACCCAGATGTGATTCTTTTCGATGAACCGACATCCGCTCTTGACCCCGAGATGGTCGGTGAGGTATTGGAGCTCATGAAGCAGCTTGCCAGAGACGGAATGACCATGGTTGTCGTAACACATGAGATGGGATTTGCAAAGGAAGTAGGCTCAAGAGTCGTGTTCATTGATGAAGGATTAATCAAAGAAGAAGGAACACCGAAGGAATTTTTTGAGAATCCGAAAGATGAAAGATTAAAAGAATTTTTATCGAAAATATTATAAAAGAAGGGCGGGCAGCCCGGAAAGAACACCGTATCGTAACGGGAGAACTGTTATGATACGGTGTTTTTGCGTTGCCATGCATATGAAAAAACGTCCAGTGGACGTTTTTTGAGTTGTAAAAACTTAACATACACTTTACAGTCTTATGGTTTCAGATTTTACATTCTCTATTTATGATAATATCCGTAAGAAAGAAAAAGAGCTCTGAATCAAATGAAAACAAAAGGAGAATGTAAAAAATGAAAATGAAAATGAAAAAGTTGATTGCAGTATTGGCAGTGGCTGGAATGACGGCAGTGTTCTTTACCGGATGTGGGAATTCTGAAGCAGATACAGCTGGAAACGGAACAGAAGATGAAAAAGCAGATGCAGCTGAAAATGAAGGTGGCTGGGATCCGTCGATGGATATCACAATCGTGTCCAGAGAGGATGGATCCGGAACAAGAGGAGCGTTTGTTGAACTGTTTGGGATTGAGGAGAAACAGGGAGATGAAAAAGTGGATATGACCACAGACGAAGCGCAGATTACAAATAGTACTTCGGTCATGATGACAACGGTAGCAGGAGACGATTATGCGATCGGTTATGTGTCTCTGGGTGTGCTGGACGACAGTGTGAAAGCACTTCAGATCGACGGGGTGGAGGCGAGCGCAGAGAACGTAAAAAACGGAAGCTATAAGGTATCCAGACCATTTAATATTGCTACAAAAAAGGATTTGAGCAACGAAGTGGCAAAAGATTTTATTAACTTTATCATGAGTGAAGAAGGTCAGGCAGTTGTAGCAGAAGAGAATTACATACCACTTGATGACGTGAAGCCATTTGAGGGAACGAATCCTTCCGGAAAGGCGGTTGTAGGAGGTTCTACTTCCGTATCACCGGTGATGGAGAAGCTCATCGAGGCTTATAAGAAAATTAACGCAAATGCAGAGATTGAGCTGCAGACATCGGATTCTACAACAGGTATGACATCCACGATTGATGGAAACTATGATATCGGTATGGCATCCCGTGAACTGAAAGACGAAGAGAAGGCGGAGCTTACCGGACAGGTAATTGCGACAGATGGAATTGCAGTTGTAGTAAATAATAACAGTACAGTAGAGGGTCTTACAAGTGAACAGGTAAAAGCAATCTATACCGGCGAGACAATTACATGGGATGAGGTATTAGAATAAGATGAAAAAGAAAGCATGGACAGAAATATTCATGCAGGGAGTGTTCTTTGTTGCCGCCTGCACATCAGTGCTGGCGGTAGTTCTCATTTGCTTATTTTTGTTTGCAAATGGTATCCCTGCTATGAAGGAAATCGGATTTGGCGCATTCTTACGCGGCGAGGTATGGAAGCCGAACAATGATATATATGGAATCTTCCCTATGATTCTTGGCAGCATCTATGTAACCGCCGGAGCCATTCTTATTGGAGTGCCGATTGGAATTCTGACAGCGGTGTTTATGGCGTTCTATTGTCCAAAGAGGGTCTATAAGCCCCTTAAGACGGCGACAGAGCTTCTGGCAGGAATTCCGTCGGTTGTATATGGATTTTTTGGTGTGGTGGTGCTTGTACCGTTGATCCGCAGTATGGGGCAGGCGCTTCGGTCTGCCGGGGTTGTCCGTTCTGCCGGGAGCGGAAGCAGTATCCTGACTGCTTCACTGCTTCTTGGCATGATGATTCTTCCTACTGTCATTGGTCTTGCGGAGTCTTCTCTTCGTGCAGTTCCCACGCAATACTATGAAGGTGCAGTTGCGCTTGGGGCAACTCATGAGAGAGCCATCTTCCGCGTGCTGCTTCCGGCTGCAAAGTCCGGAGTGATGGCAGCCGTTGTACTTGGAATCGGACGTGCGATCGGTGAGACCATGGCGGTGATTATGGTAGCAGGAAATCATGCAAGGATGCCTGTCGGTATCCTTAAGGGGATTCGTACACTGACTGCCAATATCGTCATGGAGATGGGATATGCAGCGGGGCTTCACAGAGAAGCGCTGATCGCGACAGGCGTCGTACTCTTTGTATTTATCCTGATTATCAATTTTAGTGTGGCGATGCTGAACAGGAGGAATGAGCATGAGTAAAAAAGAAGGAGTATTCAGACAAAAGATAAAAAGCTACCGCAGAACGCCGGGTTCTTTTCTGGTGATGCTCCTGGTTATGATTTCTGCGATTGTGACATTTTCCGTATTGATATTCCTTATTGCATATATTTTGATTCATGGAGTGCCATATCTGAAGCCGTCCTTATTTTCGTTGAGTTATAATTCGGAAAATGTATCTCTGGTGCCGGCGCTGGTAAATACAGTGATTATGACCTTTTTGTCACTGCTTATCGCTGTTCCGTTCGGGGTATTTTCTGCAATTTTTCTTGTGGAATATGCAAAAAGAGGAAATCGATTCGTAGGGCTCATCCGTCTGACAACGGAGACGCTCCAGGGAATTCCTTCCATCGTGTATGG
>CALFCS010000019.1 GCA_937950565.1 uncultured Lachnospiraceae bacterium
CTGTATACTTCATTTCCGGCTGTGCATTCATCTTATGAAGCACTGCTGCGAACTGCGCTCTTACCAGTGTCTCCGCCGGTGCAAAATGTTTGTCGTCTTTACCGGTCATTGTTCCTGCAAGATAATTATATTCTATTGCATCATAATACCAGGTGTCTTTCTCCACATCTACAAATGGAAGCTTGGAAGCGCCCTTTTCTACGACTGTAACAACTGTTCCGTACTCCATCTTCCATCCGTCAACATTTGCTTTTACTGTTGTCGTAAGAATTGCAGTACCTGCTTTCTTCGCTGTTACCTTGCCGTCTGCGTAAGAAGCAACTTCTTCGTTATCAGAGCTGTAAGTAACCTCCACACAGTTTTCCAGTCCTTCCGGAATGGTAAATAACTGCTCGGATTCTCCAATCTCATAAGTTACATCTTCCTTCGGAGCTGCTGCTTCAATCTTATCCCACGGGTCTTTATAATCTTCGTTGTATACGAGCTTACTTACCGCTTCACGGATTGCTGTTTCAATCGCATATGCCTCTTCCTGAGTTTTTACATCATCAATCTCCTCCGGAACCTTTGCAAGTGCAGCTTCAAGTGCTTTGTAAGAATCCGCTGTAAACTCATCTTTACCGAAAGCCTTTGCTTCTTCTACTACCTTCTTCAGCATTGCAAGGTCAAGCGCCTTTACGGTTGCCTTGAATTCCTTTGTCTCTATCACATCACCCTTTGTAATAGTTGCGGTAAGGGTTACTTCTTTATCTGTTGCCGGGTTTGTAACAGTTCCGTCTGCTGCAATCACTTTTGCATCCGAAGATGCCCATGCAATCTTGCATCCGTCTGCTTCTGTGAAGAGATTCATCTTATAAGCAACTGCGTCCATGGACTCATTTTTGTCACCAAGAATCTTCTCTGTTGATACAAGCGTATCCAATCCATTTTTAAAAATCTGCTCGTCTGTAAGAGCTCCGTCATATACCGTAAATTCATCAATATTTCCAAGGAAGTTCGGGTCTCCGGACCAGCAGGATTTACCAATGAATCCAAGAATATTGTTCTGTGTTCCATTTGCTACAATTGACGCCATTGTCTTACCGGATGCAAGCTTGCTTCCCATCAGCACGCCGTCTGCATAGATGGAAATATTTCCATTGTCCACTACCATAGATATGGTGCAGTAGGTGCCATTCGGAAGTGTTGATGAGCCAAAGCTGTACAGGTTTTCATTTGATGCATCCTTCACACCTGCACGCGGGGTATTGCCGCCAAAATATGGTGCGATGAACAGATAGTTAGAACCTGTTGCCTGTGCCTTGGAACCCAGGCAGAACAGCCATGAATTCTGTGCCGCTGTCCTGGAATATTTTGCCTCAATCGTAAACTTCTCTTTATTTGTCAGACTCTCGTAAATGCTCATCGGAAGGGTCACATAACTGTTTCCTGACTTCACATTCAGTACTGTACGGTCTCCGTCTTTTACATAAGCGGTTCCATCCGGGTTTACAATTGCCGCATTATGGTTATGGCCGGAAGCATCTGTAACTACAGCTCCGTCTGCCTTGTCCATCGTGTACTGTGCCACAATCGGAAGCTCCGTCTCTACATAATCAGATACGGTTACTGTTGTCTTCAGAGACTTCTCTGTATTCCCTACCGTTACCTTTGTTGTAATGGTCGCTGTACCAGCCTTCACGCCTGTTACCACACCATCTTTTACGGTAGCAACTTTATCGTCGCTGGATGTATAAGCAACCTTTGCATCTGCTGCAGGTACGCCTGCTGAAAGCTTCATACCAAGAGAGGCTGTTTTTCCTGTATAAACAGATAGCTTTTCATTTACAGAAAATCCTTTTTCAGCAAAGATTTCTTCTGCGCTTCTGTTGTCATACAGAGAAAATACCTGGTCTGCCGTCAGAGCCTGGTCATATACCTGAACCTCGTCTACAAGACCTTTGTATAATGCATCCCAGTGGTTTACACCAATATAGAGGTCGCTGTTATCCTGTGCATACGCATCTGTCGCCCTTCCGGAGCCCTTCTGTTCTCCATTAATATAAACAACAGCATCATTTCCTGACTGCGTAATCGTTACAAACGTCCACTCATTATTCGGAATTACAATATTCTTGATCGTTCCGGCCTCAGCCCAGCCAAAGCCGCCGCCATTAGACCAGATATGAACCTTTCCTCCTGCATTCTCCATCGCAGAAAATGAAGTCCAGTATTCAGCAGCTCCCTTCGGTGCACCCATAAAAACAATGGAACCATTATTTCCAATATTTTCAGAAGGTTTTACCCAAAGGGATATCGTATAGTCTGAACCGATCTTACCTGTATTCATCTTCAGTCCATATTTGCCATCGAGATGAATTGCTTTTCCGTTCTTTCCTTCTGCATATACAGCCTCGCCTGTATATTCTTCCGCATTCTGGTACTTCATTTTTGTACTTCCGCCAAGATCATCCTCAAAAGAATAGGTCTTCACCGGCGCCGGTACATCTGCGGCTTCTGCCTGAATTGCTCCTGCTCCCGGAAGTACTGCTGCAACGGTCAGTGCAGCGGCAAGGAAAGCAGATAATATTTTCTTATATTTCATTTATTTTTCCTCCTTTACCGGGTTTTTCCTGGTTCAACAATGCGGATTGTCACATCTTCAGTTACTTCTTTTCCATTTTCCTTATAAGTAACCTTAAGAGTCTGTTTTCCGGCCTTGCTCATGTCAATCTTATCAGCATTGGTCGTATAATCCGTAATCCACTTTGCATCTCCGTTTTCATAAGCCGCTTTCACACGGATATCATCCGTATCCAGCTTGCTTCCTACTGTGTACATTCTCTTTGTCTTCTGTACTTTGATAGAGGATACCAGTGTATCTGTATCTACGTCGAAGGTACAGGCATCATTATCCGGCTTATTTGTCAGGACCAAATCTCCGTCCTGGCTTGCAAGATAATATCCTGGCTTCAGCACGCTTTCAAAAGTAACGCCGTGTCCTGCAAATCCTTCGAGTGTACGGAAGGTTGCTTTCTTTCTTCCTGTATCGTTATTCTCCCAGTGCTGTGCAAGGGTAATTTCTCCGGATTCCTCTACGGTAATGTACATTCCCGGTTTGTTATAAGACTGAATAGAAACATATGCGTCATTCTTCTTATCAGCCAGTCCTAATTCCAGCTCCCATTTTGCATCTGCTTCTTTTGCATTCTTACTTACCAGCATATCCTGTGCATTCACTCCTACTTTCGGATATTCCGGATCATTTGTCGTATTTTCAAATTCATTATGTGCAACATAAGCGCCGGATGCATCCGTAATCTGTGTCGCTACTCCGGCAAGGCCTGTAGATGTCTCACCAAACAGATCGATAGAGCCGTCCTCGTTGATATTCAGCTTCTCTACACATGCAACACGGCGGTATCCGCTTCCATGCGGAAGTGTACCATTGTGGTATACGAAGTAGTCCTGTCCCTTAAAGGTAAATACAGCCATATGGTTTGTATTTGCCGTCGCAGTCGGAGTCATAATAATTCCGCCCCACTGCCACTGGTTATTCTTAAAGTCTTCAAAGGTATCTGCTGTCGCATATGCCATCTGCTCTCTCCAGTCGCAGGCAAAGAACATATAATATGGTCCATAATAATTTCCATTCTCATCCTGACGGCGGTAGTAGTACGGCGCCTCTGTAAAGGTATGTCCCGTCATACCATGAATCGTACCAAGCTTAATGTCATCATTCATCGTAATCTTTCCATCCCCATTCTGGTCCTTAATGGAAATCATATCTTCATTCAGCTCTGCATTAAAGAATCTGGAATTTCCCCAGCCTACATATCTGTGTTCTTCCCCGTCTACTGTCTCAATCCATGCAGTCGGGTCAATATCCTCCCATCCATGCACGCTGCCTGTTGTATCAATATTTCTTACAAGCGGCTGTCCTTTATCTACAAATGGTCCTGTCGGACTGTCAGATACCGCAACACCGATACATTTGCCACCGCCTACGCTGCTGTTTCCTTCTGTACAATAATAGAAATAGTACTTATCCTTATACTTCATCACCTGCGCTGCCCAGGAAGATATTGTATCCTGTCTCCATGACACATCCTTATTCTCCATGATGATGCTTTCATACTTCCAGTGCACCATATCGGTGGATGAATAGCATCTCCAGTTCGGCATAATATACGCTTCCTGAGAATCCGGCGCCGCATCATTTCCTACATACGCGTATACCGTATCACCGTCAACCAGGATGGATGGGTCTCCCCCATAAAGCATATTGCCATTCTCGTCAAAACCGAGGAACGGATTACCGAGCTCGCTCTTGGCAAGTTTTGTTTCTACCGGAACACGAAGCTGCTGCTCTGTAATCTTATCTCCCACTGCACATACCGTTACAGCTGAAACCGGAATCAGAGACAGAGCCAGAAGTCCGGCCAAGAATTTCTTTCCCTTCATTGTGAATCCTCCTTATATAAATAGTTTTTTATCTGAAATGCCGGCCGCGAACCGCTCGAAGCCGGCAATCTCATTCAAAATATCTGTTTCTTATTTCTCATATTTCTCCATAAATCTCTGGATGATCGTTGCACATTCCGCACGGTTTGCGCTTCCCTGCGGGTCAAGAAGAAGCTTTCCATCAATGGTCTTTCCCGTGATGATTTTTTCGGATACCGCCCACTTCATTGCATCTACTGCAAATTCCTGTACATCCCCTGCATCCGGGAAGGAACTGTAATCCCTGTCGGCTTTTACATCATACCCCTTATAATCCTTTGCATAGCGGTACATCATCGTTGCCATCTGCGCACGGGTTACTGAATCATTTGGCCCGAACATCTTCGTTCCGGTATATCCGGTGACAATCTTCTTATCTGCCGCCCACAGAACTGCATTCTTAAACCAGTCATCTTTTGTGACGTCTGAGAAAATGTCTGTATAATCCACTTCCACTTCCTTGTTCATCTTGTGAAGTACCGCTGCGAACTGTGCTCTTACCAGTGTATCTGCGGGTGCGAAATGGGTATCATCTAAGCCTGTCATCGTCTTCTTCTCATAATTGTAAGCAACAGCATTATAATACCACGTATCCTCCGCTACGTCTACATATGGAAGCTTTTCAGCATGTTCCGGCTTAACAATAACATTTAGCGTCACTTTTTTGTTCTCCGGCTTCAGTTCTTCTTCCGGTGTCATATTCAAAATCGGTGTCCCATCTATTGCAAAGTTCACGGATTTTACTCTCGCATGACGACACGGATCAATCAGGCTGTTCTCTCCCGGTCTGATATACTCACATTCTCCGACAGTTCCATTCCAGTCGCCTCCGCTTGAGCACTCCTTGATTGGTCTTGCATGATATACAATTACCGGATTGCCGTTCTCATCTGTCGTAAAGGAGTTGTGTCCCGGCCCGCACTGGTTCGTCAGGTCATCTGTAGATAACAGAGAAATCGGATATTTCGTCCAGGAATTGATATCTAATAAATCATCTCCTTCTTTTGCTGACAACATACCGACACAATAGGTATAATTGACTGCCGCCGCGGAAAAGCACAAGTATACATTTCCGTTATTTTTAATGACTGCCGGTCCCTCATTAATCGGATTCTCCCACGCATAATCCGGTCTGGTAACCTTCGTTGCCTCACTAGTGAGCTGCCATGGTTTTTCTG
>CALFCS010000020.1 GCA_937950565.1 uncultured Lachnospiraceae bacterium
GAAAGCATGTCATCCATACAGGAGGAGAATATGCATCCTACTTACAGATTCCGTTCATTCCGCCAAAATACCAGAGCGGAGATTATATCGTAAGATAGAATACCGGAAGATAAGCAGGATAAAAAATAGATTGGAATGAGCGATATGAAGGAACAAAAAGGAAAGATCTGGTCAAAATATTTTATTATTATCATGGCGGCGGCATTTTTTACCGCCATGTGTATGAATATGCTGGACAGTACGCTTTCTCTTCTCGCCAGTGACTTGTGGGATTCCAAGACTCTCGGCGGATATCTGACATCTGTGTTTAATGCGGGCAGTATCGCAATGGCGTTTGTCAGTGGAAGGCTGGTAGACAAAAAGGGAAGGAGATTCTGCTTCTTGGTGGCTGCTTCCTGTTTTGCAGGAGCTACCTGTGTGATGGCAATCTGGCCGGTGCCGGCGGTAGCGCTTATAGTGCGTTTTGTGCAGGGTATAGCAAAAGGTCTTGCCATGGTTGCAGCAACGTCGATTGTATCGGACATTATTCCGAAGGAGAGACTGGGAGAAGGCATGGGGCTTTATGGCCTCGGACAGACGATACCGAAAGCACTTGGACCGATGGTAGGTCTTATGATTGCCGCAAGTGGGAATTATACGATGATGCTTGTTCTGTGTGCAGTCAGTTATGCGTGTGCAGGACTTATGGTATTAGGAATTGATTATGAGAAGAAACAGGGAAAATCCGAAAGTACCGGAAAAGAAGAGCTTTATGATGCCGGAAAATACAAAGGAATCTGGAAATTAATTGAGAAGAAGGCGCTTGCCGCATCGATTAATTATACGGTTTTCTTTTTCTCGACAGGAATCATCCTTGTATTTATGTCTGTATATGCCAGGGATATTCTGGAGATTCCGACCGGGCAGATCAGCGTATTTTATGTAACGTCTGCGGTTGTCGGGACGGTTGTCAGACTGGCGTTTTCAAAGATATCAGACAAGTACGGCGCACTTTGGATGATTATACCGGGACATATTGCGCAGATTATATCCCTGGTGCTGCTTGCATTTTTCTCAAAAGGGAATCTGGTTGCATTTTATACGGCAGGCGCTTTATATGGAATCGGCACTTCAGCTACCATGCCTACTTATAATGCAGTTGCAGTTGCAGATTCTCCAAAAGGACGAAATGGCGTGGCCAATGCGGCGTTCTACTGTATCATGGACGTGGGAATGCTGCTGGCTTCAGCGATACTTGGAAATATGATTGATGCCGCTGAAAGTGCGGCGGCAGGATTCAGGAATGCATATCTGCTGTCCATACTTGTCTGCGTAGGTTCAGCAGTGATGTCGCTGATTTGTTTTAATGAAAAGGCAAGAGAAAGACGGAGAAATTCCTAAAGATAATGAGAAAAGAAAGATAGGAGGAAGAAGATGAGTATCAGACAAGATATTTTTGAAAAACTGGTTGGCCGTGCAGCTCCGCTTTTTGGAATGAAGCCGGAAGAGCTTGCGGAAACGACTCGTTTTGCAGAAGACTGCAAGGCAAAATCTACACATTTTTCCCAGATTACAACGTATCTGGAAGATGAATTTGATACAGAGATTCCATATATGTCATTCCGGCGTCAGAAGACGATTGGAGAGGCAGTGGACTATGTGCTGACAGAGTGTCTTGGCGAGGAACTGGATGCAGAGGATGTGCAGGAAAGTGTGACACCTGTATCAACAGCATCAGTAAAAGTCCCGGTACCGGCTCCTGCGGCAGCGCCGGAGGTGTCAGGTGAGGCAGAGGAATCTGCCAAATCGGATCATGATGATGAGCTGGCGGCAAGGGAAAGATTTACACTGAAAGAAACGTTCCAGGGAGAAGAATTAGAAGCAGTATATATGGTTGCAAGAAAACCGGTAGCAGTCGACCCGTCGGTTGACCTTGCGGCATCGGATGACCCGATGGCTCGTATGGGGCAGGGCTTCTGTCCGGCATTTAACCCGCGGACATATGAAGCAGCGCCGGGTGTACTCTGTGAACAGGATGTAGCTGTAAAGATGCGTGACGGAGTTACGATTTATGCAGATATTTTCCGCCCGAAGGATGAGAGCCAGAAGTATCCGGTTATTGTGTCCTGGTCCTGGTTCGGCAAACGCCCGGGCGAGGGTATGAGTGAGTGGCAGATCATGGGCGTACCGCCGCACACAGTTTCAAAGCTTGCAAAATTCGAGTCACCGGACCCGCTGTACTGGTGCTATCAGGGATATGCGGTTGCCAATGTAGACGTGCGTGGCGCCGGACATTCAGAAGGAAATGTACATATGTTTACCCACCAGGACAGAGAAGACGGATATGATTTTGTAGAGTGGGTAGCCGGGCAGCACTGGTGTAACGGAAATGTAGGTATGTCAGGCAATTCCGGTGTGGCTATGCACCAATGGGGGATTGCAGCGATGCAGCCGCCACATCTAAAATGTATCGCACCGTGGGAATGCACAACGGACCTTTACCGGGAATCCTTCTATGAAGGCGGTGTTCCGGCGCTTTCCTTTAATAAATTCATCTCTGCACAGGTAACAGGTACCGGCGGAGTAGACAGTCAGGTTGATATGGCAGTGAAATATCCGCTTATGAATGGATACTGGGAAGATAAACGTCCGGATTTCTCCAAAGTTGAGATTCCGGTGTACCAGACAGCAGGATTCTCTCATTTCCATTTGAGAGGCTCCTTCCAGGCATTCCGGAAAGCAAAATCTAAGAGAAAATGGCTTCGTGCACATCGTGACTTTGAATGGCCGGATACTTATACACCGGAGAATTTGGAAGACCTGAAGCGTTTCTATGACCGTTACTTAAAGGGAATTCACAATGGCTGGGAGATGACTCCGAAGGTACGACTCGATGTCATGGATGCGTATGACTGTGATTATCAGACAAGACGAGGGGAGAATGAATTCCCGCTTAAGAGGACCGAGTATAAGAAATATTATCTGGATGCATCAGACCCGGAGAACCTTACTATGCATGATGCACCAGTTTCTGTAGAGTCCTGTGTAGCTTACGACGGAAATACCGAACAGGTAGAATTCGATATGACATTTGAGGAAGATACCGAGCTTACCGGATATATGTACCTGCATTTGTATGTGGCGGCAGAAGCTTACAATGATATGGATATGTTTATTAATATTCAGAAGGCAGATGAAGACGGCAACTGGCTTCCATGGTATACTTTAAATGAGCCACATCCGGGCGCATGGGGCAAATGCCGTATTTCCCACCGTGAGCTCAGCAAGGAAGAGTCTCAGTATGTAAGAGGCACGCTTGTACAGCCGGTTATGGCACATAAGAGAGAACTGAAGGTACAGCCGGGCGAGATTGTTCCGGTAGATATTGAGATTGTACCGTCCTCACGTATCTGGCACAAAGGTCAGAAGCTGCGCATTCAGATTGCGGGACGTTATATCCGTGAAGGATGGTTCGAGCCTCTTGCATGGGATACCGATAACCATGGACGTCAGATTATTTATACTGGCGGACAGTATGAATCCTTCATCCAGGTACCGGTCATTCCTCCGAAATACAAAGCAGGAGACTATGTATGCAGATAATCTGCGAAGGCAAAGCAGAGAAAGATAAAAATAAAAGAAAGGGTGAAAAGCAATGACTTTAATTGAAACCTTAATTGAAAAAGCGAAACAGACTCCGAAGAGGATTGCACTTCCGGAGTGCGACGCAGAAAAGACACTTCTGGCTGCACGCCAGGTAAAGGATGCAGGAATCGGAATACCGGTACTGGTAAACGACCCAGCAGTGATTAAAGAGACCGCAGAAAAGGCTGGAGTTGACGTTTCTGATATGGAGATTGTCGACATTACGGATGAAGCATTAAGAGATTCCATCGTAGAACGTTATATGTCCTATCCGAAGCTGATGCTTTCCGAAAAAGGCTCAAAGAGAAAAATGAAGAATCCGATGTATTATGCTATGATTCTTGAGGCAGTCGGTGATGTGGACGGAACCTTCTGTGGACATGTGAACACGACAGGGGATGTTCTTCTGGCGGCACAGCAGACAATCGGAATGCAGGATGGTGTAGATGTTCCTTCTATTTTTGCTCTGACAGAGATTCCGGGATTCGAAGGACCGGAGGGGAATCTCATTGCCCTGGCAGACTGCGGACTGAATCCGGAGCCGTCACCGGAAGAGCTTGCTTCCATTGCAATTGCTTCCTGTGATAATATCCGTGCTCTTATGGGCTGGGAGCCAAGATGTGCATTCTTGAGCTTCTCTACCTGTGGTTCCGGTACTGCGGCAAGTGTGGAGAAGATTCTTGAGGCAATCAAGGTTGCGCAGGAGCGCCGTCCGGATCTGAAGATTGACGGAGAGTTCCAGCTCGACTCTGCAATTAAGCCGGAGGTTGCTGCCAAGAAGGTAGGCCGTCCGAGTGAGGTTGCCGGAAAAGCGAACATTCTGATTTTCCCGGAACTGAATGCTGCCAACATCGGAATTAAGATGATTCAGCTCTTTGCAAAGGGAAAAGGATATGGACATACACTCTCAGGATTTGCAAAACCAGTTGCAGATTCTTCCAGAGGTGCGACAGTAGAGGAAATCGTAGGCGACATCGCAATGGTAATCATTGCGGCAGCGAATGCGTAAGAGAAGGAGGAAATGAAAAATGGGATATAAAATATTTACATTAAGTCCGGGTTCTACTTCTACAAAGCTTGCTGTATTTGACGGAGAAGAGAGACTCTTCAAGGCAAATGTGCAGCATGACCCGGAGAAATTAAAAAGCTTTGCGCGTGTAAGTGAGCAGAAGCCGTACCGTGTAGAAACAATTTTAAATGAGCTTGCGGCAAATCAGATTGATATTAAAGATATGGACGCATTTGCAGCATATTCCGGAGGCCTTGTATCTACTCCGGGCGGAATCTTTCCAGTGAATGAGAAGATTCTTGAGGACTGTACTTCCGGCCGTCTGATGGAACACCCGGCAATCTTAGGAGCACAGATTATCGATGCATTTGCAAAAGAGACAGGAAAACCGGCATATCTGGTAAATCCGCCGGATGTGGATGAGTTCGAGGATGTTGCAAGAATTACCGGTGTAAAAGGTGTTTACAGGGAATCTCATGTACACGTTCTGAACCAGAAGGAAGTTGCTATGCGTGCGGCAAAGGAACTTGGAAAGAAATATGAAGAATGTAACCTGATTGTGTGCCATGTCGGTGGAGGACTTTCCATCACAGCCCAGAAGCAGGGAAAAATCGTGGATGGCAACGATGTTCTGAACGGAGACGGACCGATGGCTCCGAACCGTTCCGGAAATGTTCCGGTTATGCCGATTGTCAAGATGTGCTATTCCGGTAAATATACACTGGATGAGATGAAGGTGAAGATTGGAAAAGCCGGAGGTCTTCTGGCGCTTCTTGGAACAGATAATATGCTGGAAATTAAAGAGCGTATTGAAAAGGGAGACAAATGGGCGGCTCTCGTATATGAGAACTTTGCATATCAGCTTGGAAAATATATCGGTTCCTATGCATGTGTAATGGAAGGAAAAGTAGACGCAATCGTTATGACGGGCGGTGTGTCCAATGATGAACAGTTTATTGCAAATGTAAAGAAATATGCAGGTTGGATTGCACCGATGATCGTATACGGTGGTGACTTTGAAATGGAAGCGCTCGCTTCCGGCGCAATCCGTGCACTGGATGGCGTAGAAGAGACAAAGGAATATACAGGCATACCTGTGTGGGATGGATTTGATTACGAGTATTAAGGAGGAGCTATGAGCGATTTTATAAGAAGTTTTAAAAGAATCGTTCCCTCGATGCGCGCATTCACTATGGATATCATCCGCCAGAACCCGATATATGGGGAAAGGCGGATGATTCCCACAAAGGATGGAGAGATAGAGGTGTATGTACACCGGGCAGAAGGCGAATGCGTTCCGGTTCTGTTTGAGTTTCACGGAGGCGGCCTGGTGCTTGGAGATGCGGCAAAAGATGACAATCTCTGTGAGCGTATCAAGAACGAGACCGGAATTACGGTTATCGGCGTGAACTACAGAAAAGCGCCGGAATATCCGTATCCGGCAGCAAACCAGGATGCCTATGATGCTGTGAAATATGTGCACGACCATGCAGAAGAATTTGGAATTGACCCGGATAAAATGGCGGTAATGGGATTCAGCGGCGGGGCGACCCTTGCGACGGTTACAGCCATGAAGGCGGCACAGACGAAGGAGTTTGCATTGGCTTTGCAGATTCTTCATTATCCATATGTGGACGGGGCTTCCTCCCCGGAATCTAAGATTTCGCATCCGGCGGACCTTCCGGTGGACGTTATGGCGGCATTTACAGAGCTTTATGCAGGTGGTGAGGATTTGAAAAAATCAGATATTTCGCCTCTCTATGCATTGAATGAGGAGCTTGCAGGTGTTGCTCCGGCAGCCTTTTATATGGCAGGAGAAGATGCACTTTGTCCGGAAGGATGTTCCTATGCAGCCAGGCTCAGACAGGCGCAGGTGGATGTTGTGGCAGAGGAGATTGTGCCGGATATGCATCATGGTTATATGGAAGATTATTTTAACCAGCCATGTTATCAGAGTCAGCCGGAGGATACATTAAAGCTTCACAGCCCGAAGATGGGAGAGATGGCAGAGAAAGTGCTGAAAAGTACAGAAGAACTCTTAAGGAAATATTTGTAAGGGAAAAAGGAAGTAAAATCAGGTATAATGAGAAGCAGACGAGAGGTTTGTTTTTATCAAAGGAGAAAAATATATGAAAATTTTAGGTATATCTTCAGGGACACTCAATGGTGCAAATGATTCCATGTGTAAAGAGGCGCTGATGGGAGCGCAGGAAGCAGGCGCTGAGATTGAATTTATTAATGTACATAAACTGAATATTAAGCATTGTACAGGATGTATCGCCTGTGTAAAGGCGCTGATGGGCGGAAAAGGACGTATCTGTGCTATCAAAGATGATTTCCTCTGGCTTCTTGACAAGATGCTGGATGCCGATGGAATTATGATGGTTTCACCGATTTTTGAAAATGGAACACCGGGAATCATCCATACAATCTGTGACCGCTTCGGACCTTCCATGGACCGTGGAAATCTGGTAATTGCAGATATGCTTTCGAAGCAGAACGGAGGACCGGGAGTAGACCCGAGACTTCTGAAGGATAAGGTAATCTCCTTTATGGCTGTCGGCGGTTCAGACTGGGGTTCCCTAGTGCAGATGGATCATGGTATGCTGGCGATGAGTCCGATGTGGAAGATTATTGACAATGATAAATTCCAGTGGTCCAAGACTATTCTTATGGATGATGAGGCTCTGGCGAGGGCGCATCAGATTGGTATTAATCTTGCCAATGCTGCAAAAGACATACCGAATGCAAGCTGGCAGGGACCGGAGGGAGTATGTCCGCACTGTCATACGAATAACTTCTATATTGAACCAGGTACAACTCACGCAATCTGTGGTCTGTGTGGTATGGAAGGAGAACTGGAGGTTGTGGATGGGAAGATCGTAATCAACTATCCGGAAGAGCAGTATGAGCTGGCACATGATACGATGTCTGGCAAGATGAAACATGGCAAGGACATCCAGGAAAATGAGGGAAGACTTGCTGATCTTCAGAAGAACAGTGATGAGTTTAAAGCGCGCAAAAAGAAATATATGGAATTTATCCAGCCGTCTGTTCCGGAAAAATAGAGGAAGAAGCGGCAGAAATTCAAATTGAAGGAGAACAGTAGATGAAAATTACGATTGATGGAAAAGAAATAGAGGCAAGAGAGGGGCAGTCCATTCTGGATGCCGCTCTGGAAGCCGGGATTTTCATTCCTCATCTGTGCAGTCATCCGGACCTTGAGGCGAAGGGTGGATGCAGGCTCTGTTCTGTAGAGATTGAGGGCATGGAAGAACCTGTGCCTTCCTGTATGACTACTGCAGAGGAAGGGATGAAGATTACGGTAAACGGACCGAAAGCCGATAAGATTCGTAAAACAGCGATGGAACTGATGCTCGCGACCCATCCGGCAGACTGCACCGGATGTCCCAAATATGGGAAATGTGAAATGCAGTCCATGTATCAGTATATGGGCGTCAGTCCGGAAAGATGGAGAAAAAAATCCAGAAGCGTACCGGATAATGAGAGCAATCCGCTGATTACACACCTTTTCATGCGTTGTGTACGCTGCGGAAGATGTATTCGTGCCTGCCAGGATATGCGTGGTGTAAAGGTGCTGGATTATATTAAGACTGACATGGGTATCCGTGCCGGAATTCCGGACGGAAAGAGTCTGAAGGAAGCCGGATGCCGCTTCTGTGGTGCATGTATTGAGGTCTGTCCGACAGGCTCTATCGTAGATGCATTAAAGATTATGAAGGAAGACCGTTCCTATGCGGAAAATGTTGTTCCGTGCCGGAGCACTTGTCCTGCTCACATTGATATCCCGCGGTATATCCGTTATATCAAGGAGGGAGACTTTGAGAAGGCGACAGCGGTTGTCCGTGAGAAGGTACCATTCCCGGAGACACTGGGAAGCATTTGTACACATGCATGTGAAGGGGAATGTAAGAGAAATGAACTTGGAGCCCCGATTTCGATTTGTAAGTTAAAACGTGCGGCTGCAAATAATGATACCGGTGCATGGAAGGAACGTGCAGTAAAGGAAGCGCCGACCGGAAAGAAAGCGGCAGTCATCGGTGCAGGCCCTGCCGGACTTACCGCAGCTTACTACCTTGCAAAGAAGGGGCATGCAGTTACCGTATATGAAAAGAATGAAAAACCAGGCGGCCAGTGCAGATATGGAATTCCTGCATATCGTCTGCCGGATGAACTTCTGGATAAAGAAATTGCAGATATTCTGGAAGTAGGGATTGAATTAAAGTGCAATACCGAAGCGCCGACACCGGAGCAGCTCAAGGAAAGTGGCTATGATGCAGTGCTTGTATCCGTAGGAACCCATCAGGGAACCAAGCTTCCGCTTGAGGGTAATGACCTTCCGGGTGTCTATGTGAATGCCGAGTTCTTAAGACGTGCCAGAATGGGAGATCCGCTTCCGGTTGGCGAGAAGGTTATGGTTCTTGGCGGTGGAAATGTAGCTTATGACTGTGCGAGAACAGCGGTAAGACTTGGCGCGAAGGAAGTGCATATTGCATGTCTGGAGAACGAGCAGCAGATGACCTCTACACCGGATGAGATTGAAGAAGGAAGAGAGGAAGGAATTATTCTTCACTCCGCACATTCTTTCTTACGGATTACCGGTACAGATAAAGTGGCAGGCGTGGAGCTTCAGAAGGTTGATAAGTTCTACTTTGATGAGAACCGCCGTGCGGTCATCGAGCTGGTAGAAGGCTCGAAGCATGAGGTTCCGGTTGATAATGTCATTTTTGCCGTAGGACAGAAACCGGAAGGAACCGCTTCCATGGGACTGGAACTGACACACGGACCATATATCCAGGCAAATGAAAAGCTTGAGACAAGCATGGAAGGTGTCTATGCGGCAGGCGATGTTGTTACAGGAACAAAATCTGTAATTGCGGCAATTGCGGCAGGAAGAACAGCTGCCGAAGAGATGGATAAATATCTTGGCGGAAACGGAGATATCAGCGAGAAGCTTGTTGACGAAGAAACGCCGAATCCATATATCGGGCAGATTGAAGGCTTTGGAGATCTCGAAAGAGTCAATCCGGAAATGGCAGATGCGGCTAAGAGAGTGTCCGGGTTTGATTTGGTGGAACAGCCATTTACCTGTGAGCAGGCACAGTGTGAGGCAGGAAGATGCTTACAGTGCGACCTGCGTCTGAACATTACAAAGCCAAAATTATGGATGGATTATTAGGAGGGACGCTATGAGTACAATAGATATCGTAAATAACCTGAAAGAAAATGAATGTATCGTAGATGTCCTTTTCAAAGCTGTCTCCTCCCACAAATGTAAAGATTGTGGAAAATGTGTATTTGGATATGAAGGAATTACACAGCTTGAGATGATTCTTAAGGATATCACAGAGAAGAGAGGACGCAGTACAGATGTTGAACTGCTTCAGGATCTGTGCGGCATGATGAAAACACAGTCACTCTGTGAGGATGGCGTAGAAGTGGCGGAAGGTATTCTTGCGGCGCTTGATACTTATAAGAAAGATTTTGAGGATCATGCATCCAAAAGAGGATGCCGCGCAGGAGTTTGTGAAAGATTTCTTACCTATCATATTCTGGCGGATAAATGCGGTGGCTGCGGGGAATGTATCGATGCCTGCGAGGATGGGGCAATTCTCGGAAAGAAACGCTTTATCCACGTCATTGACCAGAATGAATGTATGCAGTGCGGAGCTTGCGTAGCGGCTTGTGACTGCGGAGCGATCATCCGTGCAGGGGCGGTAAAACCAAAAGGACCGAAGAGACCGATACCGTGTAAGAGAAGATAATTTTAACTGAATAAAAAAAGAGTAACAAAAAGGACAATATCTGTGTTGTCCTTTTTGCGATTTTATACTTTAAATGGTTAAATTTTATTGTTTACCATTTGAAAAAAAGATGGTATGATATATATTAGTTTGTGAAAGTGAGGATTCCTATGAATAAGAATATTCCCAAGGAACGTAAAATTGAGATGTATCAGGCAATTTTACAGTTAAAGGATATTGAGGAGTGCTGCGATTTCTTTGAAGATATCTGTGCAGAAGCGGAACTGCGTTCCATGGAGCAGCGGTTTGAAGTGGCAAGAATGCTGAAGCAGGATAAGGTATATGTGGAAATCAGTCAGGCAACAAACGCAAGTTCTGCCACGATCAGCCGTGTAAAGAGAATGCTTAACAGCGGAACCGGCTGTATTGGGAGGATTGTCGACAGAATGGAAGAAAAAGAATAGTAGAAAGGACTTAAGAATATGAAACAGTTAATGTTGGGAAATAAGGCTCTTGCCAGAGGCTTATATGAAGCAGGCTGTAAGGTAGTATCCAGCTACCCGGGAACTCCAAGTACCGAGGTGACAGAGGAAGCTGCAAAGTATGATGAGATTTACTGCGAATGGGCGCCGAATGAGAAGGTTGCCATGGAAGTGGCTTTTGGCGCTTCCCTGGCAGGAAAGAGAAGCTTCTGCGGAATGAAGCATGTAGGATTAAATGTGGCGGCGGACCCTTTGTATACTTGTTCTTATACAGGTGTGAATGCGGGAATGGTTATCTGCGTGGCAGACGATGCAGGGATGCATTCGTCTCAGAATGAGCAGGATTCCAGACATCATGCGATTGCATCTAAGGTTCCGATGCTGGAGCCTTCAGATTCTCTGGAGGCATATGAATTTGCAAAAAAAGCATATGAATTGTCGGAACGCTTTGATACTCCGGTTATTATTAAAATGTGTACCCGTGTGGCACATTCCCAGAGTATTGTAGAGCCGGGAGAGCGCGTAGAGCCCGAGACAAAGCCTTATGAAAAGAATATTGCGAAATATGTTATGATGCCGGGGAATGCAATCCGCCGTCATCCGGTTGTTGAGGAGAGGACAAGAAAGCTCACAGAATATGCGGAAGACTGTGTGTTTAACCGCGTGGAAATGGGAGATACGAGGCTTGGAATTATTACTTCTTCTACGAGTTATCAGTACGCAAAGGAAGTATTTGGAGAAAAGGCAAGCATCTTAAAGCTTGGAATGATCAATCCGCTTCCGGTTCAGTTAATACTGGATTTCGCATCCAAAGTAGAAAAAGTGGTGATTATTGAAGAATTAGACCCGATTATTGAAAATCATTGTAAACAGATTGGTCTTTCCGTAACCGGGAAAGATGTACTTCCGATGGAAGGTGAATTTTCACAGAATCTGATTGCCGAAAAGCTTGGCGTGGAGCTTCCGGAGCATAAAGTGCTTGATGAGACACTTCCGGGCAGACCCCCGGTGATGTGCGCAGGATGTCCGCACAGAGGATTGTTCTATACATTAGCAAAGAATAAGTGCAAAGTGCTGGGAGATATCGGATGCTATACACTTGGAGCAGTGGCGCCGTTATCTGCAATGGAAATGACACTCTGTATGGGAGCATCTGTCAGTGCAGTTCACGGATTTAACAAGGCAATGGGAGAAGAAGGCGAAAAGACGACGGTTGCCGTAATCGGAGATTCTACGTTTATGCATTCCGGAATGACCGGGCTTGCAAATATTGCCTATAACCAGAGTAATTCTACGGTTATCATCCTGGATAATTCCATTACCGGAATGACCGGACATCAGCAGAATCCGACGACCGGATACAACATTAAGGGAGATCCGGCAGGAAAGATTGATCTGGAAAGCCTGTGCCATGCGATGGGATTTGACCGGGTGAGAGTGGTAGATCCTTATGATCTTGCCGCTTGTGACCAGGCTGTGAAGGAGGAACTGGCGGTACAGGAGCCTTCCGTTATTATAAGCAGACGTCCCTGTGCACTGTTAAAATATGTAAAACATAACCCTCCGATTCGGGTAGAAGAGAAGAATTGTGTCGGATGTAAATCCTGCATGAAGCTTGGATGTCCGGCAATTAGTGTAAAGAATAAAAAAGCTGTGATTGATAATACGTTGTGCGTTGGATGTGGTGTCTGCAGCCAGCTTTGTAAATTCGACGCTCTGCAGGGATAGGAGGACTGGAAAATGACAAAGAATATTATGATTGTTGGTGTTGGCGGTCAGGGTTCCCTGCTTGCCAGTAAGCTGCTTGGCCATCTGCTTCTGTCAGAAGGATATGATGTGAAGGTATCCGAGGTGCATGGAATGAGCCAGCGCGGAGGCAGTGTTGTTACATATGTACGTTTTGGAGAAAAAGTATATTCTCCGATTATTGATAAGGGCGAGGCAGATTTTATTGTAGCATTCGAAAAACTAGAGGCCGCACGTTATGTGCAGTATTTGAAGAAAGACGGAAAAATCGTTGTAAACACACAGGAGATTGACCCGATGCCGGTCATTACCGGAGTTGCGCAGTATCCGGAAAGCCTGATTGAGAAGATGGAAAATCTGGGGATTACCGTGGAGGCGATGGACTGCCTGTCGCTTGCGGAAGAAGCAGGCTCTGCCAAGGCGGTAAATATTGTATTGATGGGACGGCTTTCCAGACACTTTGATATTCCGGCAGAAAAGTGGGAGAAGGCAATCCGGGAATGTGTTCCGGAGCGGTTTGTAGAGCTGAATTTGAAAGCTTTTTCATTAGGACGTAATTCCTAAAGTATATTAAGACAGAAAAAAGAAAGGAAATAGAATCATGCCAGTTACAGATTTACTTGAGCGGAATCATAAGCTTTACGGAGAAGAGGTTGCTTTGGTGGAGTTGAATCCGACGATGAAGGATACCAGAAAAACAACCTGGAAGGAGTATGACCTGGTCCAGCAGACAAGCAAGGCTCCTTATAGAAGGGAAATTACATGGTCGATTTTTGATGAGAAGGCAAACCGTGTCGCGAATATGCTTCTCGGACGCGGTATCCAGAAGGGAGACCGTGTGGCAATTCTCATGTTTAACTGCCTGGAGTGGCTGCCGATTTATTTTGGAATCCTGAAGACAGGGGCAATCGCAGTTCCGTTTAATTTCCGCTTCTCTTCAGATGAGATTAAGTATTGTGCGGAATTAGCAGAAGTACATATTTTATTCTTCGGACCGGAGTTTATCGGCCGTATTGAAGCAATCGAGCCGGAGCTGAATAAGGGACGTCTGTTAATCTATGTAGGGGACGGCTGTCCGACTTTTGCAGAAAGTTATCCGGAGCTTGTGGCAGACTGTTCCAGTCAGCCGCCGCTTGTAAGGCTTGAAGATGAAGATGATGCGGCAATTTATTTTTCTTCTGGAACGACTGGATTTCCGAAGGCGATTTTGCACAATCATGAAAGCCTGATGCAGGCAGCGCAGATGGAGCAGAAGCATCATCTGACGAACAGAGAAGATGTATTCTTATGTATTCCGCCGTTGTATCATACTGGCGCGAAGTTTCACTGGATGGGAAGTCTTTGTGCAGGAAGCAGGGCAGTTCTTCTTAAGGGGACAACTCCGGAAATTATTCTGGACGCGGTATCCAAGGAGCATTGTACGATTGTTTGGCTGCTTGTTCCGTGGGCACAGGACATTCTGGAAGCATTGGATAATGGCAGAGTGAAGCTTGAGGATTATAAATTGGAGCAGTGGAGGCTGATGCATATCGGCGCCCAGCCGGTTCCGCCTTCACTGATTAAACACTGGAAAGAATATTTCCCGGATCATTTATATGACACGAATTATGGACTTTCTGAGTCAACAGGACCGGGATGCGTGCATCTGGGCGTGGAAAACATCCACAAGGTTGGTGCAATCGGCGTGCCGGGTTACCGTTGGAAGTGTAAGATTGTAGATGAAGATGGCAAGACTGTAGAACAGGGCGAGGTTGGCGAGCTTTGTGTGAAAGGACCTGGCGTTATGACCTGCTACTACAATGACCCGAAGGCGACGGCTGAAACGCTGAAGGACGGATGGCTCTATACCGGAGATATGGCGATGCAGGATGAGGATGGATTTATTTTCCTGGTAGACCGCAAGAAAGATGTCATCGTCAGTGGTGGAGAGAATATTTATCCTGTTCAGATAGAAAACTATCTGAATGCGTACAAAAAGGTGAAAGATGTAGCTGTCATCGGCCTTCCGGACAAACGTCTCGGAGAGATTACCGGCGCGATTATTTCCATTATTGAGGGAGAGACCTGTACAGAGGAAGAGATTGACGAATACTGTAAGGGACTTCCGAGATATAAACGTCCGAAGAAGATTATCTTCGCAGATGTTCCGAGAAATGCAACCGGAAAGATTGAGAAGCCTGCCCTGCGTAAGAAGTACGGTGCAGAGTGGCTGGTAGCCCAGCAGAACAGAGGGTAGCAGGGATGCTTATTAAAGAAGTAGGGAGGATAACATCATGCTAAAGATTATATTTGGAGAGACTGACGGGGCAGTTTATCATCCACCCACTTATTTTGACAACCGATATGAGGATGATTGGATTACGAATCCGTTGTCTGTTGAGATGATAAAGGACATTGATAACTCTGATGTGATTAGCGCTCACTTAATTCAAAGTCCGGTGCTTGGTGCAATTCCTGTCAAAGATATTTCCGGTGGCGTAAAAACGCTGATTCTGATGGCGTTCGATTGTAGTGGAAAAATATTCAATGCGTCTGCCTGTGGTGATAACTGCGCCGGGTGGATTGCAAAACTGGGCAGGCAGAAAGATTTGACAATAAACCTTCACCATGTGATGGACTTTAGTGAGGTTACAGACTTTGAGACACTGATTATGAATACCGGAAAGACGGTTCATAGCTATGAAGAGTATTTAAAAGAAGCTCTGACTATAAAGGAGCGTTGATGTATGAAGGGAAAATATCATATTGTTGTACAAAATAACAGGCTCCGTTATGAGTTGACTGTTCGCAGGAACATCACTATTATTCGTGGAGACAGTGCCACCGGAAAAACTACACTGATTAATTTAATTGAACAGGCAGCTGTACTGGGTGAAAATTCCGGTGTAGATGTGATCTGTGAACGGCCATGTCGTACTTTGCACGGAAATGACTGGAAGTTAATTTTGCCGAATATTCATGAGCAAATTATCTTTCTCGATGAAGAAAACCAATTCATAAAGTCTCAGGAGTTTGCAGCGGCAGTAAAAGCCTCAGATAATTATTTTGTGATTATCACACGGGAGGATCTGCCAAATCTGCCTTATTCTGTGGAGGAAATTTATGGTATTCATACATCCGGCAAGTATCATGATTTGCGGCGCACTTATAATGAGATGTACCAGATTTACGGTTCGGAGGAGTTTTTGGGTAAAGTAAAGCCAGAGACGGTTGTGGTTGAAGATTCTAATTCCGGCTATGAGTTTTTCCGTGCAATATGCACGGAGTATAATATTAATTGCCTGAGTGCCAAAGGAAAATCGAACCTAAAACAGGTTGTTCCTCAGAGCAAGGGACAGATTTTGGTGGTTGCAGATGGCGCTGCCATCGGCTCTGAAATGAATGAACTGTATCAGTTGATGAAAACCAATGCATACTTGAAGTGCTATTTGCCAGAGTCTTTTGAATGGCTGATTTTGAAATCCGGTCAGATTGACGGCAAGGCTGTTCAGGATATATTGGAGCATCCTGAGAATTTTATTGAGAGTCAGAAGTATTTTAGTTGGGAACGTTTTTTTACTGCACTCTTGGTGGAATATACACAGAACTCTTATTTTAGATACAGCAAGAGTAAGCTGAATGAAGTCTACTTGCAGGGCAAACTGAAGCAGGCTGTGTTGAATGTGATGGAAGGAGTTTGCTGGGAACAAGAGGATATAAATAAGAGATAATAAATGAAGAAAGGCGAAACATAATGTCGCCTGCTATGCGACCAACTCGGTTGGTTCTGTATATAAAATGTGGTTGGAAATTATTGGAGGAAACCCCACAAGGGGATACCATGATGGCCTGAGATGCAGGCCAGAAAAGAGGAAACCACATGAATGCAGAATTGACGGGGTTGGTTTTTGTTTCGCTCTGAAACAGGCTTTGTGGGAGACTCTGAAAATGACACTTTTGGTGAATTTAATGGAATAACAGTAAGAGGAAAGAGAGTAGGAGGAAAGAAATTATGGCAATGATGGAATGTCCAAATTGTGGAGAACAGGTATCAGACAAGGCGAAAAAATGTGTGCATTGTGGAACGATTCTGATAGCGGAAGAAAAAAGATACTGTCAGGAATGTGGGGCAGAATTGGAAGAAGGGGCAGATGTATGTCCGAAATGTGGATGCCCTGTGGAAAATGTGGAAAACAATGAGACACAAGTACCACAACAGGTGGAAGTGACCGGAGTAAAGATAGCCAGAAAATCAAAGAAAATAATGGCAATTGTGACAGTGGTATTATTAATTGTTGCATTAATTGCAGTTGCTGCTGTACAGGGGCAAAAGAAAAAGAGAGTTGAAGAGTATGATGATTCTACAAATAAATATACCAGGCCAGATGGGTATTTTGTATCAGATTTTAATGAGGCATTACAGAATCTGTACGCAGATCCTTCTTTTATTGGTCAGGTAAGCAGCATCGAGGACAATCAGGATTCGGTAAATTCTATGATGAAAAAGCTGAAAAACCCACCAGATGAATATAAGGATGCATATGAAGCAGTTACGGAATTGTATGATGCGTATCTCACTTTGACAAATCTGGCAACGGATCCTTCGGGGAGCTTGCAGACATTTTCATCTAATTTTAGTGATGCGGATTCAGAGGTGGTGAAGCGCCTGGATGCGGTGAAAATGTATTTGGGGGAGTAGCCTTACCAATGTCATTTAGTTAAGGCATTGGTGGGGCACTTCTTTTTGGACAGAGATATTG
>CALFCS010000021.1 GCA_937950565.1 uncultured Lachnospiraceae bacterium
ATTTCTCATATTTCTCCATAAATCTCTGGATAATCGTTGCACATTCTGCACGGTTAGCACTACCCTGCGGGTCAAGGAGAAGCTTTTCATTTATCGTTTTTCCTGTGATAATTTCTTCTTTTACAGCCCACTTCATCGCATCTGTCGCGAATGGCTGTACATCTTCCGCATCCGGGAAGCTGCTGTAATCGCCATCTGCGCTTACATCGTATTTCTTATAATTTTTCGCGTAACGGTACATCATGGTTGCCATCTGCTCACGGGTAACCTTATCATTTGGTCCAAACAAATCCGTTCCTGTATAACCGGTTACAATCTCATGCTCTGCCGCCCACAAAACTGCATTCTTGAACCAGTCAGGCTCTGTGACATCAGAGAACTTGTCTGTATACTCCACTTCTACTTCCTCATTCATCTTATGAAGTACAGCAGCAAACTGTGCTCTTACGAGCGTATCTGCCGGTCCGAAATGTGTACCATCCAGACCTGTCATGGTTTTCTTTTCATAGTTGTAAACAACTGCATCATAATACCATGCCTCTTTATCCACATCTACAAATGGAAGTTCCGGGGCATCCGGGGTTTTTTCAAATACCGCCTCAATCGTTGCATCCGCACTTACTTTTTTAAATGCATATTCTGTAACTGCTCCAACTGATTCACCATTTACAAGGACATCCTTAATCTTATATCCTTCATCCGGTGTGATTGTATAGACAACTCCGCTTCCTTTTATCACTTTCTTTCGTCCTTCCGGGCTAATCTTTCCTCCTTCACCTGCACTTGCCTGAATTTCATACTGCTCATATACAGCTTTCAGATCCCAAATCTGATCCTTATTTGATGCATCCGTCTCCACCATAATAAATGGATTCAGATTCCAGCCGCCAATATTTTCTACCGGACCTCTGCTGAGTGCATAACCCGTTGCCTCATTCACAATCTGATAACCGCCTGCGTCATTTTCTTCCAGCCTCCAGATTTGTTTTGCATCTCCTTCTGTCCATTCTTTCTGAATCACTTGTGCATTTTTATTCTCATTTTCCGCAGTTACATACAGGCCACTCTTATTGTTTACCAAACAATAATTCTCATCGCCTGCATCTTTCAGAAACCACTGCTGATCTGCGCCACCGTTATTTTCCCACTCGATCAGAATTGCTCCGGATGTAGTAACTCCGCCATTTACAGCAAGCACCTTATTGTTTGCCTTACTTGTAATGTAATATAAATCCTCTACACCTTCCGGCACACTGGACTGCACTGCCACCGCATAGCTCCCTGTCTGTGTTACGCCATCTTTTGTGACAGATGCTGTGATTGTTGCAACACCGAATCCGACCGGTGTCACATTTCCTTCTGCATCCACACGTACAACGGCTTCATTACTGCTTTTATAAGTAACGCCTGCAAGCTCAATGAAAGAATCATCACTCATAGCCGCGGTCAGAGTCGTCTGTACTGCAGTTCCGATCTCTGTATCATCAAATGTCTGCTTACCTGTCAGAGTAACCGTCTTCAATGTTGGTGCAACTTTTTCTGTCATATTGAATTTGGCAGTTCCCTTCACCTGTGTACTGTCCGGTCCCACTTGAATCTCATAAGTCCCCAGGTCATAATCAAACTTATCATTTGCATCATCCCAGTATTCCAGCCCCTTTGTGTCGAGAATCATAGTAACTGTCTTTGTTTCGCCTGCCTTTAAGGATACTTTATCAAATCCTTTCAAACGTTTTGCCGGACGGTTCTTTGCCGCTGCATCCGGAGAAACCACATACATCTGCACAACTTCCTGTCCGTCCTTCGCTCCCGCATTCTTTACATCCACGCTTACTTTAATCTGATCATTTGTTGTCGCAGATACCTTGTCAATCTTCACATTACTATATTCATAGTTCGTGTAGCTGAGACCGTATCCAAACGGCCATGTCACGTCACCGGTAAAGTACTGGTAAGTTCTTCCTTTACTTGTCTCGCTTGCATGAATCGTGTAAACACCAATATCATCCAAATCATACAGGCTCTTATACCAGCTGAAAGTCAGCTTTGCGCTCGGATTCTTCTCTCCGTACAGGATTCTTCCAAGAGCATTTCCCTGTGCCTGTCCATTGTAGGTACTCCATGTAATTGCCTTTACCTCATCTTTGAATGGCTCTACATTCATCTGTCCAACCGCAGACATACATACGATTGTGTTTTTATTCAGCTCTGCACATTTCAGAATACTCCCTGCCTGATTTCTTGGAAAATCCAAAGTGTTACGGTCTACTTCTTCTGCAGAGTCACTGTCTGCATTTCCAAGAGCGCCTTCCCCATCGATCGTTCTCGTTCCTGCTACTACAATAACTGCATCTGCGTTTTTAATCTTTTCCGCTTCCGCTGCTGTAAATTCTACATCTGAATAATTGTATTCAAATGTCACATATATGTCATGCACTCCTGATGCTACACTTGTAACATTTCCTGTAAATGTCTTATAATCCTGCCATCCGGTTGTATAGTCTGTATCAACTGTGGCAATTACTTCTCCGGTCGGAGAATCGAGGTGAAGCTTCGCAGTAGTGCTGTAACATTCCCCGTCCTTACCAGCTGCTTTTACTGCAAAGGTCTTCAGATTTGTCACATCGATTCCTTTATAAAGTGCATATGCACCGGACTCCATATAACCAAAGTTTTTGTTTGCATTTGACTCTATCTTTACCGCTTTGTACTCATTTGCTTCCGCTGCATCCTTTGCATCTGTTGAACCATTATAGCCAAGTTCAAAGCCCTGCACATTCATCAGATATTTTACGCCCT
>CALFCS010000022.1 GCA_937950565.1 uncultured Lachnospiraceae bacterium
AACAGCAAACAGGGAATATAAGTCCAGGATTTTCACCATGCTGTACAGCGAGCCGGAGCGTGCATTGGAATTGTACAATGCAGTGAATAATACGAACTATGATAATCCAGATTTATTAGAGATTAACACATTGGAGAATGCCATTTATATGGGCATGAAAAATGATGTTTCTTTTGTGTTGGATGCCAGAATGTCTCTTTATGAGCACCAGTCGACAGTGAATCCGAATCTTCCCCTGCGGTTTCTGCTTTATGTAGCAGATGTGTACTCAGGGATGCTTGTAGGCGGGAATCAATATAGCAGGACGAAGATGAAGATACCGGAGCCGCGTTTCCTGATTTTTTATAATGGGCAGGATGAACAACCGGATAGACAGATGTTGCGCTTATCAGACCTGTATATAACAAAATCAGAGAAGCCGGAGCTTGAACTGGAAGCATTGATGCTGAATGTAAACAAAGGGCATAATCAGGAACTGATGGTTGCCTGCAGATCTCTAAGGGAATATGCAGAGTATGTAGACTGGGTACGAAGATTTGCCAAAGAGATGTCTCTTGACCAGGCGGTGGACAGAGCAATTGATACGTGCATTCATAAGGGGATACTGGCTGAGTTTCTGGAGAAGAATAAGGCGGAGGTAAAAAAAGTGAGCATTTATGAATATGATGAAGAAGAACATATGCGGATGGAGCGGGAAGAAAGTGAATTGCAAGGGAAAATAAAAATGCTGATAGAAAACTATCGAGAATTTGGAAAATCTTCAGAGGATATTATTGCTAAGCTTATGGAGAGATTTCAGATGTCCAGAGAAGAAGCAGAGAAGTATGTGGAAGAAGAGAATTAAGGAGATGCTATGATTGAAATACTTTTTGGTGACAGCGAGGCTGCTTCCATGAAAGTGGCAAAGAATAAAATCGTGATTGGTGCTGCAGACGGCTCTACGTCTGTATGGATGGCAGGAAAGAAGGCACCGCCGAAGAAGCCTTTTGCCGGATGGGTAGAAGGCACCTCCGAGGAAGTCATCTGTCTTGGGTTTATGCTGGATGTGGGAGACATCAAAGAACCTACGGACAGTCCATACCGGAAGAATCTGATTTATTCTATGTATGCTCAGAATCAATGGGAGCAGGATGAAGAAATGGAGAAAGAACTGAGGAGAGCCGGAGATATTTACGCAAATGAATTGCATCGCCTGACAGAATTTTTGAATAATGGAGAAAAGGTCCGGATATGGTATAGTGATGCACCTTATTCCAGATGTGGATTATATTATTTGTGCAATATTTTGAAGAACTGTGAGAATGAAGTCCGGGCAGTAAAGCTTCCGGAGTATGCCGTCTGGGAGCGGAGTATTACTGCTTATCGTCATTGGGGCGAGGTGTCCGCGGAAGAATTTGCAGGATTTTTACCTTATGAAAAAATACTTTCCAAGGACGAGATGCGTATGTATTCCTGCCTGTGGAATGAACTGGTGGAAGATAACAGTCCACTTCGCGCTGTGGTAAATGGGAAAGTATGCGGCGTTCCTGAGAGTTTCTACGATTTTCTGATATGGAAGAGACTTACGTGTGATCCAATTAAAGAGGCAAGGCTGATTGGGGATATCCTTGGTCTTTATCAGCTTGGCGTAGGGGACACGTGGTATGCAATGCGGATTGACCATTTCATTGGGCAGGGAAGGATTCGTGTTACCAAGGATTCAGAGAATAAGTACGCAAGATTGATTTGTGCGAATTAAGACATTGTCTGCAGAAAGGGGTGTGCTATGGTGATTCGAAATATTTGTCAGAGGGTGAAGCTTGGAAGCAGATGGTCCAAATGGAGTCCTTTTGTTTTATATCTTATTGTCTGGGCAGTAGCGGTAACCATATTCTGGTTTTTTACAGACGGATCGGATGCACTGGGATATAACCTTATGTTTTTATGGGTGCTTCTTCCGATTGCGACATTTGCGTGTTCCGTGCCGATTGGGAAAAACGATTGCCAGAGAGCATTTAAATGGTTCATGGTAATTCTGTTTGGCGTACTGTATATGCTTGCAGAGTATGGAACTTTTGGTCTTGCGCACATGATTGGGACAGGAAAGCTTCTGCTTCCTGAATTTATGATGATTTTGTATGGAATGGCATTTTCATTTGCCGGACTTGCTGTGGGAACTGCGATAAGGTGGTATAAAGGCAGGCGTTGAGAATGGCTGTTCAGAGAAGAAGCAGTTAGACAAGTGGAAGAGTACTTTTAACATGATAATTTAATTATTAATCGGACAGAAAGATAATACCGCAAGATTAGCTTTTATAGTTTCTGGAGAAGAATAAGGCGGAGGTAAAAAAAGTGAGCATTTATGAATATGATGAAGAAGAACATATGCGAATGGAACGGGAAGAAAGCTGGCAGGAAGGCGAATTGCAGGGAAGGATAAGAATGCTGATAGAAGACTATAGTGAATTTGGAAAATCTTCAGAGGATATCATAGCTAAGCTTATGGAAAGATTTCAGATGTCTAGAGAAGAAGCGGCCAGACAAGTGGAAGAGTACTTTTAGCATGGATGCTGAATGTAAACAAAGGATAATTAGGAACTAATGGCAGCCTGCAGATCTCTGAAGGAATATGCAGAGTATGTGGATTGGGTGCGAAGATATGCCAAAGAGATGCCGCTTGACCAGGCGGTGGACAGAGCAATAGATGAATGCATTCATAAGGGGATACTGGCTGAATTTCTGGAGAAGAATAAGGCGGAGGTAAAAAAAGTGAGCATTTATGAATATGATGAAGAAGAACATATGCGTATGGAACGGGAAGAAAGCTGGCAGGAGGGCAGACGTGAGGGTATGATAGAAGCATTGATAGAAGCTTATCAGGAGTTTGGACAGTCTCCGGAAGATATCTCTGTCAAGCTTGTGGAAAAATTCCAGATTTCCGAAGAAGAAGCGGCCAGACAAGTGGAAGAGTACTTTCGCACGGAGAGATAATGAACTGAAAATGATGTCATAAGCTTGGAAAGTTTATACTTTACACATATCGGTGGTCATGATGACCGCCGATTCAGAATGCAAGCTTCAAATCTCAGATTTTAAATTTTTGATTCGAATTAAAAGGAAACTGTCAGCAGCATTTTAAACTGTTCCTCACCATATACTGCATGTGGAATATCCTTTGGCATAATCAGTGTTTCTCCTGGATTGAGGATAAATACATCATTTCCTACGGTGAAACGTCCTGTCCCGTCCAGGACAGTTACCATTGCATCGCCGCCGGCGGCATGGGTGGAGATTTCTTCATCTTTGTCAAATGAGAAAAGGGTCATGCTGACTTTTTCATTTTGTACAAGGGTTTTGCTAACGACTTGTCCGGGTTGGTATGCAATCTGGTCCTTTAAAAGTAATTTGCTTTGCTTTTCAATATTTTTATACATAGAGGACTCCTCCTGTTATTGTTTTTATAATATTTATAGAATTTCACCATGGATAGATACGGTTACGACCTGCAGCGGGATGGATTTTCCGCTGTTTTCCAGTGCTTTTTTTGCAGCCATTTCGAGACCGCCGCAACAGGGAACCTCCATGCGCAGTAAGGTAACGCTTTCAATTTCATTATTGCGCAGGATTTCTCCCAGTTTTTCGCTGTAATCAATGGAATCCAGCTTGGGGCATCCGATCAGCGTGATCCTTCCGTTCATGTAATCCTTGTGAATATTAGCATAAGCATATGCAGTGCAGTCGGCTGCAAGAAGCAGTTTGGCACCGCTGAAATAAGGTGCTTGAACCGGAGCGAGCTTAATCTGGCAGGGCCATTGATTCAGTTGGGAATGTGTTGCTTTCTTTTGCTTTGCTGCATGGACGGCGGCTTCATCATAGGCAGGCGCTTCACGCTCTTCAAAGGTAATTGCATTTGTCGGGCATTCCGGGAGACAGTCACCAAGACCATCACAGTAATCCTCCCGGATAAGCTTTGCTTTCTGATCTATGATTGCAATTGCACCCTCATGGCAGGCAGTGGCGCACGCACCGCAGCCGTTGCATTTTTCTTCATCAATTTTTATGATTCGTCTTATCATGTTTCTATATTCCTCCTTTAGTTTGTGTCCTATAATTTTTGTCTGGCTAAATCAGGTTTGTACCTTCAAACCCGGCTTGTGCCCGGCAAAACGGGTATGTTCCCTGACTTGCGGATTTAGTATACTATGATAATTAAAAAAAGTATGTTGCCATAACCACATAAATAAGATTTTATGAATTAAAAATTCATTTTTATATCAAATCTTTTCCACAGATATATCAAGCTAAGAATCTAAAAATTTTCTAATGTGTGTTCGGGATATATTGTCTTTGTTCACACAATTTTCAAACATAAATCACAGGTATTACAAATAAAAAACACATTTCCTTACTAGAATTTTATATGACTACTCAATGAAAGGAAGGACGAATACTATGATTGAAGTACAGAATCTGGTGAAAAAATATGGAAACCATGTGGCTGTCGATCATCTTTCATTTAAGATTGAAAAAGGGCAGATCTATGGCTTCCTGGGGCCAAATGGTGCAGGAAAATCTACGACCATGAACATGATGACGGGATACCTGGGTGCAACAGATGGAAAAATATTGATTAACGGACACGATATATTGAAAGAACCACAGGAGGCAAAAAAATGCATTGGATATCTGCCAGAGCTGCCGCCGCTTTATATGGAGATGACCGTCCGGGAGTATCTGGACTTTGCAGCAGAGCTTAAGCAGATAAAAGGAATAGAGAAAGTATCTCAGATTCAGGCAGTTATGCAGCTCGCAAAGCTGGAAGATGTGGAGAACCGCTTGATCCAGAATTTGTCAAAGGGATATAAGCAGCGTGTCGGTCTGGCACAGGCCATGCTGGGATTCCCGGAAATTATTATTCTTGATGAGCCGACGGTAGGGCTGGATCCGAAGCAGATTATTGAAATTCGTGAGTTGATTCGAAATCTTGCGAAAAATCACACGGTTATCTTAAGCTCCCATATTCTTGCAGAGGTTCGGGAAGTCTGTGATTATATTATGATTATTGCAAATGGAAGACTGGTTGCCAGTGATGCGCCTGAGAATCTGGAGTGCCGTATGGGTGGAGGCCATATTTGCATAGAAGCGTTGGCGGGAGTAGGTTTTGTACAGGAAATCTTAAAAAATATACCATATGTTAAGAAAGTGGAGTATCAGGAGGAAAATGGAATTACAAGAGCAGAAATAGAGAGCATGGATAATCAGGATATAAGGGGGGAATTGTTCCGGTCATTTGCAAAGGCGGATATTCCACTCATTACATTATCCATGGAAAAGACGACCTTGGAAGAGATTTTCCTGGAGCTTACACAGGGAAAAAATCCGGTAGAGCTTGTGGAAATTACAGAGGAAAAGACAGGGGAAAGTGAGGCGGAAACAGATGAAAGCGATATATAAACGAGAACTTAAATCCTACTTTCATTCCATGATAGGATATGTATTGATTGCATTTCTTGTGGCATTTGCGGGAATTTACTTTATGGCATATAACTTGAATTATGGATATCCATATTTCTCCTATGTATTGAGTGGTATTACATTTATATTCATGCTTGTCATTCCAGTGCTTACAATGAGAAGCTTTGCGGAAGAACAGAAGAATCGGACAGATCAGCTTCTTTTGACCGCTCCGGTAAGTCTTACAGACATTGTTTTGGGGAAATATTTTGCAATGGTGACGATTCTGGCAGTGCCCTGTGTGATTTATCTGTTGTTTCCCCTTATTATCATGACGCAGGGGACAGCTTACATAACAGTTGATTATCTTTCGATTTTTATATTTTTTCTTCTGGGTTGTGTGTATGTTGCGGTGGGGATGTTTATATCATCTCTTACACAAAGTCAGATATTGGCTGCTATTGGAACATTTGGAATTTTACTTGTTTTGTATCTTTGGGAAGGAATTCTGGAGTTCCTTCCAGATACTGCGTGGATGAATGCAGTGGCGGTGTCCGTTATTCTGTCGGCACTTGTATTTTGTGTATGGCAGATGACAAAAAACTGGGTGATTGGCGCAGGACTGGAAGCAGTGATTATTATTGGAAACATACTTACTTATATTGTAAAGTCGGAACTATATGAAGGTCTTTTAACGCAGATTTTTGAAAAATTGAGTCTGACAGATACCTTTACGTCAATAACGTACAGCAGTTTTTTGGATGTCAGTGGAGTGATTTTGTATCTTACATTCATTGTTCTGTTTAATTTTCTGACTATGCAGATGATACAGAAGAGACGCTGGAGCTAGGAGGTGTGCAGAGTGGAAAAGATAAAAAAAGTATTTCAGAGTGCATCATCACGGAATGGAAGTTATAGCGCAGGACTGATTGCACTGATCATATGTATTGTGATTGTAGTCAATATGATAGCCGGACAGCTTCCGGAAAATATAAAAAAGATTGATATTAGTGACAACCGCATATATGAGATATCGGATACAAGCAGAACATTTCTGAATGACTTGGATAAAGAGGTCACATTTAAAATATTTGCAGAGAAGAGCGCTGCGGATGAAAGGATTAAAACATTTATACAAAAATATGCGGCGCTTTCAGGAAAAATAAAGGTAGAGTGGATAGATCCGGTTCTTCATCCATCTGAGCTCTCCGAAAATAATGTAGAAGAGAACAATATTCTTATCAGCTGCAAAGATACAGAGAAATCTACAGTGGTAACCTTTGATGAGATTCTTGTTGTAGATGAATATTCTTATTACATGACAGGAAGCGCTTCACCAACAGAATTTGACGGTGAGGGACAGCTTACAAGTGCAGTTAATTATGTGACAAGTGATACGACAAAAAAGATATATTATACGACCGGACATGGGGAAAAGACCTTTTCGCTGTCCGTGACGGAGCTTTTGGACAAAAATAACATGAGTAATGCAGAAGTGAATCTGATTATGGATAATAAGATTCCGGATGACTGTGATTTATTGTTTCTGTATGCTCCGACTTCTGATATTACAGAGGCGGAAAAAGAATTGATTCTTTCTTATCTGTCGGAGGGCGGCAAAGTTTTTATTCTGCTTACAGAGATGAAAGATGAGGCTCCGAATCTGGATACGGTTTTAAATGAGTATGGAATGTTGAGGGAAACGGGCTATATTGCGGATGTGCAGAGATGCTACCAGGGAAATTATTATTATATCTTTCCGGAAATAATGACGGCAGAAGGGATTACTGATAGTCTGTCATCAGACATGGTACTGCTTGTAAATGCACATGGATTAACGGTAGCAGATGTGGCAAGGGATACGATTTCTGTCAATACATTCATGACAACTTCCTCTGAGGCATATGCGGTAACAGAAGAGAACGAGAAGCAGGGAACCTATACAATTGGCGCGGTGGCGACAGAAAGTATTGATGAGAACAAGGAAGAGACAGAACATGAGAATGGAGAGGAAGGGAAGGAAGACTCGGAAAGTGCGGATGCAGATGAGAGCAAAGAGAGTCGCCTTACAGTTATATCAGCTGAAACATTGATAGACAGTCAGGTTACGGATGCATTTTCTGCTCTTGAAAATCTGGATGTGTTTATGAATGCTGTGTCTGCAAATTTTGATGATGTGGAGAATATAGCTATTGAGGCAAAAAGTCTGGAAGTAGTTATGAATACCATGCGTCATGCAGGAGTCATCAGTCTTTTTATTATATTTGGTATTCCGGCGGTAATTCTCATATTTGGCTTCACAAGATGGTGGAAGAGAAGGAAGTCATAAAGGAGGGGATTATTCATGAGGCAGAAGAAAAGTATGATAATGCTGATTATGGTGCTTATTGTATTGCTCGTTGTATATGCGGCATTAAGTCAGTGGAATAAAAAAACAGAAGAGAAAGAGGCGATGGAGACGGTGCAATTAGTGGAGGAAGATTCGCTGTCGACATTCCGATATACAGACGGACAAACTACGATGAGCTTTATAAAAGAAAATAATATATGGTATTATAAAGAGGATAAGGAAATACCGATGTCACAAAATACGGTAGAACATCTGTCCCAAATGGTAACGGGGCTTACAGCGGTCAGAGAGCTTAAAAATCCGGATGCTCTGGAAGATTATGGATTAAAAGAGCCTGCATATACAATATGGTATACAGCTGGTGAAGAAGATGTACCTGTTTATATCGGGAATATGACGGGAGAAAATTATTATGTATCTGTGGGTGATACCGGAAAGGTATATACAATTACTAATGAACTTGTTCAGTCTCTGAAATTTGATCTGTCAGAAATGGTGGAACACGATACGGTTCCGAATATCAGCAGTGGCAATCTGGTAAAAGTAGAGGTTGGCGGTAATGCGGAAGATGCTGTATATGAAACTGAGGATGAGCTGGCAGAGCTTGCAGGAGGATTTGGAGTGCTTTCTTTTACAAATTGTGCAGATTATCATGTTACAGATGATAATTTGGGTTCTTATGGATTGGACGAAGGTAGCAGAATTACAGTGTCTGCGACATATACAGATGCTGACTCCAAAGATGAGCAGATTTTCACAGTTTATATTGGAAGTGAAGCCACAGACGGAGCAAACAGGTATGTCATGAAAGAAGGATCAAAGATGGTATATCTTGTAGGGAAAGAGGTTGTAAGTAATATGACAACGGTAGGAGATGAAGACATCCTTGACTCATCGACCTAAGTATACTATGATGAATGTCCGGGACATAAACAGGTTCAGTACTTTCTTATCTTTCCGGGCAGGCATCCTTACAGGGAAGCAGCAAGGTTACGATTCCTTTTGACCGTCAGCAGATGGCAGATTATCTGAATGTAGACCGAAGTGCATTGTCGAAGGAGCTGGGAAAGATGAAGAAGGATGGCTTGCTGGACTATTATAAAAATTCTTTTGAATTAAAACTATTGAATAAAAGATGAATAAAAGGTATAATATCCCTTGATTTTCCATATGATTAGTGTTATACTGAACAATAGTTACATAAATGAGTCGGCAGAAGAGTGAACGAAAGTTCACTCTTCTTTGTTGGAATAAGGACAGAAAGGAAGTTGGACATTGTCAAAAAAAGAAATTTATGAACAGAGGACAGAGGAAATACTGCTTCCCATTGTAGAAGAGTATGGTTTTGAACTGGTGGATGTAGAGTACGTCAAGGAAGGCGGCACATGGTATCTGCGGTCTTATATTGATAAACCGGGAGGCATCAGCATTGACGACTGTGAACTGGTAAGCAGGAGATTGTCAGATATACTGGATGCCAAAGATTATATTGAAGATTCTTACATTATGGAAGTAAGTTCACCCGGACTTGGGAGACCGCTTAAGAAGGAGAAGGATTTCAAACGAAGTCTTGGAAAAGAGGTTGAAATCAGAACCTACCGCATGATAGATAAGCAGAAGGAATTTGGTGGCGTGTTGAAAAGTTATGATGAGAATACGGTGACGATTGAGCTTGCAGATGAAACATTAAAAACATTTGACAAAGGCGATATTGCACTGATTCGCCTGGCATTTGATTTTTAGATTTAGTAGGAGGAGAAAAGAAAAATGAACACAGAATTATTGGAAGCGTTAAATATCCTGGAGAAAGAAAAAGATATCAGCAAGGAGACACTGCTTGATGCGATTGAAAATTCTCTTTTAAATGCGTGTAAAAATCATTTTGGAAAAGCAGATAACGTAAGAGTAATCATGGACAGACAGACCTGTGATTACAAATTATATGCGGAAAAGACAGTTGTGGAAGATGTGGAGGATCCGATTGAGCAGATCAGCATTGAGGATGCGCATAAAATTGACGGCAAATATGAGCCTGGTGATATTGTTCAGATTCCAATAGAATCCAAATCGTTCGGAAGGATTGCTACGCAGAATGCAAAAAATCTGATTTTGCAGAAAATCCGGGAAGAGGAAAGAAAGGTTATCTTTGACCAGTATTTCGAAAAAGAGAAAGATATTGTAACAGGTATTGTCCAGCGTTATGTTGGAAGAAATATCAGTATTAATCTTGGAAAAGCGGATGCTATGTTAACGGAAAACGAACAGGTGAAGGGAGAAGTGTTTAGGCCGACAGAGCGTATCAAATTGTACGTTGTTGAGGTGAAGAATACAACAAAAGGGCCGAAGATTCTTGTGTCCCGTACACATCCGGAGCTTGTGAAACGACTGTTTGAGTCAGAAGTAACAGAGGTCAAGGATGGCGTGGTTGAGATTAAGAGCATTGCAAGAGAGGCCGGAAGCAGAACAAAGATTGCAGTATGGTCGAATGACCCGGACGTGGATCCGGTAGGCGCATGTGTCGGCATGAACAGCGCAAGGGTTAATGCAATCGTGCAGGAGCTTCGCGGAGAGAAGATTGATATTATTAACTGGAGTGATAATCCGGGTATTTTGATTGAAAATGCGCTCAGTCCGGCGAAAGTCATTTCTGTGCTGGCTGATCCGGATGAGAAGATGGCAAGTGTTATTGTGCCGGATTACCAGTTGTCTCTGGCAATCGGTAAGGAAGGACAGAATGCGAGACTGGCGGCAAGACTTACCGGTTATAAGATTGATATAAAGAGCGAGACGCAGGCTATCGAATCAGGAGAACTTCCGGAGAACTACATGGAGCTCAGCGAAGGTGTGTATGAGCAGGAAATGTATGAAGAAGGTTACGAGGAAGAATATGCGGAAGGCTACGAGGAAGCGTACGGAGAAGATGCTTACGAAGAGGAATACGACGGTATGTATGAGGAAGAGGATGAGACATATCCGGACGAAATAGAATTTGAGGAAGTAGAGGAATAGGTGATTCGTTGAGTGGAAATAAAAAAGTGCCTATGCGTAAATGCGTAGGCTGTCAGGAAATGAAGAGTAAAAAAGAAATGATACGTATCATTCGCACAGGTGAACAAGAGTTTTTTCTTGATGCGACAGGCAGGAAAAACGGCCGGGGAGCATACATCTGCCAGAATCCGGAATGCCTGCAGAAGGCAAAGAAGAACAAAGGGCTTGAAAGATCCTTTAAACAGGCGATTCCGAAGGAAGTGTATGATATGCTGGAAAAGGAGATGGGAGAGCTTTGAGTCAGAGTAAAGTGTTGTCGCTTATCAGCCTGGCAACAAAGGCAGGAAAGACTGCAAGTGGTGAGTTCTGTACGGAGAAAGAAGTGAAGATGGGAAGCGCGGCTTTGGTAATTGTAGCTTCGGATGCGTCAGAAAATACGAAGAAAAAATTCAAAAATATGTGTGAGTTTTACAAAGTACCAATTTATTTTTATGAGGATAAAGATACCTTGGGGCATGCAATGGGAAAGGAATTCCGGGCATCTCTTGTAATAAAGGATGAAGGATTTGCAAAGGGAATCAAAACGCATTTGGATGCAGAGAGTAATACAATTGCATAGAGGAGGTAGTGAATATGTCAAAAATTAAAGTATACGAGTTAGCAAAAGAGCTGGAAAAGACAAGTAAGGAAGTGGTTGAATTTCTGGCATCGAAGAACATAGAAGTAAAAAGCCATATGAGTTCTGTTGAAGAGGCAGAGGCAGAGCTTGTAAGGAAAGCATTGGGAAAGAAAGAAGCACCGAAGAAAAAGAGTATTGTACAGGTGTTCCGTCCCCAGAATACACAGAGTGGTTCCAGGGCAGGAAGACGTCAGGGAAATGGACGTCCAATGCAGCAGATGGGAAGGCCGATGCAGGTGAATAACGGTCGTCCGGCAAAGACGCCGGTAAGACCGGCAACGGGAAGCAGACCGGCGGAGAGAGTACAGGCAAAAGTACAGGCAGGAAAGCCGGAGCAGGCAAAAGCGCAGACAATAAAGCCGGAACAGGCAAAAGCACAGGCAATAAAGCCGGAACAGGCAAAAGTACAGGCGGCAAAGCCGGCAGAAGCAGTAAAGTCACAGCAGATGCAGCAGGAAAAAGTTCCGGTAGGTGTACAGGAAGTAAAAAAAGTGCAGCATGAGCCACAGATCCAGCCAGTGAAGAATGAGATGCCGCAGAATGAAAACAGCAAGCGTCCGGTAAAAAATGAAGAGCGTCCGCAGGGAGATAGACGGGAGAGAAATGACCGTCAGGGAAATCGCCTTCAGGGAGAAAGACAAGAGCGGAACGATCGTCAGGGAAACCGTTCCCAGGGAGATAGACGGGAGAAAAATGACCACCAGGGGAATCGTTCCCAAGGAGATAGACGAGAGAAAAATGACCGCCAGGGAAACCGTTCCCAGGGAGATAGACGGGAGAGAAATGACCGTCAGGGGAATCGTTCCCAGGGAGATAGACGGGAGAAAAATGACCGCCAGGGAAGATATCGTGATGATAATAGGAATCAGGATAATAACACAAGACGCGGGGACAGAGATAATAGAAGAAATTCTTCGATTCCGGCACCGATTGTGGAAGGACAGAAGCCACAGAGAAGCAAAGGAAAAGGCAAGGATGATTATAAGAAAAAGGATTCCCGCTATGGAGATAAAAGAGACGAAGACAGAATTGGAAAGGGTAAAAAGGGCAATATTCCGGTAAAACAGCAGCTTACAAAGCCGCAGCCAAAAGAGCAGAAGCAGGAAGAGAAGATTAAATCTATTGTAATTCCAGAAGTTCTGACGATTAAAGAACTGGCTGATAAGATGAAGGTTGTGCCATCTGTCATCGTAAAGAAGCTCTTCATGCAGGGTAAGATTGTAACAGTGAATCAGGAGATTGATTATGATACAGCAGAAGAGATTGCATTGGAATTTGAAGTCCTTTGTGAGAAAGAAGAAGTGGTTGATGTAATTGAAGAACTCCTGAAAGAAGAGGAAGAAGACGAAAGCAAGATGAAGAAGCGTCCGCCGGTAGTCTGTGTTATGGGGCACGTTGACCATGGAAAAACCTCCCTTCTGGATGCTATCCGTAATACGAATGTGATCGACCGTGAGGCAGGTGGTATTACGCAGCATATCGGTGCATCTGTAGTAGAGATAAACGGTGAGAAGATTACGTTCCTTGATACACCAGGACATGAAGCATTTACTGCTATGCGTATGAGAGGTGCAAGTTCTACAGATATTGCAGTTCTTGTAGTTGCGGCGGATGACGGTGTCATGCCTCAGACTGTGGAAGCGATTAATCATGCCAAGGCAGCAGGAATTGAAATTGTAGTAGCTGTAAATAAAATTGATAAACCAAGCGCAAATGTGGAACGTGTAAAACAGGAGCTTACAGAGTATGAACTGATTCCGGAAGACTGGGGCGGAAGTACCATTTTTGTTCCGGTATCTGCAAAGACCGGAGAAGGTCTGGAAGATCTCATGGAAATGCTTCTCCTTACGGCTGAGGTTATGGAATTGAAGGCAAATCCAAACCGTCGCGCAAGAGGTCTTGTGCTGGAGGCAGAGCTTGATAAAGGAAGAGGTTCTGTTGCAACCGTACTTGTACAGAAAGGAACACTTCGAATTGGTGATTCTATTGCCGCAGGTTCGGCACATGGTAAAGTAAGAGCTATGATGGATGATAAGGGAAGACGCGTGAAAGAAGCAGGCCCGTCCATGCCGGTTGAAATTCTGGGATTAAATGATGTACCGAATGCAGGTGAAGTATTTGTCGGATGCGGTAATGATAAAGAAGCAAGAAATTTCGCGGAAACATTTATTGCACAGAATAAGGTAAAACTTCTGGAAGAAACAAAATCCAAATTATCTCTGGATGATTTGTTTACACAGATTCAGGAAGGCAATCTGAAAGAACTTGGTATTGTAGTAAAGGCAGATGTTCAAGGGTCTGTTGAGGCAGTGAAGCAGAGTCTTGTCAAGCTGTCAAATGATGAAGTCGTAGTGAAGATTATTCATGGAGGAGTAGGAGCGATTAATGAGTCTGATGTAAGCCTTGCTTCTGCATCCAATGCAATTATTATCGGATTTAATGTGCGCCCGGATGCGGCTGCCAAGGAGACAGCGGAACGCGAGGGTGTTGATGTGCGTCTGTATCGTGTTATTTATAATGCGATTGAGGATGTGGAAGCTGCTATGAAGGGAATGCTTGATCCGGTATTTGAAGAAAAGGTACTTGGTCATGCGGAGGTACGCCAGACATTTAAGGCGTCGGGCGTTGGAACAATTGCCGGTTCTTATGTTATGGATGGTGTATTCGAAAGAGATTGTTCTGTTCGGCTGACAAGAGACGGAATTGTAATCTTCGAAGGACCTCTTGCTTCCCTGAGACGTTTCAAAGATGATGTGAAAGAAGTAAAAGCAGGGTATGAATGTGGTTTTGTATTTGCTAACTTTAATGATATTAAGGAAGGCGATCTGGTAGAATCCTTCAAGATGGTTGAGATTCCAAGATAATACATTTCTCTGCTTTGTAAAGAAAAGGGGAAATAAAATTGAGAAAAAGAAGTATTAAAAATACAAGAATTAATACGGAAGTGCAGCGGGAACTTAGTAACATTATAAGAGGTGGGATTAAGGACCCGCGGGTGTCCCCGTGGACATCCGTTGTAGCAGTAGAGGTCGCACCGGACCTCAAAACGAGTAAAGCATATATCAGTGTTCTCGGAGATGAAAAGGCACAGGCAGATACGCTTGCGGGTCTGCAGAGTGCAGAAGGATTTATCAGGAGAGAGCTTGCAAGAACACTGAACATGCGGAATACGCCGGAAATTCGGTTCGTAATAGACCAGTCTATTGAATATGGGGTAAATATGTCCAGAAAGATTGATGAGTTGACAAAGGATCTGAAAACGGAAGGTGAGGACAATGCTGAATAAGATATTATCACAGGCGGATACGATTGCGATTGGAGGACACGTAAGGCCGGATGGAGACTGTGTGGGATCCTGTATGGCAATGTACTGTTATATAAAAGAAAATTATACAGATAAGAAAGTGGCGGTTTATCTGGAGGAAATTCCGAAACCTTTTGAATTTCTGGAAGGTACAGAAAGTATCTGCCATGAGATTCCGGAAGATGAAACGTATGATTTGTTTATTTGCCAGGACTGCGGAGATAAACAAAGACTTGGATTTTCTGCCCCGCTTTTTGAAACGGCCGCTCATACTTTTTGTATTGACCATCATATAAGCAATGAAAGCTTTGCGGAAGAGAATTATATTGTTCCGGATGCAAGTTCTACGTCAGAGCTTGTTTATCATTTGCTTGACAAAGAGAAGATAAGTCTTCATACTGCGGAAGCGCTGTATCTCGGGATTGTCCATGATACAGGAGTTTTTCAGTTCTCCTGTGCGGCGCCTTCGACTTTTCGTGTGGCGGCAGAGCTTTTGGAGAAAGGCGTGGATGCTCCGAAACTGATTCGGGACACTTACTATGTCAAGAGTTATGCACAAAACCAGATTCTGGCAAGAGCGCTTATGGAAAGTATTTTGTTTTTGGATGGGAAAGGGATTGTATCCTACATCCGTAAATCAACGATGGAATTTTATGGAGTGACTCCAAAGGAGCTGGATGGTATTGTAAATCATCTTCGCAATACCAGGGGAGTAAAAGTGGCAGTCTTTATGTATGAGCTTGAGGCCAATGTATATAAAGTAAGCATGCGTTCAGATGATGATGTCGATGTAAGTAAAATTGCGCGATATTACGGCGGAGGCGGCCATAAAAAGGCTGCAGGTCTTACAATGGCCGGAACACATTATGATATTATTAATAACCTTTCCGAGCAGATTGAGCTCCAGCTTGGAGGCAGTCTATGATACACGGGATTTTGAATGTGTATAAGGAGAAAGGCTATACTTCCCACGATGTCGTTGCGAAGCTTAGAAGGATCACCGGGCAGAGGAAAATCGGTCATACCGGAACCCTTGACCCGGATGCAGAAGGAGTTCTTCCGATTTGTTTTGGAAGAGGTACAAAGCTCTGTGATATGTTGACGGATAAGGATAAATGCTATGAAGCGGTGATGCTTCTTGGCGTGGAAACAGACACGCAGGATACAAGCGGGGTAGTGGTTCGAAAAAGGAACACCTATGGAATTTCTGAACAGGATGTAGAACAGGCAGTTCAAAGTTTTCAGGGGGAGTATGAACAGGTACCTCCAATGTATTCTGCTCTCAAAATAAATGGCAGGAAGTTATATGAACTTGCAAGAGAGGGAAAGGTAGTAGAGCGCAAAGCAAGAAGCGTAGAAATTTATGCTATTGAAATTTTGGAACTGAATCTTCCAAGGGTTCGTATGAGGGTACACTGCTCGAAGGGAACGTATATCCGCACTCTTTGTTATGATATTGGACGAAAGCTTGGGTGCGGGGCATGTATGGAAAGTCTGCTTCGGACGAAGGCTGGTGTGTTTTTGCTGGAGAACAGTCACACTCTGGCAGAGATTGAGAAAAAAAATGAAAGAAATGAATTGGAAGAATTTGTGATTCCGGTTGACAAAATGTTTGTTTCATATAAGAATTGTATTGTGGTAGAGGATTGGAAAAAGCTGGCATGTAATGGGCATCCTCTCCCTGAAGAGGCTGTTTATACAGAGGAGCCACCGGAGGAAAACGAGAAAGTGAGATTGTATGACAGAGAGGAACATTTTATCGGAATCTATCAGTATACGAAGGAAAGAGAATACAAGATTATAAAAATGTTTTATGTGACAGAAGGGAACTGAGCATGCAGTATGTGAAGGGGCTTTACAATTACGCAGATACAAGAAAGTCGGCAGTGACTTTTGGAAAATTTGACGGGTTGCACAAGGGACATCAAAAACTTGTTGAAAATGTGAAGAAACAAAGTGAAAAAGAAAATATAAGCAGTGTTGTCTGTGCTTTTGATATGCGGGCAAAGGAACTGCTAATGACGAAAGAAGAACGAAAAGAATGTCTTGCACAGGAAGTGGATTATTTGATTGACTGTGCATTTACAAAAGAATTTCGTGAGATAGAAGCAGAAGACTTCATCCGGGATATTATAGCAGGAGTTTTTCATGCGGCGTATGTTGTTGTTGGAACAGATTTTCGGTTTGGATATGGAAAACGCGGTGATATTCATATGCTGAAGGCTTGTGAAGTGCAGTATGGATATGAGCTGATTGTGATAGAAAAGGAGCGGTATGGCGGGCAGATTATCAGCAGTACTTATGTGAAAGAGGTATTGAAAGAGGGCAAGATGAATCTTGCAGGCAGGCTGCTCGGATATCCTTACTGTGTGTCCGGCATTGTTGAACATGGGAAACAGTTAGGAAGAACACTTGGTTTTCCGACCTTGAATGTTGTGTGGCCGGAGCAGAAAATCGTACCGCCCAGAGGGGTATATTTATGCCGGGTCTTTATGGAAGGCAGAGCTTACAATGGAATTGCAAATATTGGAATAAAGCCTACGGTATCAGATGAGAAGAAGGTGCGGATTGAAAGTTTTTTGTTTGGATATGGCGGAGATGCTTATGGAAAAGAAATCAGGATCGAGCTGCTGGAATATGTGCGTCCGGAACAGAGATTCCCTGATAAAGAAGCATTGAAAAGCTGTGTACAAAAAGATATCGAGAGAGGAAAAAAATACTTTGGTATAGGAGAATAAAAGGAGAGTACAAATGAGTATTGTAGATGTTTTTTCGCTGTTTGGAGGGCTTGGATTCTTCCTTTATGGAATGAAGCTCATGAGTGAAGGGCTGGAAAAAGCAGCCGGCGCCAAAATGAGAGGTATCCTGGAATTTTTTACGAAAAACCGTTTTATCGGAATGATTGTAGGTATTATATTTACTGCGATTATACAATCTTCCAATGCAACTACAGTAATGGTAGTGAGTTTTGTAAACGCAGGACTTATGACACTTATGCAGGCAACCGGAGTAATTCTGGGAGCGAATATCGGTACGACGGTAACCGGACAGCTCATTGCCTTTAACCTGTCGGACATTGCGCCTCTGGTAGTTATTATCGGAGTTGTCATGGTTATGTTCTTTAAGAAGCAGAGTGTGAAAAAGATAGGAGAGGTTATCCTTGGATTTGGTGTTTTGTTTATGGGACTTAGGATTATGGGTGAGAGTATGCAGGCAGTAAAGGATGCTCCGCAGATTCTTGACTTTTTGTCTTCTCTCACAAATCCATTTGCTGCAATTTTGGTTGGCTTTTTGATTACAGCAGTGTTACAGAGTTCATCAGCGACTGTCGGCATTATTCTTTTGATGGTCTCGCAGGGACTTCTGGCATTTACAATCTGTCCGTTTATGATCCTTGGATGTAATATCGGTTCATGTGTCTCTGCATTGGTTGCCAGTCTGAGTGGAAATAAAGATGCAAAACGTGCCGCACTGATTCACTTCCTGTTTAATGTAATCGGTTCCTTGATTATGTTCCTGATTTTAATGATGGCATTGGAGCCGATCACCGATGCACTTGTATACATATCCGGTGGAAGCCTTGCACGTGCAGTTGCAAATGTACATACTTTAATGAAGGTGTTCGAGGTTGCGATTATGTTTCCGTTTATGGGATGGATTGTGAAGGCTACTTATAAGATTGTCCCGGGAGAAGATGCTGTTACGGAAGATGAGTATGAGCTTATGTATATCGGAAAAGGCAACATGGTAGTGCCGACGACTGCATTTGCAAATGGAATTCATGAGATTGAGCATATGGGAAAGATTGCAATTGAAAATCTGAAAACAGCAATGATATCGCTTTGTGATTTGGACAAAAGCGGGATTGAGGAGGTCTATAAGAAAGAAAAATATATTGATTTTCTGAACCAGGAAATTACAAATTATCTTGTAAAGGTAAATGAAACGGAGCTTCCGCTTGCAGACGCGAGATTAATTGGCGGGTTATTCCATGTGGTAAATGATATTGAGCGTATCGGAGATCATGCCGAGAACTTTGCAGACTCTGCGAAAAACCGGATTGAGCGCGGTATTAAGTTTAGCGAAAAAGCGAAAAAGCAGCTTCAGGATATGACGGAGGAAGTTGTGCAGATTCTGGAGTATTCACTGGACATGTTTACCAACAGAAATCAGGAGCATATGCAGGAGATTCTGGAACTGGAGGATGACATTGATGAGAAGGAGAAGAAACTGCAGCGTTCCCATGTAAAGAGGCTTACGAAGAATAAATGTACACCGGAGGCGGGAATGATGTTTTCAGATACTGTATCTGGATTGGAGCGTGTGGCAGACCATGCAACTAATATTGCGTTTGCAATTTTTGACCCGAGTGGAAATGCGCCGGATGAGGAAGAAGATGATTAAAAAACTGCTTTACTTTGCCGGAGGGCTGTGATATAATAACTTGGTGATGTCAGCCGGTGTTCGGTAATTGGAATCTCCAACCGTTACTTAATGCCAGGCGGTGCAGTATAGTTTAAAGGAGGAAATTATCATGATTTCAAAAGAACAGAAAGAACAGATTATTGCTGAATACGGAAGAAGCGCCGGAGACACAGGTTCACCGGAAGTACAGGTAGCAATCCTGACAGCAAGAATCAATGATTTGACAGATCATTTCAAGGCAAATCCGAAGGATCATCATTCCAGAAGGGGACTTCTGAAGATGGTAGGTCAGAGAAGAGGACTTCTTGCATATCTTAAGAAGTCAGATATCGAGAGATATCGTTCCCTTATCGAGAGATTAGGATTAAGAAAATAATGCGGATTATACGCAGCGGAAAGCCCGGCCGGAAAGCCGGGTTTTTTGTTAATATATAAAAAGGAAGGTGAAAATTTTTGAGTTTAAAAATCTCCACCTTCCTTAATTTTTTAGAATTTCGGAAACAGAGAAAATTTCTTATAATATATATGTGAATGTGTGTGCAGTCATAAAAAATAAGAAAGAAGAAAGGAGAAACTTATGAGAGGAAAGAAAAAAATGATGCACAGAATCATTGCCATGCTTGCTGTATGTGCAATGACAATAACGTCTCTTCCGGCGACAGCTCTGGCTGCAGGAACAGAAGACGGGAAGCTTGTAGTTCATTATGACTTTGAGTCACTGACATCAGGAACGATTGTCAATGATATGAGCGGCAATGGACTTGCAGGTGTAGTACGTCCTACCGGATCAGAGGTACAGATACAGAAGGACCTGATCCTTGGTGAGGAACAGACTTCATTTATTATGAATGGCGGACAGCCGGATGCGACTCACACTTATGTGGAGCTGCCGCAGGGTGTTCTGAATAACCTTGAGGATGTGACCATCAGCTGCTGGGTATACCTGGATGCTTCTGATTGGGGATACCGCAGAATCTGGGACATCGGAAGTGGACAGACTTCCTATATGTACCTGCTTGCGGATGGTAATAACGATGGTCACAAGGGTTATACTGCAGCCATTACAAATACCGGATGGAGTGCTGAAAAAGGACCACAGAAGGGAACAGCTTTGGAGACCGGACGCTGGATCTTTACAACCGTAACCTTTGATGGCTCTGAGAAATCCATGTCTCTTTATGAGGATGGAAAATTGATTGGAACAGAGAAGACAGATGTGGATCTGTCAGTGCTTAAGGATAGCAAGAAAAACTATATCGGCTTTGGCCAGTTTGATAATGATATTATGGATGGCCGTGTTGCAGATTTTAAGATTTACAATTATGCGATGACAGCAGATGAAGTTGCTGCTCAGGTAAATCTTGACGATGCAGAGAAGGTAAAGAGAGATGAAGCAACCCTTACAATCGGTGATGTTAGTGCAGTGACTGGTGATCTGGCACTTCCGGTAAAGGGAAGCGCAGGCTCTGATGTGGCATGGGAAAGTTCCAATCCTGATGTGATTACTGCAGATGGAAAGGTAACAAGACCGGCTGCAGACCAGGAGGATGTAAAGGTTACTCTGACAGCGACGATTACAGCAGGAGCTGAAAAGGCAACGAAGGAATTCGAGGTAACGGTAAAACGCCAGCTGAATGCAAAGGAAACTGCAGAAGCAGATGCGGCGGCAATTGACCTTGGAAATATTGCTTCTGTGAAAGAAAATCTGACACTTCCGACAAAGGGAGCGCTCGGTTCTGATATTACATGGGCAAGCTCAAATGAAGAAGTGCTCAGTGCAACAGGCGCGCTTGGCAAGAGACCGGATGCGGCAACAAAGGTAACTCTGACAGCAACCGTTACTTATGAAAATGAGACCGCAACAAGGAATTTTGAAGTAACCGTAATGCCAAATTATACACAGCTTAAGATCAAAGAGGTAAAACCAGTGGAGGTTACAAGCTCTGTTGGAAAGCTTCCGAATCTTCCAGCAACAGTATCTGTTGTTTATGACAATGATACGACGGGAACAGAGAAGGTTGTATGGCCGACAGATTTGAAGGTTTCAGATTTTGCTTCTGCAGGAACAAAAAAAGTAACAGGTACAATTGTTGGTGCAGAGGTTGAAGTAACTGCAACAGTTACTATTACAGATGCAGAAGTAGCAGCGCCGAAAAAGGCTGCAGAATCTTTTGCATTAAGTGACATTACACTGGATGGAACGGATACCATCTATGGACAGAATGCGGCACGTGCATTTGAGTATCTGAAAGTGATGGATGCAGACAGAATGCTGTATAACTTCCGCAGTACATTTGGACAGGATACGAAGGGGGTAAAGCCTCTGACCGGATGGGATGAACCAACCGGACTGTTAAGAGGACATTCTACCGGACACTTTATGTCTGCTTTGGCGTTGGCTTATGCGAGTACCGGTGATAAAGAATATAAAGACAAACTGGATTATATGATCGCAGAGATGGCGAAGCTTCAGGCATTGTCAAAAGGCAAGGCATCTGAGTTTAAAACTGCGTGTACACCGACGAGCGCTTCACAGTCTCAGTGGAGTACCGATCCGAATACATGGGGCGAAGGCTTTATCAGCGCTTATTCACCGGATCAGTTTGCACTTCTGGAGCAGTATACTCCATATGCAACAATCTGGGCGCCATATTATACATTACATAAGCTTATGGCAGGCTTTATCGACAGTTACACATATGCTCAGAATGAACAGGGACTTGAGGTTGCACAGAAGCTCGGTCTCTGGGTATATGACAGACTTAGCGCATGTACAGAGGAACAGCGTACAAATATGTGGGCAATGTATATTGCAGGTGAGTACGGCGGAATGAACGAAGTGCTGGCAAAACTGTATGAGCTTTCAGAACCAAAGGATGAGCGTTTCCTGGAGGCGGCGAAGATGTTCGATAATAAAGAATTCTTTGACGGCCTTGCAAATAACGTAGATACGATTCAAAATCGTCATGCAAACCAGCATATTCCACAGATCGTAGGCGCCGTAGAAGAATATGCAGTATCCGGCGATGCAAAATATTATCATATTGCTCAGAACTTCTGGGAGATGACATTAAGCCGTTATGCATACTCTATCGGTGGTGTTGGTACAGGTGAGAGATTTAAGGATCCGTACCAGCAAGGTAATAATATCCTTGGTAATTCGGGTCGTGGTGAGAACTGTGAGACTTGTGCAGCATACAACTTATTGAAGCTGACCATGGGTCTGTATAATTACAACCCGGATGATGCTTCTTACATGGATTATTATGAGAGAACGCTTCTTAACCAGATTGCATCTTCTCAGAGCCATGATACAACAGATTATATGCACAATGGATGTACCTACATGCTTCCGGTAGACCCGGGACAGAGAAGAGGTTATGACAGTGACTACGGCGGATTTACCTGCTGTAACGGAACCGGTATGGAGAATCATGTGAAATATCAGGCAGCTGCTTACGCACACACGGCAGATACCTTATATGTAAACTTATACATGCCGACAACTGTAAACTGGAAGGATAAGAATATTACTGTAAAACAGGAAACAAAATTCCCATCTGAGCACTCCAAACTGACTGTAACAGGAAGCGGAGAGTTCACGATGAAAGTTCGTGTGCCATATTGGGCAACAGAAGGATTTACCGTAAAGGTAAATGGTGAAGTACAGGCTGAGAATCCTACACCAAGCTCTTATGTAGCAATTAAGCGTAACTGGGCTGACGGTGATGTTGTAACGATTGATATGCCATATACACTTCATCTTGACAAGACACCGGATAAGGTGGATGAGAGCACGGTTGCATCTTTGATGTATGGACCGATGGTAATGGTAGCAAAAGATATGAACAGCTCTTATACACCAATGAACTGGTACAGCGTATCTCTTAGCAGCAAGCTTTCTGAGAGTGTTGATGTTGTAACCGGACCGGATGCAGATACTGTACCACAGCTTACAACAAACGGTCTTCAGTTCTTCCCGATGTATGATGCTTACAATTACCGCTATCATGCATATGTAAAGGTAGAGCAGGCCGGAGTAGAAATTGACAGAACAGGCCTTCAGGCATTGATTGACTCTGTGACTGGTGAAGATGGACCAAAGAAAGAAAATTATTCTCCAAAATCATGGAGAAACCTTCAGACAGCAATTGAGGCTGCAAAGGCAGCAGTTGTAGAAGATCCGACGACACAGGGTAAGATTAATAAGGCAAAAACAGATCTTCAGAATGCAGTAGATGCACTGAAGCCGGCAGAGACACCAGATCAGAATAAATTAGCAGAAACAGCAGAGATTACAGTAAGCTATTGTTCAGATTGGGAAGATGAGAGTAAAGTAAATGACGGAAAGATTGGAAATCCAGCCTATACAGGAAGCGGCTGGGGCACATGGGGAAATCATGATGCTACAGAAGAATGGATTCAGTATGAATGGGCAAGCCCGGTATATATTGATACGTCAGAAGTTTATTTCTATGATAACAGTGTGGTAGGAGATGGAGGAGTTCAGGTGCCATCCTCTTACAAATATGAATATCTGAATGAAAATGGTGAATGGACAGCAGTTTCCAATCCACAGGGACTTGGAACAGAGCTGGATCAGTTTAATGTTACAACTTTTGATACAGTTAAGACGACCGGTATCAGGGCAACGCTTGTGAAAAAGGCTGCCGCAGTTGGTATGATGGAGTGGAAAGTAAGCGGAACAGTACCACAGGAAGAAGAAGGAAAGATTCTTCTTGATTTCACTTTCGACGATACAGAAACAGGCTTCCAGGGTGGCCAGGCAGTAGCAGCGCCGGCTGGTACAG
>CALFCS010000023.1 GCA_937950565.1 uncultured Lachnospiraceae bacterium
TATTATCATATGCCTCCTGATTGTTCTCTGCGTAAATCTGAATCCAGCCCGCATCTCTTGCACCCATACTGTCAGAATGGTCACAGTTAATATTGATCGGGCCTGACAGTGCACGGTTTACAAGCGCCAGCGCCAGCGGAAGACGGTTGGATGCCGCGATGTATAATTCCTCCCACATGTAAGCAAGACCGCAGGAAGATGTTGCTGTCAGACTTCTTGCACCTGCCGCGGAAGCTCCAATTGCAGCGCTCATAGAGCTATGCTCACTCTCCACCGGAATAAATTCCGTATCTACCTGCCCATTTGCCACAAAAGAAGCAAAATACTGCGGGATTTCTGTAGAAGGAGTAATCGGGAATGCCGGAAATACATCCGGATTAATCTGTCTCAAAGCGATTGCCACCGCTTCATTTCCTGATAATCTGTCTCTCTTTGCCATCTTATTTCACCCCTTCCATCGTAATTGCACCGAACGGACATGCCTTGACACAAATGCCGCATCCCTTGCAGTGACCATAATCAAATGCGCCTCGCTTCATATCCTTTACCGGAATACAACTGTCCGGGCATACCGGAACACAAAGCAGACACTGCTTACATTTTTCCTCAATAAATTCCGGCTTTTCCGTAGACCACTCGCCGGTATTAAAATCCTTTGAAGTTCCTGCCCCGGCAATCATCATGCCTTCTGTCAGGTCCTTCCATGCTGCTTTTACGCCTAATTTCGTGATATCTGTTGCCATTACTGTACCTCCTCAAGCGCCATCTTAAGTGCTGCCATATTTCCATCGATTACCTCCGGCTTGCTGGCAAATTTGTGTGAAAATGAAGCTTTCATCTCACGAAGAAATGTCTCCTCATCCATCAGTCCTGTTACCTTTACAATCGCTGCAAGAAGCGGAGTGTTCGGGAAATATTTTCCCATCGTTGCCATGGATACTTTGTGGGCATCAATGGTATAAACCTTTCCTTCGTATCCCTTCAGGTGCGGGATAATCTCCTCCTTGCTTTTCGCTGTGTTCACAAGAATTGCCCCTTCCTTCTTGAGACCGCTTGTCACGTCAACTGCTTCCAGCAGAGACTCATCAACCACAACTACATACTGCGGGTCATAAATATTCGAATGTGCGCGGATCACCGTATCACTAATCCGGTTATATGCCGTAATCGGCGCGCCCATACGCTCCGGACCATATTCCGGAAAGCCCTGTACGTACTTTCCAGTCTGAAAAGCTACGTCTGCAAGAAGCAGAGCCGCTGTCTTGGCACCCTGGCCGCCACGGCCATGCCATCTGATTTCTGTTAAGTTACTCATATTCTTTCTTCCTTTCTATTGAGGACATAGTAAACTTAAATAATACCAGGTCCTAAATTGATATTTGTGGTGTATCCAAATGAGGTTTACGGCTTTGCATTATGTATTTTGCGTCTATATAACACAAAAATCCGTCCCTCAAATAGGGACGGACTTACAAATTCAAATTCCGCAACCACCCTGTTTTTTCAAACAAGTACGAATACAACGCACTGACATACGCGGTTTCTGTAACGGGAAACGCCCGGGAAAGCTTACTCCTGCCGTACCTTTACGTTTTTTCAGTCTTCCTTCTCAGAGATGATTTTCAGAACAACGCTCCCACCGTCTTCCACCACCGACGGCTCGCTGTAGGTGAGACATCTGTCCCTACTCTTTCTCTTCATAGAATTTTCCTTATCTCTGCCAAACCAGAAACACTGTTTTCATTCATAGAGTGTAATCTGTTTTCGCATTAACTTGATTCTACTCTATTTTGCATCATACGTCAACAACTTTTTATCTATTGCAGTTCCTGATTTTTCCCATATTATTTTTACAGCTTTGCCGTCAATGTCTTCGCGCTGACGCCCTCAAGCATTCCAAGCTTCCCTGACAGAGCACTAATCTCGCTGCCCGGCGCATCCACCACCACACTGATAATAGAAATTCCTCTGTCTCTATAAGGAATTCCCATCCGTCCTACAATCCTCTCTCGGAACTCATGCAGAATCTCATTTACCGCCCCGGAAGCTTCCTCATTTTTTACAATAATGCTAATTACTGCGACCTTATTCTCCATTGTCTGTTCCTTTCTTCGTGTCTTCCTTTGTCTCTTTCTTTATCTCTTTCTTTATCTCTTCCTTCGTACCCTTCTTATCAGAAATCTGCCTTCCATTTACATCCATATGATAATCTTCTTTATAAATAAGCTCTGATATCGGAACAATCTCATATCCTTTCTCTTTCAGTCCTTTTATCAAGGTTTCTAATGCATCTGCTGTATATTTCGCCCCATTATGACAGAGGATAATTGAGCCATTCTGCAACGACTTATGATTCAGCACAGTATCAATAATACTGTCCACTCCGTAATCCTTCCAGTCCAGACTATCCACATCCCACTGTATCGTATAATATCCGTTTTCTTTTGCATTTAACACTACATCATTATCATAATCCCCATAAGGCGGACGAAACAGACACATTTCTGTCCCGGTCAGTTCCTTTACTTTGTTATGAACGCTCATTAATTCCTGTGTCTTCTCTTCCTCAGAAAGCTGGGACATATTTTTATGGTTTTCACTGTGATTTCCAAGATCGTGCCCCGCCTCGCAAATTGCTTTGACATCATCCGGATAGCTTTCCACCCAGCCTCCGGTCATGAAAAATGTAACATGTACGTCATTTTTCTTCAAAATATCCAAAATCCGCTGCGTGTCCTCGTTTCCCCACGCCGCATCAAAGCTCAGCGCCACCTTTTTCTCATCCGTTTCCACTGCATAAATCGGCAGCTCTCTTCCGTTTACATTGCTTGACACAGACACATAACCGGACACATATTTATAAGAGCCCCCAAGTGCTATTATAAGCGCCAGCGCCACGATTCCGTAATTTTTCCATTTCCGCGTTCTTTCATCTTTCATAAGAAGAATCTCCGAAACATACACTATTTAATTCCAGTATATGCTCCGGAAAACATTCTAATTCATATCCAGTTCTATCGGACAATGATCTGAGCCCATAATCTCTGTCAGTATCTTTGCATCCACAAGCCTGTCCTTCAGTGCCTCTGACACGCAGAAATAATCAATCCGCCATCCCGCATTCTTCGCCCTGGCGCTGAATCGGTATGACCACCAGGAATAGATTCCCTCCTGCTCCGGATAAAAATAACGGAAAGTATCAACAAATCCGGCGTCCAGAAGCTCCGTGAATTTCTGCCTTTCTTCATCTGTAAATCCGGCATTTTTGCGATTTGTTTTCGGATTTTTCAAATCAATCTCCTTATGAGCCACATTCAAATCCCCGCAAAAAACAACCGGCTTCTTTTCTTCCAGCCTTTTCAAATACGCAAGAAAATCCTCCTCCCATTTCATACGGTACGGAAGCCTTGCAAGCTCGTTCTGTGAATTCGGTGTATACACCGTTACAAAATAAAAATCTTCAAATTCCAATGTAATGACACGCCCCTCATGGTCATGCTCCTCCACACCGATTCCAAGGCTCACAGAAAGCGGCTCCTTCTTCGTAAATATGGCTGTTCCGGAATATCCCTTCTTCTCGGCATAATTCCAGTACTGATAATACCCCGGCAGCTCAAGCGCAAGCTGTCCCTCCTGCATCTTCGATTCCTGAATACAGAAAATATCTGCATCCGCAGACTGAAAAAAATCCAGAAAACCTTTTTGTACACAGGCACGTATTCCATTTACATTCCAGGAAATAAATTTCATATAGTTCTCCTATTCAAATAATATACTAATAATAAACTTTTCTTAAAAACAATCCCCTTGCAGGCGCAAGAAATCCCGCAGAGCTTCGGTCTTCTGCCGCTATAATCACCGGAATCATCGACGGCTTCCTCTTCCCGGTTCCCACCTCAAGAAGAGTCCCGGTAAGAATCCGGACCATGTGGTACAGAAAGCCTGTCCCATAATAGGTGATACGCACCTTTTCGCCCGTACTTACAATCTTAATATTCGTAATCCGGCGCACCGGGTCCTTGCAGTCCTTGTCATCCGTAAAACTGATGAAATTCCGCACTCCAATCAGGTAGTCGGCTGCCTCCCTCATTGCATCAATGTCAAGCTTCGCCGGATAATGATAACAGTACCGTCTTGAAAACACATCCGGTTTTTCACGGCAATCTATATAATATTCATACTTCTTTCCCTTGGCGCTTTTCCTGGCATGAAAAGTATTTCTCACCAGCTCTGCCTTCATAATCCGGATGTCTTCCGGCAGGCAACGGTTCAAAGAATCTTTTAACTCTTTGACATCATATAATCTGGATAGTTTGACACTAGCCACTTGTCCTCTTGCATGAACCCCTGCATCGGTTCTCCCTGAACCGTCTACATGGACACGATATCCGACAAGCTTTCCAATACTTCTCTCTAACACAAACTGAATCGTATTATCGGTTGTAGCCTGTCTCTGCCATCCCTGATAACGGCTTCCATCATAAGAAATTGTCAACTTATATGTTCTCATAATCCATCCTTACTTTAATATTTTTTTCAACTCGTCCATAAAGGTATTCACATCTTTAAATTCCCTGTAGACAGATGCAAACCTGACATAAGCAACCTCATCCAGCCCCTTTAATTCTTCCATAACAATCTCACCAATTGTACTGCTCGGAATTTCCTTTTCTTCAAGGTCAAATATCCTTGTTTCTATTTTATTGATACTCTTCTGAATCTCTTCCGCAGAAACAGGTCTCTTGTAACATGCCCGGATTACGCCGGTTTCTATTTTCTCGCGCTCATACTGCTCTCTGTTATTATCTTTTTTAATAATAATCAGCGGAATCGTCTCAATCTTCTCATAGGTTGTAAATCTCTTCCCACACACATCACAGGAACGTCTCCGCCTTATAGAATTCCCATCCTCTGCTGGTCTGGAATCAATTACTCTCGTATCTGGATTGCTGCAATATGGACATTTCATAGTTCTGCTCCTTCTCTCTTTGTATTCGTTCATACATTTTGTATATTATAACATAAGAATCTGACTGGATTCAATATGTTTCATTTTCTTGATCCATCTTCGTGCATCTCTACAAGAATAATATCTGGACCTATCTTTTTAATGCATTTATAAGGAATAATATATTCTCCGGAGTCTCCGAAGAAATTGCAGAATTTCCCTGTTTTCGGTATAATAAACGCTTCTATACACCCGTTACATTCATCAATAATTAAATCAACAATATATCCCAGCTTCTTACAATCACAGGCATTGATTACTTCCTTGTCCTGCAGTTCACACAACCGCATACTACTCCTTTCTGTGTCCTCTGAAAAATCATTTCTCTACAGAAATGCAGAGCTCTATAGAGTACACAAAATCCGCACATACCACTTACCATAGTATATGCGGATTCCATTTCGCCGGTTCCGAAAATACAGAACTATTCCTCAACATCAATGACAGACACCGGACAGCTATCTCTTGCCTCTATTGCCATGCTTTCATATTCAGGCTTAACCTCTGCGTAGGCTTCTGCCACTCCGTCATCATTAAACCGGAACACTTCCGGGCACGTTGCAACACATGCGCCACAGGAAATACAGCCTTCATTTACTCTTGCTTCCATCGGAATTCCTCCTTACATATTTTTAAGTAGTATTCCCTATTTTACGAAGCTCATTCTTCTATTTTGTAACGGTTTCTTCACAAGCAGTCCCGCTTATCGTATCATCGTTCCTGTTTTTCCTTTTAATGCATCGGAAAGCTTATCAAAAGAGGTAATCAGTGTACTTCTGCCTTCCCGCCCTTCGATAAATTCTACGGCCGCACTGAACTTCGGAAGCATATTATATACACCAAAATGCCCTGCTTCCATATATTCTTTTGCCTGGGAAACTGTAATCTCTCCAAGTTCTTCTTCATCATGGCGTCCCATATTGATCTTTACTTTCTCAACACTGGTCAGAATAATCAGCTGGTCCGCATCAATTTCCTCAGCCATCTTTCCTGCCGTAAGGTCCTTTTCTATAACCGCACTCGCACCTTTCAGCCGATGATCCTGCTGCAATACTGGAATGCCTCCGCCTCCGCAGGCAATTACGACCTGATCCGCATCCAGCAGCGCCTTGATTGCATCAATCTCTACAATACTGACCGGATTGGGAGCCGATACAATTCTGCGGTATCCTTTTCCCGGTTCCTCAATTACATAATTTCCTTTTTTACGCTCGATATTCGCCTCTTCCGCATTCATATATCTTCCCAGAACCTTTGTCGGCGTATAAAAAGCCTCATCATACGGGTCAACAATTACCCTGGTAAGAATAGTACTTACTGTACGGAAAATTCCTCTATTCAACAGCTCTTCCCTGATATAATTCTGAAGGTCATAACCGATATAGCCCTGGCTCATGGCTGAACAAACACACATGGGAGCCGCCGTATAATCTTCATGATTCTTTGCAAACTCATTTAAGGCTGTATGTATCATGCCTACCTGTGGTGCATTGCTATGTGTAATCGCCACCTGGTAACCGGCTTCCACCAGATCCGCGATAATCACCGCAGACTTCTTTACCGCCTCTACCTGCTCAGGAAGCGTTGTGCCAAGCGCTCTGTGTCCTAATGCAACAACTACTCTTTTTTTCATAGTCCGTATCCTCCGTACTAACACCTTTATTTTTATGATATATGCGCAGCTATTACTATGCTGTATGCGCTGTTTTATCAGATTTATGCTTATCTAATATAGCATGTACTCTTTCAACTTCATCAAGAATAAAATCCGAATCACGGTGTAAACGTCTTAAATTCGACTTCACATCAACCATATCCTTTTCAAGACCTGATACCTTTTGATCCAAAGAAGACACTTTATCATCTATAGCAGACACTCTGTCATCCATAACGGATATTTTATTGTCCATCTCAGATATTTTGTTATCCATAATGGATACTTTATTGTCCATCTCAGATATTTTGTCAAGAATCAAATCGAGTTTTTCACTATCCATCATACTACCACCTCTATTATAATTATAATTCCGTTTTTAGGTATTTTGCATTATATCACATTTGGAATGTAAAGTCTATTTATTATGTGTATAACTTAGAATCGCTACAATCAGCAAGGCAACGCTCACAATCTTGGGTAGTCTGAGAATTAACAGAACTAAACTAGGAATATCATAAAAGAATCGGGGCAACAGGATTTGAACCTGCGACCTCACGGCCCCCAGCCGTGCGCTCTAGCCAAACTGAGCCATGCCCCGATAAAGCTATTCTATCGAATCAAGTCGAAGAATGCAAGTATTATTTCAGATTCTTATTGCAATCTTTTCGGTAATATCATATAATTGTATTAATCAATTAATACAATTATATTTTTAAAATCAGGAGGTAATACTATGATATTAGTAAATACAGATTATATTCCAGGAAAGAATTTTGAAATGATCGGTCTTGTGAGAGGAACCATGATCCAGTCCGTTCATGTAGGAAAGGATATCATGAACAGTCTCCGAACTCTTGTAGGCGGCGAGCTGACTTCTTACACAGAAATGATGAATGAGGCAAGAGCCATTGCCACGAAACGTATGGCTGAGGATGCCGCTTCCATGGGTGCAGATGCCGTCGTCAATATCCGCTACGCTTCCAGCCAGGTCATGCAGGGTGCTGCTGAGATTATGGCTTACGGAACTGCTGTAAAATTCGTATAACAATCAGTAAGACACATAGAAGCGGAAGGACTTGCAGACTCCCCTGCAAAGCCCTCCGCTTCTTTTTTCTTTTTCCTTCTTTTGCTTTCTTCTGTAAAATTCTGTGCTCTCTACTTCAGCATTTCCAATATTTCATTCTTTGGTTTCGCACCAACTTCCCGTTTTACAGCCTGTCCGTCTTTAAATACCATAAGCGTCGGAATCGACATTACCCGGTACTCTCTTGCAAGCTCCGGCTGCTCGTCTACATCTATTTTGCAGACCTTTGCATCTTTCATTTCTTCCGCAATCTCCTCCAGAACCGGAGCCACCATCTGGCACGGTCCACACCAGGTTGCCCAGAAATCTACCAGTACCGGCATCTTTGCATCTAATACTTCTTCTTTAAAATTTTCTTTTGTCACATGAACAACTGCCATAATTTTTCTTCCTTTCTTCTGTCTTCTTTTTTGCTACATTCTTTTCCCGTATATCATTTTATTATACACATTTTCTCTGAAAATACTATATTTTTCACAGAATCCCAGTATAACAGTTCAGACACGCCCATTCGCAAAGGCCGCTACTATGGCTGAACTGTTATGAATCCCAAGATATTCACCAACCATGTGGAATTCATCTTCATAAATACAGTTATCCAGTGTGCCGTCCTGTATTTTTCTCCTGCACTCCTCATAGTCCATCCAGAGTACCTCTTCCACCTCAGATTCCTGAAGTGTCAGATTTTTCACATCAACCGGCTCTGTATAAACATAAACTGAGCTAATCTCTTTATCCCGAAACATCCTGCCGTAAAATACAGCTTCGAAGGCTCCCGGATGGATGCCGACATAATGAAGCTGTTCCTCCTCTGCCTGGATTCCAAGTTCTTCCGCAAGCTCTCTCACTGCTGCCGAAAGCGGTTTGTCTCCCGTCTCCACATGCCCTGCTGAGGAAATATCATAACACCCGGGATTTGAATCCTTACAGGCACTTCTCTTCTGAAGCAGCACATCATAATCACTTAATTTCCCTTCTTCTGCATGCTTTCTGACAATCCATGTATGGACCGTTGCATGAATACTTCCCTCCCGGTGGGCAACCCCACGCTCTCTTACAATTCCCGTTTTACTTCCGTCTTCATTCAAAATATCAAAAAGCTCCATCGGCTTCCCATTCAAAGCGGCGGACACCAGTGTGTCATGTCCGTCATAGACCAGTTTCAACGAGAAGAAATCATAATCTTCATCAATGAGCCGGAAGAAAATCTTATCCCCTTCCCATATGTTCAGATTCCACACCTGCTCGATATCCACCCATTCCAGTTCCCCTTCATCGCATGCGATTGGTTCTCCCTCGAATCCATCAGCCGTAAACAGGGACATATATTCTGTTACCCCATTTCCTGAAACAAAGGTTACAATTCCTCTATACCGATAAGAAGTAAGCGTGTATCCCGTCTCCTCCTTCACTTCACGAAGCAAACATTCTTCTGGGCTTTCATCCGCCTCAAAATGTCCTCCCACGCCAATCCATTTATCCTTGTTCACATCATTTTTCTTGACTGTGCGGTGAAGCATCAGATATTTCCCATCTTTTTCGATATAACAAAGTGTACTTAATTCGGCCATTTTCTTCCTCTCTTCTATTTTCAATATTCTCTGAAAATGTTATCATGGTTTTATCTTACATGAAATACAGGAGAAATGCAATGAATCGCACGATTGAATACAATATAGATGTGGCTGCCTGCGGTCTGCGGGTAGAACAATTTTTAAAAAGAAAAGGGTATTCCTCTCAGAATCTGACGGAAATTAAACGTATGCCCAAAAGCGTTCTTGTAAATGGACAGCACTACTACATGCGCGACAAGCTGAACACCGGTGACCACCTCACCATTCAAATCTGTGAAACCAAATGCTCGGAGAAAATTCCTCCGGTGAAGCTTCCTCTAGATATTTTATATGAAGATGAAGATATCATTGTCCTGAATAAAGCAGCCGGAATGCCGATTCATCCTTCCTTAAATCATTATACAAATTCCCTTGCCAATGCTCTTGCGTGGTACTATCAGGAGCAGGGAAAGCCATTTATTTTCCGCTGCTGCAACCGGTTGGACCGGGATACTTCTGGTGTCACAGTTGTGGCCAAACATCTGGTAAGTGGAAATATTCTGTCTGCCGCTACATTTAAACGGGAAATCCACCGGGAATATCTAGCCATTGTACGTGGTCGTGTCACCCCACCATCCGGAACTATCACGGCTCCCCTCGCACGGAAACCGGGCACGATTATTGAGCGGATTGTAGACTTTGAAAACGGAGAGCCTGCAATTACCCATTACAAGGTTGTGGAAGAAAAAAACGGGCACAGCCTTGTTTCCCTCTGCCTGGAAACCGGCCGTACCCACCAAATCCGTATTCATATGAAATATCTGGGATTTCCTCTCATCGGTGATTATCTCTATAACCCCGATATGGAACATATCTCAAGGCAAGCGCTGCATTCCCACAGACTGTCTTTTGCCCATCCGATTACTGGAGAACCCATGACCTTTGAGGCTCCTCTTCCGGAAGATATGAAGCGCATATTGTCCTGACGCTCCCTTCCGCTGTGCGGATGCGTCCTTTGCACAATCAAAAAACTCCAAACAACTTTTCCCAGTCGTCTTTTTCTATCACCCGTTCGCTCTTCACGTCTGCATTGGCAAGCATACTCTCAATCCGGTTTTCAATCGTAATATCCACAAAACGTTCTACATCAATTCCCCGGAGTTCAAAAAAGAGAAGCGGGTTTTCATCAAAGCGGCTGCCGATTCCATAAAGCGCCGCGGCCACATGTTTACACATCAGCGCCCAGTCCGGACAACTGCATTGAAAGCTTATTTCCCTCGGAGTCGGAAAAAGCCCGCCTGTATCCAAAAAAAGTTCCTTCAATTCTTCTGGAAAATCTCCATTTAATAATCGTTCCAAATTATCAATCCGGCGGCCACACTTTTCAATCGCCGCCTGACAACGCTCTTCTGATAAAGGACTGATATGAATCTCCACCTTATAAGGTGTTTTTCGGCGTCCCTGCACTCTTGCAAGCACTTTGCCCTTTTGTATTTTCAAATCTACAACAGCCCCGGTTCGTACATACCGTTTCCCTCGCTCCAGACGGCTCTCATAATCCGCATAACGCTCCAGGTTCTCGCACCATGCCTGTCCCCACCAGCTGGTTACAATTTTTCTTCCTTTTATCACTATAGGTTCTAACGTCCTGCCCTTTTTCTTTTCCTTCTTCACAGTCAGACTGGCGTTTTTCCTGATTTGCGCTGCATCCGGCTGTCTGTAGCTCTGTTCAACATTCCAGTAACTTCTGCTCATCTATCATTCTCCTATCACAAATTCACTACGAATCAATTCATCACTAACCTTTACTACGGATTATACATCCAGCTTCATTACAGACAACAGTTCTGCATTACTCATCTCCGTAATCCAGTTTTCTCCGCCTGAACCAATCACATTTTCCGCCAGTTCCCTCTTTGATTCCAGGAGTTCATCGATTTTCTCTTCTATGGTTCCTTTACATACAAGCTTGTGTACCATGACATTCTTCTCCTGCCCGATACGGTATGCCCGGTCGGTTGCTTGATTCTCTACCGCCGGATTCCACCAGCGGTCAAAATGAATCACATGGCTTGCCTTTGTCAGATTCAATCCAGTTCCCCCTGCTTTTACAGACAGCACCATGTATGGAACATACTGCTCCCCCTGGAATTTTTCTACCATCTGATTTCTGGCCGCCACAGGAGTTCCGCCATGCAGGACAAATCCCTGCCGCCCAAATATTTCTGACAGATATTCGCTCAAATAAGCCGTAATCTCCTTAAACTGGGTAAAGACAAGCACTCTCTCCCGCTTATCGCGGATCGTCTCACACAATTCCCGGAGCAGCGCAAACTTTCCGCTCTCCTTCTCATCATATGTACCCTGCCCCAGATATTGGTCCGGATGATTACAGATTTGTTTTAATTTTGTCAACGACGCCAATATAATGCCCCGACGCTCCATTCCGTCTGCATTATCTAATCTCCGCGCCAGTTCTGCCACATACTTTCGATAAAGCACCATTTGCTTCTTCGATAAGGAAACATAGTCCCTCTGCTCTATTTTTTCTGGAAGATCAGCGATGATGCTCTTATCGGTTTTGACTCTTCGCAGCATAAATGGCGAAATCATAGCTTTTAACCTTGCATAACCTTCCGGCCGTTCTTCCAGTCGTCTGCAGTACTCCCGGAATTCCTGGAAACCACCGAGCAGACCCTTGTTCAGGAAATCAAACAACGACCACAAATTTGTCAAATCATTTTCTATCGGTGTACCTGTCATGGCAATCCGCATGGAGCTTTTAATTTTCTTAATCTGTCTCGTCTGTTTTGTCACAGGATTTTTAATTGCCTGCGCCTCATCCAGAATCAGACAATCCCACGCAATCTGTTCCAGCTCCAGAATCCGCGCCACCATGCCGTAAGTAGTAACAGTCAAAAAGCTTTTATCACTCTTCACCAATTCTCCCAACGCCTTCGCGCCACCACCATGCAGAATTCTCACAGGCATGTCCGGTGCAAATTTCTCTGACTCCTTCTGCCAGTTTCCAAGAAGTGATGCTGGAACTACAAGCAAGGCTCTTGCATTCTTCTTTGTTTTCCGGAGTTTTTCAAGATATGCAAGTACCTGCACGGTCTTTCCAAGACCCATGTCATCTGCAAGACATGCGCCAAAGCCCAGCTTATCCATATAATTCAGCCAGGTATATCCTGATTTCTGATATGGGCGAAGCTGTGCGTGAAAAGACTTCGGTACAATCGCAGAGCGGATATTTTTTGGTGCGCGTAAGTCCTTCAGAAGACCGGACAGCCATGCCCCATTTGTTACAATTGGTCCTACATCTGCCAAAGCCTCATTCTGCCCGCTGTTCATCCCCATTCGAAGAGCCTGCATCAATGTCAAGTCGCCTTTATACTCCTCCATATCCTGAAGCAGCTTTTCCAACCGTTTGTGATCAATCTCAACCCATTTCCCCTTCAGATACGCAAGTCCCTCTGTCTGCGCAAGCAATGTCTCTATCTCTTCTCTCGTAAGAGGAATACCATCTACTGTAAGCCGGGGAACCATCTGCAGAATTGAATCCATTCCCAGAAGCGCGGGCTTCTTCTCCCCAAGGTTCACGGACATCGCAATATGATATGAATTCTTCTTCCACCAGTTTGGAATCCGACAGACAATTCCAGCCTTCTCAATGGCAGGAACATCCTTTAGTATCTCCCATGCCTCATCTGATGTCAGACGCAATGGATGGAACATTTCTCCTTTCGCCACAAATTCACCCACAAGCGCCGAGGCCTCCGACGCTCTGTTCAAACAAGACAATAACTCTAATAACTTTGTCCTGTCTTCCTTGTATTCTGTGAGCGCATACTGCAACGGCATATGCTTCACTTTTCCGCGTCTGTCCTTCGTTGCATAAGTTGCAAGAAAAGCAAATGGATAATCCCCTTCCTCACTTTCCACCAAATGAAAAAAGATACGCTCTGCCGCTTTCAGATGCTGGCTTTTGTCAGCAAAATATAGCGCAGCCGTACCTTCGTAACAACTAATCTCCTCACTGAAAACCTGCTGAAGCTGTGCGAAAAGCTTCTTAAGCCAGACCGCCGTTACATACTCTGAGCCAAAAGTAAACGGGACTGCAGACAGCAGCCGTTCCACAACATCTATCTCTAACGGAACGATAACCTTTTCTCTTAGAATTTCAATATCCGGAATACGTGTCAGCTGGCGAAGGAAAACATCTGCCACCATATACAAATAATTTCCTGCCTGATCAAGCCATACAGGACGTTCCTCAAATCCAAGATTGTAAAGCGCTCTGGCAGGAGATTCCTGAAACTTATCCCTCCAGCGCCGTACAGCATCGGAATAAATCCCGTCTCGTTCATCCAAAAGAAATCCATCTTCCGTAAATACAAAATATAATTTTTCTGTTTCTGTCTTCACTAATATCTTTATCCTTCTTATTTATGTTTTCTTTTTATTCTAATGCTGTTTTCAGGAAATAGCAACGACTATTTTACACCTGTTATATCCTTGCCCGAACCATCACATCCAATACAAATTTTCCATTGTCTGTATAACAGAACATCTCTCCGTCAAGTCTTGCAGCCGCCTCCTGTATCGTTGGCAGTCCAAAGCCATGTCCAGCTTCCTTCTTATCCGTCCCTGGGAGTGTCCCCTTTTCCACATATAAATCTTTCCTGCACGTATTTTTTATCCGAATAATTAAATAATCCCTGCTATATTTCATCTGCACCGAAGCAAATCTTTCCTCCACCGGCAGTTCCTTTGACGCCTCCCACGCATTTTCCAACCCATTAGAAAGAATCTGGCATAATTCCATATAGTGAAGTTCTTCCTCCCCCAGTCGGATATCCAGCTTCAGATTTACTCCCAGCTCATGGAATCTATGAACATAGCGGCTGAAAATAGCATTTAAATACATATTTGCACAAAACGACTTGAATACCGGCTCCATCTCAGATTCCATATTCTTCAGGTACGCTGCCGCTTCCTCCGTCTTTCCCATTGACAGAAGTCCTGACAATGTAACAATATGACCTTTCATATTATGTTTTATTTTCCTTATCTGCTGCTGGCTTTCAAGCCGCATCTCCAGTGAATGTTTCTGCTCTGACAAAATCCTCTCGCTCTGCTGTTTTTTATGAAGCTGGAGCTGTCTGTAAAGAGCTGTAAACATTGTTGCATAAGTAAAGAACATAAGAAGCAGAAGCAGCACGCATACCGGAGCATCCTCCGGCCGCTCTGAGATATTAGAAGGATAGTTCACTACAATTACCAACAGCACATAATACAATGCAGTCATGCCTGCAAAAATGCCCCACCCTTTATCCACTGTATCCTGCAACTCCAGATAAGATTTCCAAAAGTAATGATAGATACAATATTCCAAAAGCGGAAATAGAATCAGTCTGCTTATAAGCATCAATACATACTGTCCTCCACCCAAATAAACATCCAACAGGTTTGTCACCGCCATAAGCCACAGGCAGGAAGTATCCGCCAGACAAAAAGTAAGCAGAAATTTTCCTTTCCTGTCTGCAGAAAGCAGCCAGAAATAGAGAAAACTCGGAATGGAACAGGTAAAAAGAAACAGCTTTCCCATCCGTTCAAATCCTAACACAACCAGACCGATTCCATTTAAAATCATTAATGCTCCCATTCCTGCAACTGCCAGAATTACTGTCTTCCTTCTATTGTAACGCGACCGGAATAACATAATAAATATAAAAATAACATGAAACATACCCCAATAAATAGACACATCTCGCAATAAAGGATTTCCCATCACTCTACCTCCTCAAACAGGACTTCCTGATATCTGTCTTTCACCTGTTTGTAATAACGCCTGGATATCGGTATTCTGTTGTCACGAATCAACATCTCTTTCCCAATTATACTCTCCACGTAATATAAATTAACGAGAAAGCTTTGATGGCAGCGGCAGAACATATCGTTGCACATCTTGTCCTCCAGTTCGTCCAATTTCCCTGTACATTCCTGCACGGTACCATCCTTGCAGTAAATAAAAAGGGTATGCCCTCTGCTGCTGATATATAAGATTCTTCCGTAAGGAATCGTGCCTGTCTCACCTTTCCATTTGAAGGGAAGACTCTGTTCCCTGTCACGCGCAAGATTTCTCGACACACGCTCTAACAAACGGTCAATTTCCTCCTTCCCTACCGGCTTCAACAGATACTGAACTGCATAAAGATCATAGGCTTCCCTGTAAAAATCATTGCTGGTGGATACAAAACAGATAGCCGCATCTGTATCTTTATCTCGGATTTTCTCTGCCAGCTCAATCCCACTCATAGAATCCTCTATGTAAATATCAAGCAGATACAGTTCAAAATGAATCTGTTTCTCATCCACGTCTGCCAAGAGCTCCTCTGCCCGGAAATATGTCCTGACATCATGGCCCTGCAATAAGATTTTCATCTGTATTATATCTTCTTGACAATCATCGCAGACCGCTATCCTCATAAACCTCTCCTCGCTCTCTTTTCACTGGTTTCTGATTACTTCTCTGAAATGTTCTCACTAGGCTCGTGTGATACCTCGCCAAGTGTTCACATTATACCACAAGGGCATATGTTCTCACTAGGCTCGTGTGATACCTCGCCAAGTGTTCACATTATATCATATTTCTTTCATCATTTCTCGTGTCAATATTGCATTCGCACAGGTTAATTTTGCTATCCATAATTTTGCTATATCCTGGTTTGCCACCACTTTTCGTTTAAAATTAATGCGGCGGGTTTTTGACCCTGCCGCATATGTGCAATGTATAAATGATTTTCTTATTCACATACCAGATGCACCCCATCCGGGCTGCATAATATATAATCTAATACCATATCTCCGTTTCCACTGCTGTCGCCAGCCAACCGGACAAGAAGCGCATGATTTTTTGCATTCGCCCCATTCATCATGATATCATCATTATCAACCAACAAAACCATCATAATATCTATACTGTCGATATCTCCAAAGTACCAGTCAAACGGAACGGTCGCATCAATCGCTGTTTTTACCATGTTCTGATATTTGTCATTGCCAAAATCTTTCCATTTCCCTTCATAATCTTCCAGCTGGCTGTACATTTCCATGATTTCCTCATTGCTGTATTTCCGCTCCAGTGCCGAATCTACATCTGCATATTTTTCCAAAAATCTCTGCATAATTGCCGCACATTCTGCACGGAGTGCATAGCCTTGCGGGTCTAATCTTGTTCCATTATCTTTACCTCTAATAATCCCTTCTGCCACACACCAGTTTACCGCTTCCCATGCAAAATCACTCACACTGCTTTCATCACTATATTTCCGAATATCCTCACGTGGTGTCGTATCATATCCCTTTATCTTCGCATAACGAAACATCATAACAGCCATCTGTTCCCGGGTAATATTATCAGCTGGTCCAAAATACCCGCTGTCTGAATATCCTGTTACAACTCCGAGATCTGCTGCCCACAAAACTGCATCTGCATACCACATCCCCTCTTCAACATCTGGGAAAATATACTGGTAAGGCATCAGTGGTTCTCCATTCATACGATGAAGAATTACAGCAAACTGCGCACGTGCGATATTCCGTGTCGGCCCAAAATGAACATCATCCATACCTGTCATTATATATGCATCTTTTACATATCTTACCGCATCATAATACCAGTCTCCTTCTTCCACATCATAAAACGGAAGACTCTCTGTCTCTGAGGCCTCAATATTCTTATAACTAGAATCATCTGTCTCAAAAGCCTGTGCGCTCAGGATATTTCCCGGTAAAAGCAATCCTCCCAATAGCATGCTGCACATCAATACAATCCGAATTATCTTCTTTCCTTTCATATCGTTTCTCCTCAAAATAAATTTCTTAATTTGTTTTCCTTCTAATCATAAGGCAGTTTTTCCTTTGTTGTCAATGGAAAGAAAGCCTGTAGATTTTACACATGATATTTCTTATTATGCAAAAGACAGCAGGCTGACGGGAGACCCAGATGACAAACGGTATAAATGGAGAGAGATGATAGAAAGGTTTAAGCTGTTGGGCAGACCTCTTACAGAGGAAGAAGCAGAAGAATTTAGGATTAAATAACAGAGGATAATATTTTTAGAAAGCAGAGATTCGAGAGAATCCCTGCTTTTTTGTACGCAAAATTAAACTTATCACTTGATAATGTTGCATAGAGATATCAGGACATTAAAGCATTGTTCGGAAGCATCCACTTTTGGCGCTGGCCACTTAGCCTTCTATTCCTATGTATGGTAAATTCCAGGACTCACATTCAAGAGTACCACGATTACTTGATGACATTTCTGTAATACGCATCGTAATCGTCAAAGCTCCATCCTCAAACGTGACTCTTCCTACTCCTTTATTTTCCCAGCTGTCTTCCCATTCAAAAATTGCCTTATTTCCAATAATTGGAATATTATAAATAGTTTCTGTCTCATAAATTGGAGAATAATTTATTCCAAGAAATTCAACTGCCAGATTCACGCGATTTTTGCCCGCTGATTCTGCCTTAACAAGATAACTTCCCGCATATTCAACCCATGGTTCGTTAGGCACATCATAGAGGTTATAGTATCCATATACTCCATCTCGAGGCTGACATACATAATTTGTTTTTATTCCATATAGTCCGGAAAAACGATTCATAATAGCTGCACATTCTGCACGGCTCGCAGTATTCCATGATTCCAGTCTTCCATTTTTACCTGTAATAACTTCCCTGTCTACTGCCCATTTCATCGATTTTTCAGCAAATTGAGATACCAGATTTGCGTCAGGAAAATTACTGTAATCAGAATCCACAGACACATCATATCCTTTATAGGAAGCATACCGGTACATCATAGTTACAAGCTGTTCTCTGGTAATCGAATCATTCGAGCCAAACTTTTTACTGCCCGTATATCCTGTGACCAGTCCGTTTTTTGCCGCCCATGTAACAGCCTGACTATAAAACTGATTATTTGGAACATCTGAAAATATTGATTCGTATGCAACACTCGGAGAACCTTCCAAACGATATAAAATAGTTGCAAACTGGGAACGATTCAATAAATCTGCAGGTCCAAAATAATCATTCACATAACCTTTCATAACCCCGGATACTGTAATCTGATTAATATCATTATAATACCATGCTCCAGCTGACACATCGTTATACAAGTCAAGCCCGGCAGCCTGTAATGCATTCAGTTCCGTATCTTCTTTTTCTGCCATAACTACCGCCGACATATTCATGCATAATGCCATCATTACCAATATAGAAACTATCCGTTTCATTTTCTTTCCTTTCATATCGTTCCTCCTCAAAATAAATTTCTTTATTTGTTTTCATTCTAATTATAGGGCAGTTTTTTCTTTGTTGCCAATGAGCAAAACATAGCCACCAATAAACCTCTTTGCATTTTAATAATAACCAATCTCATTATATACCAGGTTCATTCCGTCCGGACTACTTACAAGGCATAATAATGTTCTTGCTCCTCCCGTTCCTGAAACACTCGGCCCTTGAAACATAATTAAGTACGCCTGGTTCACTGCTGGTAAGTTACTTCCAAACACATTATCAGATAGAGCCTTTATTTCATTTGCATCCATCTTCTTCAGTCCCATAGATGTACCATTCACGTCACCAAAATAATTCGATAATGAGATGGAGGCTTTAATCGCCGCCTCCACCATACCCTGATATTTATTAACATGCGCTCCAAAGTCTCCCCATGACCCTTCGTAATATACAAGATTCGCAAAGGTCGCCTGAACCATTTCCCTTTTCTGCTGCTCCGCCTGAGCCCGGGCTTCTGCCTCCACCCTCTGTTTCTCTTCTTCGGCCTTTTTCTCCTCTATCATCTGCTCGCACTGCAGTAACTTTTCTTTATTCGTCACCAGATCCTTTTGCGCCTTTGTCAGCTTTTCATATTTTGCCCGCAATTCCTGAACAGACGTGTCTGAGGAGGAAAGACTACTCATATCAATCAAATCAATGGCTTTAATTATTTCCTGTGCGGCCTTTTTATCTTTGGCTTCTTCCACTTTTGTATAAGCCTTCTCCAAATCTGAATAATTGGCAACTAATTTCTTCTGCTTTTTGCTTAAGCTATCATACTCTAATTGGATTTTACTTAAATCATCACCCGAGTCAGCTGTAATCTCTTTGTCCTCCAGACTTTTAATGAGATTAATCACCCTTTGTGCTTCTTTCTGATCCTCTTTTTCCTGCAAAAAGTCTGTAACTTTGGGGTAAATCACAAAATAACCCAGCAGGCCGGATATAATAAACAAAGATATAACAAGTATTATAATTTTTCTCTTGTTCATGTCATCACCAAACATACGGAACCGATTCATAATTGCATACCAGATGTACTCCATCTGGGCTGTATATCAAGCACTCTAACAACGTATCTCCATTTGCTGAACTAAGTCCTCCTAATTGAATAGAAAGAAACTGATTTTTTGCATTCTCTCCATTCATTAACGCATCATCATTATCCACAAGCACAGATACTCTCATATCTATACTGTCAACATCTCCAAAATACCAGTAAAATGGAACAGTTGCATCAATTGCTGTTTTTACCATATTCTGATACTTGTCGCCACCAAAATTTTTCCACTTACCTTCATTGTAATACATCAGATGCTTGTACATTTCCATAATTTCTGCACTGCTGTACTTTCGCTCCAGAGCCGAATCAGCATTTTTATATTTTTCCAGGAATCTTTGCATAATTGCCGCACACTCTGCACGACTTGCATGTCCCTGTGGGTCTAATCGTGTTCCATAATCTTTACCGGAAATGATTCCCTCTGCAACACACCACTTCATAGCCTCTTGCGCGAAACCACTCACATTTCCCCCATCACTATATTTCCAGATATCTGTACGCTTTGTTGTGTTATATCCCTTTATCTTTGCATAACGGTACATCATAACTGCAATCTGCTCTCTGGTAATATTATCAGCTGGTCCAAAATATCCACTATCTGAATATCCTGTTACCACTCCGAGATTTGACGCCCACAAAATTGCATCTGTATACCATATTCCATTTGCAACATCCGGGAACACGCCTTGATAGGACATTCGGGGTTTTCCATTCATTCGGTGAAGAATTACTGCAAACTGCGCTCGCGCTATATTCTGAGTTGGTCCAAAAATATTCGAACTCAATCCCGTCATAATACCAGTTTTATTCGCATATTTTACTGTATCATAATACCAGTCACTCTCTTTTACATCTGTAAACGGTAAAGCTTTCTCCCTCACTGTCACTTTACAACTTGCTGTCTTTCCGTTCACTGCTGTAGCCGTAATGGTTGCTTGTCCTGCTGATATACCTGTAACTGTTCCGTCTTCTTTTACTTCTGCCGCCTTCGGATTACTGGAACTCCATTTTATCGTTTTCTTTTCTGTAGTATTTTCTGGGGTGTATTTAACAGACAATTGTACCTTGGTTCCTTCTGTAATTGTTGACATACTTTTATTCATAGTAATCTTTTGTAACGGTATATCTTGCTCCGTTTCTGCTCCCTTGACCACCACTTTACAATTTGTTGTCTTTCCATTCATCGCTGTAGCCGTAATGGTTGCTTCTCCTGCTGATATACCTGTAACTGTCCCATCTTCCTTTACTTCTGCTATCTCCGCATCACTGGAACTCCATTTTATTGTCTTCTTTTCTGTAGTATTTTCTGGAACATAACTTACTAATAATTTGAAACTACCACCTTCATCAACTTCCACATTATCTTCATTCAAAGTAATCTTCTGTAACGGTATTCCTGCATGAACAGCACTACTTTGCAGTCCCTCTACTTCTTCCCCCAGACAATCTGTATATACTACGCTGATTTTATAATATTTATCTTTCTCTAAAGGCGCATTTTCATCTATATATTGCGTGCCTGCAACCGTTGTCAACTCTTGATATTGTCCATCAGATTTATCTGCACAAAAAATTCTATACTTTGTTACCGAACTCACCGGACTCCACGTTAATTTTACTTTTGAGCCTTCCATTCTCTCCGCCTTTAGTCCTGATGGCGCATTAATTGGAAAGAAATCATGACCCCTTTGATTTGCATAAAATTGCACCTGCGACCCGGATAGTCCATATATTTCTGTATTATCCCCTAAAATATCTAATTGAATATCGGACTTTATGATAACTGCCTTATTATAATCCCCTATATCTGAAAGAGAATCAAAGGAAGTTACCGTGTCCAAACTCTTAGGTAAAATAAGCTTCTGTATTGGATTTCCATAAAAAGCATCTGCATCCATCTTCTGTGTTCCTTCCGGAACCTCAATACGGCTTATATTGCATTGAGAAAAAGCATCTTCTTGTATTTCTTTAAGAGAAGCTTTTGCCTCAAAAGAAACATTTGACAAATTATTGCATGCATAAAAAGCCGTCTCACCTATCTTTTCCACACTGGCGGGAATTATTATCTCTGAAAGCTTTGAACATCCATAAAATGAGCCTGCTGAAATTTCGGATAGTCCTTTGGATAATCTAACTTCTTTTAAATTAATACATTTCCAGAAAACACCTCTGACTCCTGCATTAGTAACCCATCCACTTTCTATCTTTTCAACCGAATCTGGCATTTCCGCTTTCTCAAGCGAATTGCACTTGGCAAATGCTCTTGCTCCTATTTCTGTAATTCCATCCTCAATGTTCACACTCTTTATCACGTCATTATCATAAAATGCTTCGTCTTCTATCCTCGTCACTTTATAGGTAACTCCCCGATAAGTAACTTCTGCCGGGATGGTAATATCCGTACTTGTTCCTGTATAACCGGTAATACTTGCTGTTCCTGTTGCCGCATCACTCTTATAAGTAAAACCATCTGCCTCAAAAGCCTGCGTAGTCAAGAGATTTCCCGGCAGAAACAACCCGCCCAGCAACATACTGCACATTAAAATACCTTGAATTATTCTCTTCCCTTTCATAACACTCCTCCTTGTTGAGCCAAATTATTTTCAACAGACAACAATATTTCCTTATTATCCATTGCATATTTTCTGACATACAGATCATAGCCTGCACCAACCGCACCAATTACTCCGCCCAGCAACAGATTCAGGACTAAAAATATAACATCTCCTGTCAATGCCTCTTCATAATGTTTGTATATACCAACCGGCTGCTGTTTCATTTTCTGGGCAAACTGATAGGTCTGGTAACACGCAATACAATTCCACAATGCGAATCCCCAGGCAGATGGAAGCACAAAACCTGCCAGAATCTGATAGCAGACAACCCCTATCCAGATGTACAATGACATCTTTTCCTTCTTATACAGATTTTCAATTATTTGCATTCCCCCGTACAAATTTGCATATAAGTTATTATTCTGAACTTCTACCGCTTTTCCACATCTCGGACAGAATTTCACATTTGCCTCTAAATTCCCACCACAGTTCTCACAAAACATTTTCCCACTTCCTTATCTACCATATAATTCATATCAATGTTTTCTGCATTCGCATTGCATGTTTGATTAATTTAATGTAGCATATCCCTCTCCATCAATATATTCCAGTTCAAGCACAGCTCCGTCAACTGAACAGTCTGAAAAATCCAAATCATAGAATTCAAGAGTGTTGCCCTCATAATCCTCGATTTTCCAGTCCCATACAAGCGAATCTGCGTCTACAGTAAAAGTTATCTCACAACTATCTCCATCTTCTAAAACTTCATCAGCTAAAATGTCCTCTTCCCATTCATCTGTACCTGAAACGGAAGCATATAGGCAATAAATATCTACTCCAGTATTATTTTGAACTGTGACAGGAAAATCTATCGTTTCCGCTTTGGATTCAGATTTTCCACAGCCGACACAAAATAACATAATTAAACTTAGAACCAAAAACAGAAGTACTTTTTTCATACCTTTATTTTCTTTTTCACGTAACATTTTCATCTCTTGCACCCCCAAATATCATTTTATTTTTTAGAATCGATCAGTCCACAGATTCCTGTTAATAAGAATCCCGCTCCTGAAACATATGATATGTAGGACCAGTCCCATCCACCAGTCATAAGTCCAAATATAATTAATATACCTCCTGCCACTATCTGTCCAATTGGCACAAGCAACTTTGGAATCTTTCCGCCTTTATTTGTCTGCGGCTGGTAAAACTGTTGATTTCCGCTCTGATTGTTCAGTGGCTGATAAAACTGCTGATTTCCGCCTTGATTGTTCTGCGGCTGATAAAACTGCTGGTTTCCACCTTGGTTCTGTTGATTTACATTATTTTTCTGCATACAGCTACATACTTCTCCCTCTTTTAATGGTCTCCCACAATTGTTACAAAAATTTGCCATTTCTCTTCTCCTTTTCTTTAGAATTTTTCCATTTAAACGTATTCATACTTTAGTATATATACCTACCTTAAATAATAGGTCAATTTCACCCTAATGTCAATAGGTCAATCCGTCATAATTAAACTGTCAAGAATAAACTATAAACAGCGGAGGTGAGCATTTGTCACGTCTTAAAGATTTACGAAAAGAACTGGGATACACACAGGTAAAAATGCAGCATCTCACTGGCATTGACCAAAGCGATTATTCCAAAATTGAAAATGGAAAGCGCTATTATACTTTTGAACAATGCCGGAAAATTGCTCTTGCCCTGAATACCAGCATGGATTATCTCTCTGGTTTAACAGATGAGAAAAAACCCTATCCTCGTTCTTCTGTCACTCCAACTATTTCCAAATAGAGTGAAACTGCCTGTCATTATTATAATGACAGGCAGTCTCGTTTGTACTATGCACGCTGCTTAGTAATCCATCTTTTTTATTTCAATCTGTTCAATAGTCATTTTAATTCTTCTCTGATATCCAACACACTCTGATATCGTTTATCCGGCTCAATCCGGATACATTTTCCGATTATTTCGCCAATTTTTCCATTTACAGTCTGATTTACCGGATGCTTCCCTGTCAGCATCACATTCATCAAAATGCCTAGCGCATAGATATCCGTCCGGGCATCTGACTGTGCCTCCCCGTACTGCTCCGGTGCCGCATAACCAATCGTTCCAAGCATCCTGGTATCTTTCTTTTCATATCTCTTATACGTTCTTGCTGCATCGAAATCAATAATTTTTACGGCTCCGTCCGGCTGAAGCATGATATTTTCCGGTTTGATATCCCGGTGGATAATCCCGCATTTATGCAATGCATGCAAGCCTTCACAAATCTGTATCACGATTCTGCACATGGAATCTTTCGTAAACACCTGATTTTCCAGAATATCAGCCACTGACATTCCATCCACATATTCTTCCAATACCAAAGTTTCTTTCCCATCAAAAGCGCTCTCCAGTACTGCCGCAACGTATTGACTTTTTACCTCTGTCAGCCGTTCATAAACTGGATAGCTTCCCTGCATTTTCTTCACAACCACAGGAATCCTTGAGAATTTATTCTGATATAACAGAATTTCTTTTTCATTCTGTTTTTTCAACACTCTGACAAATTGGTAATATTCTTTTATACTATCCTGTAACCAGCGGTACATCTCACTCATTTTCTATTCTCCATTGCAAATCTCATTTTCCCGTGTTATACTGCACTCAATACAGAAACGGAGAAATTTATATGATTAAAAAACCTACAAATGAACTCATGGAATCTCTGAATTCCAGCCCTTCCATTGATAATTATCTTCAAAAAGAACAAGATTACCTGATAAGCGCTTCTTTATCTGTCTATCTGAATCAGTTGATTACTGATAAAGACCTGGCAAAATCACAGGTCATCAAAGATGCAGAATTAAATGAAATCTACGGCTATCAGATATTTTCCGGCAAGCGGATGCCTTCCCGGGACAAGCTGATTGCTCTTGCATTCGGTATGTCACTATCTCTTGACGAGACCCAACAGTTATTAAAATATGCCGGCTTCTCCCCGCTGTATCCAAAAAACAAACGAGACAGCATTATTATATGGGGAATCAACCATCATTTTAACATCTGCAAGACAAATGAAGACTTATATAACCAGGAAGAGGAGACTTTATAAATATAGGATCAGCGGTAATATTCTATCTCTTCCACACTTCCATCATCAGCGAATGAGAAACAAAGGGTAGGCGCTCCTTCTATGCCTTCAAAGCGGTAAAAATATTCATTTTCTCCATAATTCTGGTCTGGCGTTCCCAGATCTGCTTTAATTTTCTCTCTTTCAGAAGTTCCGCAGAATCCATACAGACCATATTTTACTTTATCCGTATCTTCTTTATAATTAATATAAATATCCTGTACAATCCCTTCGCTGTTCACAGTAATTTCTGCATTTTCATAGGTATGTACGGTATATTCACCCTCTTGAGAAGCTTCTTCCGTTTCCTCTCCCAATTTCTGCCTGACCGTTTCCCAGTCTGTCATACAATCCCTTAAATCATAAACGATTTCGTCATGATATGGAAGCTCTTCCCCTGTTCTGAAAATCTGCTTCAACTGCGCCTGGTGCTTTATATCTTCCTGCTCTGCCTGTTTTTCTATTTCCTGAAAGAGCAGAAGTCCGCCTGCCAGCATCAAAAAAACAGTGATCACAACACCACACACAATGACAGTATAATGTTTTTTCTTCTTTGGCTCACTCTGCACACTTTCTGTTTGCAGATACCTATACATACATTTTGGACAGAAATGTGCCTCCTCTGGCAATTCCAGTCCACATCTCGGACAAATCTTTTTATTCACCTTTTTACTATTTCTTTCCACAACACTTTTTGTATTTCTTTCCGCTTCCGCAGGGACACGGATCATTCGGGTATATTTTCTTTTCTTTTTTTATAGGCTGCTGTACAGGCATTCGAAACTCATCATTTAAATCATTATACAGTTCCGCCTTTTTCAACGAATTGTCAAAGAGCTTTAACTGCTCCTCCACCCACTTCAAGTCTTCCGGTCTTTCTAACTTGTGCAACAGATCCCGTGCCCTTTCAAACAGCAGCTCATTAGCCAGCGTGCAGGGAACTCCGATTACTTCTCGCCGGAGCAGATTATAAGCAGCCTCCGCTCCTTCCTGTTTCTGCACGCACCAGCTATACATGCTCAATGCATTTGCGTTATGCGGCTCTTTCTGCAGCCAGTTTATAAACCACTCTTTGCCTTCTTCAACCCTGCCTTCCGCATAAAATTCCTCTCCAATTGCAGTTTTAAAATTACTTCCATCTTCATATCTCCAGTCAAACATTTCCAGAACAGCCCGGCAATATTCAACACGCTTTTTATGTTCGCCCGCATTTCCCAGCTCCATCTCAAAATCCTGGAGCCATGCGTCAATCGGGTATGCATAATCCTGAGATTCCATCACAGCCATAACACTCGTTTTCTGTTCCGCTGTTTTCATAATCTCCTGAAATATACCCCATGCTTCCCACCAGACAGATATTAACACTTTCTCATTTTGCGCCATTTCGGCCGCATAGCCTTTTTGTACCAGTTCATCCCACCGTTGCCACTCTTTCGTTATTTCGTAGTCATTTTCATAATCAACACTCTGCTGTACCATCTTTTCCAACACTCCTCTATACCTGATTTTATCATAAGGCTTCTCGCCTTCATTCCCTTATTTTTTTGGAGCTCCTTCCTTGATTTCATATTATTTCTGCTATTTTTTATTATACATATAAAGTTGTGAAATACAACGTAAATTTTTACAGCATTTATTGAATGTTACTGTCTAACTTTGCACATAGGTTTTTCATGCCTCCCATCTTAAAATAGTTAATCCATCCTCTGATAAATTCGTTAAGTTTCTTCACCTTATAAGAGTTACTTACTCCCCAACTTCTACATGTGAGTTGCTTCATTCTTACTTTAAACTTCGCTACCGATTTTGCATGTGGTCTTGCCTTGTACTGATGTGCTCTTGTATCAAAGTAAAATCCAAATCCAAGATATTTTAGACCATGTGGTCTGTCCACCTTGCCCTTTGTCATATTCACTTTGAGTCCTAGTTTCTCCTCGATAAATCATGTCAGGCATGATGTTTGCAAGAAGCGGCGACCAATTTCCAACCGTTCGTCAATGTATCCCTCATAACTTAATGTAAATAATATTTCGCCAATCTGCTTCCATGAAACTTTCAGTACAGATACTTTACTTGACATTTCGACTTTCTTTTCTTGCTCTCTACATTTCTTACGGATATTCAGAAGAAGATGCCGGCTCCTCGCTTTTTTCTTCTTAAAGATATATTGCTTCCGCCAGGATTGACTGTCCTTTGCACATTCCTTAAGTTCTACATCCGCTTCTTCTATTTCCTTTTTCAGAATATCTTCCGCATAGTCAAGAAGCCTTTCGGAAAACAGCCCTTTAAAATTACTCAAACTCAAATCCTTGCATAATTCATCTTCCAGAACCCCCAAAAGTTTTCCTACAAACTCCGGGCTTTCATCTTCTTTATCTAAAAGCAATGCTTCCAGCCAATCATAACCTATCTCGTAAACAGGCATGGACAGTTTCTGTTCTTTACCAGCATCTACAATTGTAAACAGAGAGTCATCTTCAAAATCTTCTGAATCTTCGGCCTCTATCTCCCCCGAAACATCTTTTCGTTCTGTTGATATTTCATGCAGCTTTTCACTGATCAAGCTTATAAATCCATTAGTTTCCACAATGAATTGTCCTCCCTCAACCAGAAGAGCTATCTAACATGCATTTTACAAAAACATTGCCATATAGATTGGAAGATGCACTACATCGTCTTTTACCGCAATATCTTTCGTATATAAAATGTATGCCTGCCCTATTTTTCCCTTAAATTTACTTCGGAATTTATCTAATGAAGAATGCTTTCTATATCCTCCTGATTTTACTTCTATCGGACAGATTTTCCGCTTTTCACGAATCAGAAAGTCTATCTCCATATTGTTTTCCCGATTATTTGTATCCGATCTGGAATAAAAATATAATTTATGCCCACTCACCCGCAATTCCTGTGCCACAATATTTTCCATCAGCATTCCTTCATTCACATGCAGTTTATCTAACAGTATATCCCTATATAATTCGTTATCTGTAAATTTGTCATCCATAAAGGAATGAGTTACCAACAACCCTGTATCCCCCATATAGCACTTTCTTGTCGTATGCTCTTCGCTCATAGACAAACCAACCGTCGGCTCTGTTGCGTTGTAACAAGCATTTACCACCATTGCTTCTGTCAGCCATAAAAAAGCATTCTCATATTCACGGAATCTGGCACCCTTATCAATATTTGACAATTTATACTTTTTCTCAGTCTTAGAAAGCTGCGAGGGCATTTCATCAAAAACCGCAAGAACTTTTGCCTCATACCCTTTTGCAAATTTCGTAATATCTTCTCTGTATAACTTCAGAATACGCCTCTTAATCCTGTCTGTATCCTCAAAACTCTTACTTTTCATATAAGCTTCTACCGCTTGAGGCATCCCCCCAACTAAGATGTATTGTCGGAAATCGTTCATCACTCTCCTGTGCATTGCCTGGCCTAACGGTCTGAGATTTTCAAAACATTCCTTCAAAAATGGGATTGTCTTTTCATCTCCCATTGCCCACAAAAATTCTTCAAAATCCATCGGAAACATTTCTATATGTTCTTCCTCTGAGGGAATTACAATATTTTCAACATTCATTCTGAGAGAAATCAGTGAACCCGTTTCCAAATAGTCATATCGTCCGTCGGCAACTAAATATTTGATCAATTCCCTCGCAGTCGGATATCTTTGCACTTCATCAAAAATAATGAGTGAATCGCGTCTGTAAAGTGTTTTTCGATAATATGCTGATAATTTATTAAAAAACAGGTCAAAATCATTGATATCATTTTCAAATATGCTTCTTACCTCCTGTGGCAAATGTGCAAAGTCAATCAAGAGGTAGCTCTTATACTCATTTGCCCCAAACTCTTCCGCAATATAGCTTTTACCGACACGCCTTGCTCCATCCAGCAACAATGCACAGTTTCCGTTGTCCTTCTCTTTCCATTCTAATAAACGACTATATATTTTCCTTTTCAAATTATCACCCCTCATTTCTTTACAACTCTATTATAATCCAAAAAGGCAGTTTTATTCAATATAGTTTTTTCACAAAAAGGCACTTTTATTTCTCTTTCAAATTCACAAAAGGGCAGGACATATTGTAACAGAAAAACCTTTTCCAAATTCCTTATTCAGTGTCTCTGATAAAGTTATTAATACTTTTACTTTTTACACTTCCCACTCTACCCTACCCCGGCAGACTATCCCTTACACACAGTGCCCCATACCCCACCTGCGGGTTGGGATATTCTGTGAATCCCGGAAGCGGCCTCGCCCCGCGCCTTAAGTACGCCTTCACCTTCTCTCCATATAAATAAGGGTCATTTCCCCTCACTATCCCCCACTCCATGAGAAGCGCTGCCCCGCCTGTCACGAAAGGTGTTGCAAAGGACGTACCGCTGACTTCGGTATATCCCCCGCCCACAGCAGCTGTTGTCACATCGACTCCCGGCGCTGCAAGATCCGGCTTTACAATTCCTTCGCCCCATACATTCCCGGCATTTGCAAGAGGTCCACGCCCTGAAAAGTCCGCATAAGCAAAAGTAAGCGCATCGTATGCCCCCACCGTAATCACACGCCCGGCAGTAGACGGAATTGTAAGTGTCGTATTCCTTGTCGGATATAGAAATCCTGTCCCCCGGTTCAGCACCCCTTCGCTTGGAAGCCACATTTCATAAACCCCAGAAATAATTTTTCTAGGTGTTAGAATAATTCTCCAGACCCCGGAACTGATATAACTTTCTTTCGGAAGCAGATCAATATAAATTTCCTGTGCAATGCTGTATGGACTTGGTTCTCCATAATACATAAGAAGCTCTGTCTGTCCTGCGGTAAACCTCTGCGGCCCGGAAATTTCCTGTATCGGTCCGATGCGGATTCCCGATGGGGATACAAGCGAAATATCCACCACATCCACATACTGCTTCCATATCTGCACATTTAATGTGGGCTGATTTTCCTGCACGGCAAGCTCAATCACTTCCTCCCGGTCATCGGAAAGCCTGCCGGATGTATGCCCTGCACTTGCCGCTTCATTTCCGGCGCCAACGCAGATAACGTTCCTTCCCATATTTGAAATATCGTCTATAAATCGTTCTACCAGCGACGAGCCATCATGTGAACCATAAGTATTACCGAAGCTTAAATTCACCGCCACCGGCATCTGATACTCCAATGCCCTGCGAATGACATAATCCAGCGCGGTCATCAGCTCAGTGGTCCGTGGAAACCCATCCCCTGCGGGATTTCCAAGCTTCACAACAAGCAATTCACTCCCCGGTGCCACGCCCAGGTTGCCCGCGGCAATTCCTGCCACCGCAGTTCCATGCCCAGATGTATCTCGTGACGGCAGCATCTGCAGACGTTCTGCCTGTGTCCCGGCACGAAGCGCCACATTAATCTGTTCCTGTGCATATTCCACACCTATGCCATATCCGTCAGGGGAAGCCTCCCCCTCCCGCACCGGAAGAGACTGGTCCCAAAGAGCCCGGATTCTTGTCGTTCCGTCCGCGTTCCTGAATTCCATATTTGCATAATCAATCCCGGAATCTATCACCGCCACCAGCGTTCCTTGTCCGGATAAAGAAAAGCGGGGACCTTGTATCTCATTGATACAAGACACCCGCTTTCCATTCACGACTTGAAAATATAATCTTTTTGGTTTTTCTATATATTCTACCTGGGGGATTTCCGCCAGCAGATTAATTACAGATTCCCGTACTACAACTATGGCATACTCATTCACCAGCTCTGTTACTCGTTCCGCAATATCCCGGACCTCATCCAAATTTCCCGAATACTTTACAATCAGCTCCCATGTCCTTTCAATCGGATGATAACCAACCTCCAGCCGCTGCGATTTTTCCCTTTCCTCCTCCGTGGCATCCATTGCAAGATTTAACAGATTTTCAACTTTCTGACTTGCCATACAAAAACTCCTGCTTTTATTTTTCTTTTAAAAACTCACATTCCAGATACGGCGCAAGACTTACCGGAATAAAATACCCCTTTTCATGATGACATACCGGACATGCTTCCGGAACCAGCTTGCCTCGCTGTATATGTCCACAGTTTAAACACATCCATTCCTGCTCCGTATCACTTTCAAAGTAACGATTCTGTTCGAGCATCTCCGCCAGTTTTCCGAATCGTTTCCCATGAATCTCTTCTATCTTAGCGATCTGATAAAACGCAGATGCCGCTTCAATGAACCCTTCTTCCTTGGCAATATCTCCAAAAGCCGGGTACGCATTGTCAAATTCTTCCATCTCATTATGCTGTGCCGCACGTAAAAGCTCTGTCACACTGTCAAAATGATCAACCGGATACCCTCCATCTATCTGAATAGTTGTTCCTGACAGATTCTTGAGCAGATCATAAAAACGCTCTGCGTGTGCTCTCTCCTGTTCCGCCGTAAAAAGGAAAATCTGATTTACCGCAAACATTCCCTGCTTTTTTGCTGTTCCCGCTGCAATTGTATATCGGTTTCTTGCCTGACTTTCTCCTGCAAATGCACGCATCAGATTCTCTCTTGTTCTACTTTCTTTAAAATCAACAGCCATGTTACACACTCCTTTTCACTTTTACTAGTAGTATGTATCATGGCTGATAATTTATTCCTTATTTACCAATAAAATTCCGTTTAATTAAAACCAATAATCCTTCTTGCAACGGAATACGCCATCGAAGATATCTTACGTCCCGATCTTCCGGGTATATTCATCGACTGTCCAAGAATTCCCCAACGTATTTTTATAAATGTTTTCAAATCTTTGTTTTTCAAATACTGCCAAAGCTCTTTCTTCTTTTCCAGATTCTCTGCCTTCTTCGAACGAATGGCAAGAATCGAGGAAACAGTCATCATAATCGCAAGATAATTCGTCATATAAGCCCGCAGCTTCTTACTCGGAATCTTTTCCAGACGATACATGTCAATCATGGATCTCGTGACAAATAACTGCTGGTCGATTCTTGATATCATTGTCTTCTCATTTACAGACTGGTCTTCTCTTCCGATAAAATATCTGTAAAAATCTACATCAAGATAATAGATCTTTCTCACATGCGGAAGCGGATAATACACATAAATATTATCTACGTAAAACGTATGCTTCGGAAGCTTTAACTGTATCAGCTTCAGCAAATCCGTCCGGTAGATAACGGAATGCATCAAAATATACTGATCCAGATGGAAACGGCCGATATCATCCCAGCGGAAGACTTTATTCTGCGGCAGCACGTTTCTATAATGAATACATTTTTTATGAGTGGCTCCCACCTTTTCATACACATAATTGGAAATCAGCATATCAATTTCCTGTCCGTCTTTTTCAAAATTTTTCAGCGTCTCCACTATTTTGTGAAGAGATTCTTCATCCACCCAGTCATCACTGTCGACAACCTTAAAGTATTTTCCCGATGCACATTCCAGCCCGGAATTTACCGCATCGCCATGACCGCCATTTTCTTTATCCACAACCCGGACGATATCCGGATATTTTTCCGCATATTCATGTGCAATCTCTGACGTTCTATCCTTGGAGCCATCATTTACAATAATAATTTCAACGTCTTCTCCCGCCGGAAGAATACTCTCAACTGCATGTGCCATATATTCCTGTGAATTGTAACTTGGAATAGCAAACGAAATATATTTCATCTTTTTTCTCCTTTGTTTTCATAACTCTCTCTAGTATATATCATTATTTTGAATTTTCCAACCTGATTTTTTCAAAAATTCATCATCTACACATTGTAAAATCTCCCAAAATTCGTTATAGTATTAATAGTCACCCCGTGGGGAGAATTGGAGGAATAAAACATGAAGAAAAATATGATTGTCGGACAGTCCGGCGGACCTACTGCTGTTATCAACGGAAGTTTATATGGAGTAGTGGCAGAAGGTGTAAAACAAACAGAGTACATTGATCACGTATATGGCATGATAAACGGTATCGAAGGATTTCTTGCAGACAATTACATGGATATCGGAGCTATGGATGCCACAGGCGAACTGGAATTTGTCAGAACTACACCAGGTTCTTTCCTTGGTTCCTGCCGTTACAAACTTCCAGAAGATTTAAATGATCCGGTATATCCTGAGTTATTTAAGAAACTGGAAGAGAAAAATATCGGTTACTTCTTCTACATTGGCGGAAATGATTCTATGGATACAGTAAGTAAGCTTTCCCGCTATGCTGCCGGAATCGGAAGTGATATCCGCTTCATCGGTGTACCGAAGACAATTGACAATGACCTGGTAGAGACAGACCACACACCGGGATTCGGAAGCGCTGCAAAATATGTAGCTACTGTTGTTCGTGAAACTGCTATTGATGCATCTGTTTACGACAATAAGAAATCCGTAACGATCATCGAGATTATGGGACGTCACGCTGGATGGCTTACTGCTGCAAGTGTACTTGCACGTAAGTTTGAAGGAGACAACCCGGTACTGATCTACCTTCCGGAAGTTGCATTTGACCAGGATGAATTTATCGAGAAAGTAAAAGCTGCTCTTGAGAAGACTCCAAACCTCGTTGTATGTATTTCTGAAGGTATCAATGATGGAAAAGGAACTTTCGTATGCGAATATGCAAGCGATGTAGGAGTAGATAACTTCGGACACAAGATGCTGACAGGTTCCGGAAAATATCTGGAAAACCTCGTAAAAGAGAAAGTTGGCGTAAAAGTACGTTCAATCGAATTCAATGTATGCCAGCGCTGCTCCAGTGCAATGCTTTCTGACACAGATTTGAAAGAAGCTGTAAATGCAGGTGTTTATGGTGTACAGGCTGCAATTGCAGGCGAGACAGGCAAAATGATTACATTTATCAGACATAATTCTCATCCATATGAATTAACATACGGCACAGCAGATGTAAATATCATCTGTAACGAAGAGAAACCTGTACCGGCAGAGTGGATTATCGACGGCTGTGATATCAGCGATGCATTTATCGAATATGCAAAACCGTTGATCCAGGGCGATGTATCCCTTCCAAAGAAGGATGGTCTTCCGATTTTTGCTTACAGAAAATAATAATTGCCAAAAGAGGGAGTCGCCTTGATTTGTGCGGCTCCCTCTTTTTATGTTCTATAACATTTTTTACTTTTCTATATTTTCTATAAATCTCTGCACAATGGCAGCACATTCTGCACGTACAGCATTTCCCTGTGGATCAAGTCTGGTCTCGTTATCTTTTCCCTTGATAATTCCATTATCAACTGCCCAAACCATTGCCTTTTTTGCAAATTCATTTACATTTCCAGCATCCACAAACTTCTCAAGATTTCCGCTTGTCTCTACATTAACTTTCAAGTAATCCGCATATCGATACATCATAACCGCCATCTGCTCACGATTAATATTATCTGCTGTTCCAAATAATCCAGTATCTTCATATCCATTTACTACCTTAGCGCTGGCAGCCCATACAATTGCGTCTGTATACCACATGTCATCTTCTACATCCGCAAAAACTTCCTTATATGACATCTCCGGAGAGCCACTCATTCGATGTACCATAACTGCAAACTGCGCACGTACTAATGCATCATTAGGTCCAAACTGTGTTTTATTAAGACCTTTCATAATTCCATGATCATACACATATTGTACATTTTCTGTAAACCAATCTGTCTCCTGTACATCCTCAAAAATATCTTCCACCGGAATTTTTTCTGGTGTTTCTGAAACATAAACCGTGTCCTTCTCCTTATCCTCTATCAAATAACGAAACGCTGGATGACTCTTTCCATTTGGAGCATGATAACAAATCATTGTCTGTCCCTCCAAATTTTCAAAAATCATACAATGACCGCCATCTGTTCCCACATCAAAACGCTCCTCTGACAATATCCACTTTCCGTCCAGTCTTCCATTATCAGAATATGCGATTCCCATGTTATATCCATCCTCTGACATTGATGAAAACAGACAAATCAGTTTTCCTGTAGATGTTTTATAGAAACACGGCCCATCATTTAAAACCATTCCGCCGAATGCTGCAACCGGCCAGGAACACTCAGATACATCAAACAGCTTAAACTGCTGGCTTGCAAATCCATCTAATGTATGATTCAATTCCACTGCATAAATACCGTCTGCGCCCTGAGAATAAACCATATACATTTTTCCATCCTCTTCATAAAGGGTCGCATCAATATCATCATCTTCTTCCGGAGTAAATGGATACTCTGTTGTCGGTTCAAAAGGTCCCAAAGGATTTTTTGATTTAAACAGCTGAATTCCCTTGTTTTCTCTTCCACTTCCTCCCATGGAGCCATATAAATAAAATTCATTATCAATATAATAAATTTCCGGTGCCCAGTACTGCTTATCAGCCCAAAAACTTCCATCGTTTTTGAAAATCGTATAAGGCCCCGCCCAATTTTCCAAATCTTCACTTACCCATACTGGAAAACTGTCCATCTGACCGCCAAAAGCATTCGTTCCATCTGTTCCATACATATAATATTTTCCTTCATATACTACAATGTATGGGTCTCGAATCAAAATATCCTCTGCTTTTAAATTATAATTATAAGCTTGTTCTTCCGTAACTGTTAACTGTGCATCTGCCGCGTAAATTGTCTGACTTCCGATACTCACTGACAACATAAATGTCAAAATCATCGCAAATGCTAATAATCTCTTTCTCATTTTCATTTAATATCATAACCTCCTGCTATTTTTTTGAATGCATTCATTAATATGACAATAACATTTCTTTTCAAATATGAAGATGCCAAATCTTGCTCTTTCTTTGCCTTTTCATGATTTTTAACAGAAATATTGATTTTTCAAAAAAATATACTTAAAATATTAAACAAAAGAAAGAAAGGACTCCTGGTATAAAAATGACAGCCCTTATTACAGATATTAACAAAATTCGATCTGTTTCCAATACAAAATACAAAAAATATAAAACTGCCCTGCCCTTTCCAAAAGCTTTACAGATAGCATTTCAGACAGAAACACGCCCCAGCGATTGTTTTGCTTATCCGGAATATTCAGGCTTTTTGTCTTATGAAGAATTTTGGAATTATATAGGAAACATCCCGGTAATAGAACCATCCTCCCCTTTTTCGCCTCCAACGAATCCAATTTCAAAGCAATACAAAATGTATGGAAATTTTTATCTAACTGAACACGCAATCTTTTCAAACGGAATGGACATTAATATTTACACACATCTGCCATTCATTAATGATGGGTTTCACACACATGATCACTTTGAATTAAATTATGTTTATCACGGCAAGGCTGATTTCTGCTTTGAAGATGAGCATCTCATCCTTGATGAGGGTACATTATTAATTATCGCCCCTGACTCTCCCCATAATGTCAGGGCATTTGAAAATGACCTTATTATATCTATCATGATACGCAAAACAACTTTTAATAAGATTTTCTGGTCACTGCTTAACAATGATACACTACTCTCCGCTTTTTTCCGAAACTCTCTGAAACAAAATAATGAACGGAATTATCTGATTTTTCAGACCGACAATGAAGTGATTATTCAAAGTTATATACAAAAACTCATGGCTGAATTTGGAATCAAGGATTCACTTTGTAATAACAATATGATTTGCATCCTCTCCTTATTTTTTGCCACTGTATTAAGAAAATACAGTAATACTACGCGTTTTTATAATATTCAGGAGCTACTTGACAAACACAGTAATCTAAACATACTGTTTCAATACATGCGTCAAAATTATAATACGATTACTTTAAAGGATGTAGCCGAAAAATTTCACTACAGTGAATCTTTTTTCAGCAGACTGATTCAGAAAAATTTTGGGAAACCATTCTCTGTATTAATCCGGGAACTCCGCCTGTCACATGCCCAGGAATTGCTTCGATACAGTAACTATACGCTTGAAGAAATATGTGGCATCATAGGGTATAATTCTGTCAGCGCATTTAGCCGTGCATACAAAGCATATTACGGAATCGCACCCGGTAATGCCCGAAACGAAGACACATCATCTCCGTTTTAAGGCATCTTTCTATCCACCTGTTCATAATTTGTTCATTTTTCTTTCAATAATCTTTCACACCTTTAACATTATTTCTTCACAGCTGTTCCATATACTATAAGTATCAGATAAGCAAACAATAATTATTTAGCAAGAAACTTTTTCATAATACAAGCCGGGAATCACGAAAGTGATTACCCGGCATCCTCCCTTTTAAGGGCAAATATAGAGAATATCACATTCTTGTCTGCACCCAATAAGCGCCCATGCTCGAATTTGGCTCTCCAGTACAATCATCATTCAGATAACTTTCCATACCAACTGCCTCAGCTTTCCATTCTCTCGCTTCTTTTTCCGATTGAAATTCAATTTCGGCATACCAGAATGCAGTCTCCAGACCTTCGTCCACATGATTCACCTCCAGATGCTTCCCATCCGGCAAAAGATATGTCCGCCGCTCCTTTTGGATCAAAGGTTTTCCAATCAACTCCTGCAGCTTCGCAAACAAGTCTTCGTCTATCTTCGTCTCTATCTCCTGACGGCTCAGGCCATCTGCACTTGGAGCTCCTTTAAAACACAAAATCAAATCTGTTTCCCCGCCTTGCAATGCTTCTCTGCGAATCCGCACGGTAGGTCTTACGCAGACATATCCCTGCTCCATCTGATATGATTCCAGCAATGGCAAACCTGTTGGCCATTCCTTTACCATCCATTTGCGTTCAATCTCCATCTTTCAACAACTCCTTGTAATATACTTCTATTCATTTTACATTGCCTTATTATTTAAGTCAATAACACGCAAGCTAACTTTCACAGTACAATCCTGACGGATGATTGCGAAAGAACTCAAAGCAAGTGTTTTTTGCGCTCGTGATATACAGGAAGCTGTCTTCGGAGTTCGGACACCTGGGCATATGCCCCTTTTGAATGCCTGTTCAGGCTTTTTTTTATGATTTTCTGAAAACGGATTTCCTCCCACAGAGTAAGGTTCGGATCCGGCTGCGACATGGCTAACAGATATTGAATTGTTTTTCCCAGGCCATAAATATCAAGGGAAACACTCTCGGTCTGATAATAAGCTTCTTCCGGCGGAAGAAAATGCTCTCTTACTTTTCTTCTTCTCATCAGCAAAAGTTCCTGTTCACTTGATTTTGCATTCATATCAAGTAAATAAAGCATTTTTTCTTTTGTAATAATAATACTGTACGGATTCACATATCGGTAACACGGATTTCCACGACATTTATGAATATACTCCAACTGTTTTGCCAACTCATGAATCCACGAAAATAATTGTTCTTTTGAAAGATTTGGATGATACTTAAGCCATTGAATCAGAGGTTTTCCCTCCACATATTCAGAACTTACATAACATTTCTCGTTATGCTCGATCAGGCGCAGTACATCATATCCTCCTGTTTCCTTCATTTGCACCACCTCAATTCATTTGTATTGTCTCATGTTTCGGAAAATGTAATCCGAATGGTTTCTGACATTGCTTTCTGACTGATAAGAATAAAAATCAGATATAAAATAGAGTGGTTATATCGTAATTTATTTCAGAAAAAAATGCAAGCCACAAAACGTTGCACAAAAAAAGTGAGCATACCACTCTTCTTTCTGTGATATGCCCACATCCCTCATATTTCTCTCTTGTAACTTTTATTTCTCGCTTAACTCTCTTGGAGTATATAAGTGTCTCGGAATACCATCTACCATAACCGGAGACACATCACCCTGAATAAGTGGTCTTACGTAAGAAATAAACTCATTTGTCACATAAGTTCCTTCCTCATTTACCCACTCTCTTGGAACGAGCTTCTCATCATTCGCAATTTTGTGCACATCTTTTACTTCTGTTCCACACTGATACGGATCATCGGATAATCTCTGAAGCACAACCATTTTTCCTGAATCTCCTTCATCAGCAGCCTTTACAGCAGCGCCTCCAACCTGGTATGCTTCCAGAATATCTACACGTGACGCAGCATGAGATGCAGAACGCTGTAATGTACTAAGCTCGATAGAACGTGTCTTACATCCGATTTCACCTGCAATATAGCTTGCAAGGTAAGATGCTGTTCCGGATAACTGTTTGTGGCCGAATGCATCTACGAAATCAACACTGCTTCCAAGTTCGCATATATACGTTCCGTCGGCTGTATGGATTCCTTCAGACACAGCAACAACAACAGAAGGCTTCTTCTCTAACAGTTTTCTTACTTTCTCTCCGAACTTCTCCAGCTCGAATGGCAGCTCCGGCAGATAAATCAAATCCGGGCCTTCACAGTCCTCACCCTTTGACAACGCAGCCGCACCTGTAAGCCATCCTGCATTTCTTCCCATAATCTCTACGATAGATACCAGACCATTGCTGTATTCCAGACAGAAACTGTCACGGATAATTTCTTTCATAGAAGTACCAATATATTTCGCAGCACTTCCATAACCCGGTGTATGGTCTGTAAGCGCAAGGTCATTATCAATTGTCTTCGGGCATCCGATAAATCTTGTCGGGTGTCCTGTAATGATTGCGTAATCCGATAACTTCTTGATAGTATCCATAGAATCATTACCGCCGATATAGATAAATGCTTCAATATCGAGCTTGTCCAGAATACCGAAAATTCTCTCGTATACATCTCTGTCTTCATGAATCTCCGGAAGCTTATAACGGCAGGAACCTAAGAAAGCTGCCGGAGTTCTCTTCAATAACTCTGCATCCAGCTCTGTCTTAATATGATCTGACAGATCAATATACTTTTCTTCTAATAACCCCTGCACACCATGCAGCATTCCATATACTTTATTTGCCCCACGATCTTTCGCTGTACGATAGACACCTGCAAGACTTGAATTAATTGCAGCTGTCGGTCCACCTGACTGTCCTACAATAACATTTCTTTTCATATATCCGATCCCTTTCTTTTCTAAATTTTCATTAACATTACCATTCTATTATATTTTTGTCGAAATGTCTATAAAAACTTAGTTTTTTGCCCAACCATATGCATATGTCACTGCCTTATTCCAGCCTTTTATCTTCTCACACCTGTCTTCTTCACTTATTTCAGGAACAAAAATATGCTCTGTCTCACGATTTCCCATAACTTCCTCTTTATTTTTCCAATAACCGACTGCAAGACCCGCAAGGTATGCGGCTCCCATCGCCGTAGTCTCAATACAGCCGGGACGTTCTACCGGAGCTCCCGTAATATCTGCCTGCGTCTGCATCAGGAAATTGTTCGCACTCGCCCCTCCGTCTACTTTCAGTACGCTCAGCTTAATCCCCGAATCCGCTTCCATTGCTTTAACCACGTCGTTAACCTGATATGCCAGCGACTCCAGTGTTGCACGGATGATATGATACTTTCCGGTTCCTCTGGTGAGACCTACAATCGTGCCTCTTGCATAAGGGTCCCAGTGCGGCGCTCCAAGTCCTGTAAATGCAGGGACAACATAACAGCCATTTGTATCTTCTACTTTTTTTGCCATATATTCGGAATCTGCCGCCGAATCAATCAGACGCATTTCATCACGAAGCCACTGAATTGCCGCACCTGCAACAAATATAGAGCCTTCCAGCGCATAATAAACCTTTCCTTCCAGCCCCCAGGCAATTGTCGTCACAAGCCCATTGTCAGAAAATACCGGCTTCTCCCCTGTATTCATGAGTAGAAAACAACCGGTTCCATATGTGTTTTTTGCCTCTCCAGCTCCAAAACAGGTCTGACCAAACAATGCAGACTGCTGGTCTCCAGCCGCACCACTGATTGGAATTGCCCCGCCAAAAAATGCGGTGTCTGTCTCACCATATAGGTAACTGGACGGTCTCACTTCCGGAAGCATACTCTCCGGAATCCCGATTAATTCTAATATTTCCTTATCCCATTCAAGCGTGTTAATGTTAAAAAGCAGAGTCCGTGATGCATTCGAATAATCTGTCACGTGTACACGGCCTTTCGTCAGCTTCCAGATAAGCCATGTCTCAACCGTTCCAAATAAAAGTTCTCCTCTTTCTGCCTTCTCTCTCGCCCCCTCCACATGGTCAAGAATCCACTTTATCTTTGTTCCGGAGAAATAGGCATCAATAATGAGACCTGTCTTCTTTCTGAAAAATTCTGTATACCCCTGTTCCTTCAAGGAATCACAATACTCTGCCGTCCGCCTGCACTGCCAGACAATCGCATGGCAGACAGGTTCTCCGGTTGTCTTATCCCAGACAATTGCAGTCTCCCTTTGGTTCGTAATTCCGATTGCCGCAATATTTTCTGCCGATGCACCGATTTTGCTCATCGCCTCTACGGCAACCCCCAGCTGCGTCGACCATATCTCATCCGCATCATGCTCAACCCAGCCCGGCTTAGGAAAATACTGTGTAAATTCCTTTTGCGCCACACTGCATATTTTCCCCTGCTCATTAAAAAGAATGCATCGGTTGCTTGTCGTTCCGGCATCTAATGACATAATATATTTTTCCATAGATTTTTCATCCTCCCGTATTCTATGGATACCATTATATCATTTTGTCAGCCTGATGAGTAGCCATTGCCTGTATTTTGTCTGAAGCGTTTTCTTTTACTTGACCATTCACATTTACATATTAATTTTACTTTTCTGCAGCTTCACGCAGCTCCTGCAATATGACCAGGTCATAACAAGCCACACAATTCCCACAATGAAAACAGCCATGGCGCCCGTATTCCATAATAAATGTCCAATCATCGTGACACATAAAAGCACCGGCAAAAACTGAGAAAGAAAGAGATACGTCTTATAAGAAGACTGATAAATAATTTCTCTTTCTGCTTCATCACAGCTTTCCAGCCACTGCTTCTGGAATTTCAGGCTTGTAGGGTCCGCCTTCTTTTCCGGACATATGCGCTGTATTTTCTTTACGTATCTCACTGACCATAATCCACTGTAAAAGAAAATAATGATAAAGATCACCATAGCTGCCAGAAGGGAAAATAACGCGCCGTCTTCTCCGGCCAGAGATTCTATATAACGCACAGAAAACCCATTCATTAACATAACGATTGCCAGGACATCAAAGAACACATTGCCCGTAGTTCCGATCGCTCCCATTTTTTCCATCTGGTATTCAATCTTATCTCCATCTTCATCGCTCACATCTTTTGCCTTGTTAAATAACACAGACAAACGATTCAACAATATTTCCCCAAAGAGAATAGAAAGAACCAGGAGAACCGCCATAACAGGCAGTATATATGTCTGAACCACCTGAATCCCGCCTTTTACTACATCCGCAACAGGAGCCATATCAAAAAATGATGTGAATGCCCCGACAACTCCTCCTACCGTTATACATACCAACATGATTAATCCATATTTTATATAAGTATTCATCTTACCTTTTGCATTATTTTTCATCTTGTTCATCCTCCTCATATGAAAAAATATCTTCCACCGTAACCCCGCATATTCGGGCTATCTTCAGCGCAAGCGCCACCGAGGGCGAATAATCGCCTCTCTCTATCAGACTGATTGTCTGACGGGAAACACCGCATAACTTCCCCATCTCCGTCTGATTGATTCCCAGCTGAGAACGGTATTCCTTTAATTCATTGTATAATGGCATTCGTTACACCTCCATCTTCTTATTTCAATCGATTGAATTGACAACTTTTCTTGTCAAAATAATTATAGTATTGACAAATAAAGTTGTCAATACTATATGTAAAATTTTTTCTATTCTATATGTGAGATTTTTTAACATTCGCAATCAGTGATACAATCCCGCACAAGAGACCGCCCACTGGATATGCAAGCCAGCACACATCCCATGCATGAAACACAGTACCTGTTACAAGGAATACAATCGTTGCTGCCAGCATGATACATCCACACCACGCACTAATCTTTTTACTATTAACATCCGGGGTATTTTCTTTGTTGTATTTTTCCACATCATATTCTTCCTTCTGCATTCCACTATGAACAAGAATCCCTACTGCTGCCGCCACAAGCCCCAGAAAAATACCATAATAAAAATCTTCCTTCATTTCCGTCACCTGGGCCAGATTATCTCCGTTCATTCCGAATATCAGCATTCCAATCAAAATCAGTCCAATACCCACCGCCATCTGTACCGGAAATTTCCTGTTAAATGCTTCCTTTTCCTCCTCGGTATAAATATCCTGAATTATCGGATACTTTTTCTTATAATCATCATCCCGAATGCCCTGCACAACAAAAATCAGCACTCCCACGATAATCAACGACATAAATACCGTATTCAGCATAACCTCCGGCATAGAAAAGCCTGCCAGAATTTCATATACTGCAAACGAACTGATGCAGAGGACGACCCCCGCAGTAATTCCGTTCCGGAAATTTCTCATATGGGTTCTATGTATTACATTGTCTTCCACCTCAACCTCACCTGCATTTTTTCTCAACAAAGTATCCATACTGCAGGAAAATATGTCGCAGAGCTGCAGAATTTTCTCCATTTCTGCATAGGATGTGCCCGCCTCCCATTTGGAAATAGTCTGCCTGGACACCTCTAGTTTCTCCGCAAGCTCTTCCTGCGTCATACCTTTCCTTTTTCTAAAAAATTGTAAATTTTCACCAAATAAACTCATATTACTTTCCTTCCTCTTTTTAAAATTCCTTCTCACGCGTCTTCCGGTTACCTCTATTGTGCCTTATTTTCATGTTAAAATCTATAAATTTCATGTTGCTTTTGAAGAAATTGATGTAAACTTCTGGTTGCACAATAAACGAAATGCCTCTTTCTCAATCATTTTGGACATATCATAATATACAATTTTTCCATCTTCAAAATATACATAAACAGAGTAATCTTTCATGGGGATTACTTGCTTATTGCATCAAAAAAACCCACAAACTTGATATTTGTGGGTTTTCCATACACCAATAATATATAATTGTCTATCTCTTGCATAGTTTCAAGATAACTGTGTTCCTTATATTATAAGGCTTTCTGATGTGTTTGTTACTCTTTTGTTTCTATCAGGTTACTAACGCAAAAGTCTGTTTACTTCTGCTTGAACAGCAGAATAATTATATCCTGCCTGTTCTAACTTAGATTTTCGTGTTGCACCATTGCCCCACTTCCCCTGAATAACTTCCTTTGCAACTTCAGTCACAGACTTCTGTCCACAAAGTTCATTGACTTTCTGCTGAACTTCAGAATAGTTATATCCTGCATTTTCAAGTGCAGTCTTTCTTGCAGTTCCATTTCCCCATTTTCCTGCAAGAACTTCTTTTGCTACTTCAGCAACTGATTTTGTTGGTGTGGATGTTTTACCACTTACAAGTTCATTGACCTTTGCCTGAACTATTGCATAGTCATAACCTGCTGATGTTAGTCTGTTCTTTCTGTCATCACCATTACCCCACTGACCTGCTAAGACTTCCTTTGCAATGGTTGTGATGTCTTTCTTTGTTGTAGAAGGTGCAGGTGTGGATGCAGACTGTGTTGTGTATGCAGGAACACCAAATCCCCTGATATACTTTCCATTGACTGCAAGTGTTCTTCTTCCAACCTTATTTGAAGTGTTTCCTTCAATAACTGTGATTGTCTTACCATCACATTTTTCAACAATTCCAACATGGTCAGATGAACCTACATTGTCACCAATGCCTGAATCCTGCCAATCATAGAAAATGACATCACCTGCTTTTGGAACATATGCATCATTTTCAACCCAACATCCAATCTGCTGAAAACCTTTAATCATGTAATTACATGAACATTCTGTTGGGATGATTCTTGTGTAACCAAGTTTTACCGCAACAGCAGATACAAAGATTGCACACCATGCATCTGTATATGTTACCTTGTAACTCCTTGGTCTTGGATTCTGTGTGTTGTATAAATCAATAATTGCTCTGTGTGAACCATCTGTTTCATTATATCCAAGCCATGCTTTTGCCTGATTCACTACTGCTGTTCTATCATATGACATACTGTTGTTACCTTCTTTCTTGTCGTACTGTGTCAAATCATACTGATTGATTAACTTCATGTTGTTATCTACATAAGTAGAAGATGTTGCATATCCATCTGCCTTGATGGTTTCAAGATATGTCTTAGGGTCTGTGATGCCCTTCAGATTGCTATATCTTGGAAGCTGAATGAATTCAAAATACCCTTTGATTCCATCTTCCATGCTGTCATAAACCCTGAAATTGTCTTTGATGGTTGTCAGTGTTCCAACTTCATATTCTTCCTGTGTTGTCAGATTCACTGATTTTCCTGTCCATTTAGTCCCACATTTCAGACCAAAATAATTGTGATAGGTGGAAGCAAGTTTTGACTTGCCCCACCCACTTTCTAAGATTGCCTGTGCAATGATTGGACTATGAACCAAGATTCCATAAGACAGTGCTACCTTGCAGACTGTATCTGCAACTTTCTTGATGAATTCATGATTAGTCATTTATTACCCTTCTTTATGTTCTGTTAAAACATCAATTGCTTTGTTGATTGCATCAGGTAATGGAAGACCCATAAGACCTGCATTTTCCACAATTGAAATCAATTCATTTGCCATAAATCCAATGATGACTGCATTTCTGATGTAATCCACACCAATTGCTAAATCTAATCTATATGCAATCAATACAAACAAAAGGGTCATGCATTTCCTGCAAAGTCCTTTCCATCCTGCTTTGCTTTCTAATGCACCTGATTCAGTTTTGTTGGACTTGTGAAAAACACCTGCAACCACCAATCCTGAAAAGTAATCAATTCCCATAAAAATAAGTAATGTAATCAAACCTGTGTCCCATCCACCAAACGCTGATGCAATGATGCTTCCAATGACACCAATACCTGTGCAAATTCCTTCTTTAATATTCATTTTGTTTATCTTCCTTTCTGCATAAAATAAGCACCATGCATTTCTGCATGATGCTTTGCTGTGTGTTATTGACTTATGCCTGACCTGCTAAATCACCACAATCAAGGTCAATCAGAACCTGAACAACCTTGTCCTTGATTCTTGCAGGGACATCATCAATTGTCTTCACACCCTTGATGATAAGTGTTGCATATACTACTGCCATGTTTTCCACTTCCTTTCTAAATAAAATATTTATGATAAGATTGGTTATCAACCTTCATCACCTACTTCAGCAAGGTCAGGATGACCTTCTTTGACCAATTCCTGCTTGACTTCATCTTTGATTCTTGTTGGTACATCACCAATGGTTTTGATTCCCTTGATGATAAGACTTGCATAAATCTTCACCATAATAATCACTTCCTTTCTATACCATCATTTCATAAATTTCACACATAGCTTCTTGTGCTTGTGTCATTTGTTCTTCAAGACTTGCATTCTTTTCTGCCTGAATTCTGATGTATTCATCTTTGTCATATTCTGTTAAAGTGAATTCATACATTGTAACTTCATCATCTGATTCAGGATTCTTCACTTTAATTTCAGTAATGCTTTCATAAGTGAAAACCTTTGATTCAGTGATTTCCACACCTTCAGGCTTCACTGTACTTCTTTGTGTTCCATACTGTTTCATGCTACTTTTCCACCTTTCTTGACATTCAATTCATAATATTTAGTTGCATATGAAATCAATGGTTCAACATATTTCTGTGTCAGTCTGAAACAATTTCCATAATCAGTCCAACCTTTGTAAGAATTTATTGAACACCACTCTGAATAGTTCATCATGTTCCCTGATTCAACTTCCTTCCTTACCTTCACCATTTTCTTTTTCATGTCTTTGCAGGTTTGCTTTCTTAATAGTACATAGGAAACAAACACCCTATAACCAAGGTAATCAATACCCCTGACATAAGTTGGAAACACTTGATAATTCTTCTTGATTTCTAACTTCATATTGTTATGGAAGTATTCATTGATTTCTTTCAGCAACTGATGCAGTTCTTCCTTAGTTCTTGCAAGAATCACAATGTCATCCATATATCTGAAGTAATATTTGACATGCTTGACTTCTTTCATCCAATGGTCAAAATCACTGAAGTAATAATTCCCACTGTACTGTGACAGATAGTTTCCAATTGGAATCCCTGTGTTTGGGTCAATGTCTTCATCTAACAGATATATTGAAACAAGGTCTTCATCTTCTGCTGTGTTGATTGAATCAATGATTTCATCAAGAATCCAAAGAAGGTCATTGTCTTTGAACATTTTTCTGTATTTCTGTTTCAGAATGTCATGATTCACTGATTGATAATAATGTCTTGCATCTATCTTCAGACAATATTGACAGTTTGGAACATCATGTTGGACTGCTTTCTTTACCCTGCTAAGTCCTTTGTGAATTCCCCTGTCAGGTATTGCTGAAAAGGTATCAGAAATAAGGTGCTTGATTAAATATGGTTCAATTACCTGCAAGATTGCCCACTGTGCGACCCTGTCAGGAAAATAAGGAAGTTTATAAATCTTTCTTGTCTTCCCATGCTCATTTTTATAGAACACTTCATATTCAGATGTATGATAGGTTTTATTTATCAGCATGTCCTGCAATTCCTTCAGGTACTTATCGGGGTCAGAATCAATCATTTGCACTTCTGCATACCATCCTTTCCCTTTCTTTGCATGTTGATGTGCTAACTTCAAATTTTCCATATCATAAATCTTTTCATATAAATGTCCATAACGCTTCATATAATTACAACCACCAATTCTTTCTGTCATTTTTGTATGCGTGTTTCTGATTCTTCAACTTCCTTTCAGGATTTACCAAAACAGATTCATTCCATGTGCTGTCATCAATGAATGACAGGCTTTTGTGTTTTGCCAAGTGGCAGGGTCAAGTAATTTCCACAATTTTTATATATGAAAACAGACAGTCCTTTTGGACTGCCTGAAATCAACCACGCATTTACTAAGTGACTGCTGATATTACGATTACGATTCCCAACACTGTTATTCAAATTCCAATAGAAACTACCTGCATTAGAACCATTATTCCAATTACTGCCTAATAGAGTAATCTTGAAAATGCTTTTATTGTGTACAGATATAACAACAAGGTGGAAGATGTTGCCATCAACAATTACCTAACCCATATATTCAATTAAACAGTGACTGTTGGTACATACACCAAGCGACCGCTGAGAGCACGAGAACGAGCCCCAACACCGTAAGTCAAATCCCAAGAGAAACCACCCGCATAAGAACCATTAGACCAACGACCGCCCAATAGAGCAATCCTATATCCATTCAGGTTTTCAGTGATGTAAGTATAGTCACCAACAGGAAGTGAACTGTTTCCAAGACATTCAGATGCCATGAATAACCAATCATACTTAGTGGAATATCCCATTGCTGAAATATATCCATTTGCTTTTGTGACTGTGAATCCTGCACCTTCATAATTGTCTGTGTTCTTTCCTTCAGCATAATTGAAATCTGAACAGATGTAAGGCATACCACCTGCCATCTTTCCATTACCCCAAATATTCACACCATATGCGAATTTCCAAATGTTACCCCAAAAGTTTTCAACACCACGATAACAAATAGAAGTTTTTCCATCTGCTGTGTTCTTTGTAGCAACACCACCTTCATATGTGGTTGTTTCTGCTGCTCTGCCTGTACCATTACCAAATGAAGCTGTTGAACCTGTTGCACCTGCATAAGAACTTGTTGTGTCAGAACCTGTTGCCCAAGGAATATTGACAACACCCTGACCAATAGCAGTCTGAAGATTCATCACTCCCATTTCAACAATCATCAGTAACTGTTCCATAGATGCTGTTTTGATTCCAAAGGAATGCCAACCTTCACCCCTGTTCTTTGCCATCTGTTCAATGTTTGGTCTTGTCAGGTTCTGTGATATACCTGAAGCAGGTCTTGCACCTGCAATGGAACTGAACTTGTCTTTGGAAGCATCCATGACCTGCTCATCATTTTTTAAATAAGCATTTGCAGATGTGTCATAAATACATCCTTCATATGCTGACATAAGGATATAATCAACTTCATTTCCATTCTTGTCATAGAATGCAGGATGAAGTTTGAATCCTGCCCTTTGTGTTTCACTAACATAGTAGTTTACTTTTCTTAAATGATAACCATAGCCTGTTTCCTGTCTGTCATATTCAAGTGGACACACAAGATAATAGAACTTAGGCTGATACACCATGACCTGACCATTTGAACCATCTTCTGTGTAACCTTCATCACCATAGTAAGCATTGATTGTTCCACCATCAGACACATTGCATCTTTTTCTTCCACCATACATGCTGAACTTGTCAAAGTCTGCACCTGCTATCAGATTCTTTGCACCTGCTATTCTTGTGCAGGTCTTGTTCTTGTAATCCATTGTGAT
>CALFCS010000024.1 GCA_937950565.1 uncultured Lachnospiraceae bacterium
CATGCGGTTATGGTACGGAAGAAGGCGCTACACACAGTGTCTCACTCTGGGTGGCCTATTACAACTTCCTGCGTCCTCATGGAATATCCGGCGGCAAGGAGCCCCTGAATAAAATGGAACTGTTGGAAAGTGCCGGGAATATGCCCGGCAAGTGGCAACTCCTCATCTATCTCGGGCAGCAGGCAATCCTGAAACAGCAGCAAGGTGAAGCCGTTAACTGTTCTTAGATTCTGAGCCGGAAGGGGAAAACAGACACCGGAAGCCCTGCTTCCGGCTTTGCCCTTGATGGCACGCCAAAACAATGCTACAATGCTGTGAACCAGACGGAGAAAGCTAACTGTTCTTGAGTTCTTCGCCGTCGGTAAGACGTTCAGAGCATTGTTTTGGCGTGCCGTCAAGGGTGGCGTACGCTGCCAACAACTAATATATCTGCAATTTTCAAGGTTCTATTGGAACCGTTTTTTTATGCTCCAGTTTTTCATAGGTCACTTTACACTACCACCATAAATTTCAACTGCTCACTTGTTTTTTCATTATACCTTATACTACCATTTTTAACAACTATTTTATTCCATTTTCACTAACATAACAACACCGTTCAAAGCGAAAGAAATCTGCTTTGAACGGTGTCTTATCATTCCGTAAAATCAACAGCCTTTTTATATTTTCCAGCTATTCCCATCTAAACTTTATTTCTCATACTTTTCCAGGAATCTCTGGATAATCGTTGCACACTCTGCACGGTTTGCGCTCCCCTGCGGGTCAAGGAGAAGCTGTCCATTAATCGTCTTACCTGTGATGATTTCTTCGGATACTGCCCACTTCATAGCTTCCTGTGCAAATGGCTGTATCGTCTCCGCATCCGGGAACCTGCTGCAATCGCCGTCTGCACTTACTTCATACTTCTTGAAATTCTTTGCGTAACGATACATCATCGTTGCCATCTGCTCACGGGTAACCACATCATTTGCTCCAAACAAATCAGTTCCTGTATATCCGGTTACAATCTCATTTGCTGCTGCCCACAGAACTGCATTCTTGAACCAGTCAGGCTCTGTGACATCAGCAAACTTATCTGTATACTCTACTTCTTCCGCACCATTCATCTTATGAAGTACGGATGCAAACTGCGCTCTTACCAATGTATCAGATGGTCCAAAATGAGTCGGTGTTAATCCGGTCATCGTTCCTGCATAATAGTTGTATGAAATTGCATCATAATACCATTCACCTTCTGCAACATCATCAAATGGAAGTCCGGACTGCTTCAGCGCTGCCTCTGCATCTGTAAGCGCTTTCTCTGCCTCGTCGACTGCCTCCTGGTCTGCCTTCTCATCTGCAAGAACCTTCTTAGCCGCTTCAAGAGCTTTCTGGTATGCGTCCCATGTCTCTTTTGTATATTTATCCACATCTTCTGCAGGTTTTTCAGCTTTCACTGCAGCATCCAGCTTGGATTTGTCAACTTTTACAACCTCTTTCAAAGCCTTTACTGCTTTATCAAGCGTCTCTTCTGCTTTATTCACCTCGAGCTGTGTTGCATCCTCCCTGGCAATCACTGCTTCTGCCGCTTTCACTGCATCTGCAACCGCTTTCCAGCTTTCTTTTGTATAATCTGTTTCTTTTAATGCCTTTGCGTCTGCAATTGCCTCTTTCAGAGCATCTTTTGTAACCGCTGCTTTCTTTCCGGTAATCTTGTAATTGTCAAGGTATCCTGTGAAATATTCTCCCTCCGGCGTCCAGTTTGCTTTACCAATCTGAAGCACTCCTTCGTATCCAAGAATATCCTGCAAAGTAAAGTCACTGTCACCTTCAGCCTTCATTTCGCCATTTACATATACTTGCGTATGGTCTTTTGTAAGTACGATCTTAACAGAAGTCCATTCATTCGCAGTATAACCTGTTTCTATCTTCGGCGCTCTTGTTCCGCCATTGTAACGCTCAAGTGCAAGTGTGTTGTTTGCTGTCATAATACCAACATAATGTTCCTGCTCAAAGCCCTGCTCATTTGCATTTGGCGCCGCAAAGAATGGCCAGTTACCACTGACTGCCTTCATATCGAAAGATACTGTCATCTCTTCCACACCTGCTAACAGACTACTTCCATCTTCCTTCGTTACATTCAGCCAGTTTGTATTTGTCCCGTCAAGGTATAATGCTTTTCTTCCATCTACATCCTGAATCGTTCCAGCCGGTTTTGCTACTGCCTGGCCGCCCTTGAATCCTGTTTCCTCATCATCAAATGTGAATTTAAGAAGAAGGTCTTTCTCTTCCTCCTCTTCCCCTTCAAGCTGAACCTTTACTTTTACATCCAGCGGAAGGTTCCCAAGATTAGAAACTCCTTTCGGAAGAACAACCGTACCATTCAATGTTACTTCTTTTACTGTTCCGTCTGCCTGCTCATATGGTGTCGTGTCCCATTTTACCGCAGCTTCATAAGTAGCGTCTGCACCACTTTTACTTGTGCGGATTTCTACCTTTTCCGGTAACTTCAATTTTTCAGCCGGTGTGTTCCTATCTACTTTTATGTCTTCAAATTGTCCATGTTCTATCTGAATGAAGTTATCTGCATTCACTGCACCGGAAGGTAAAGCCTGCGGTGTTACCGTCGGTCCGTTTACCTCAAGAACGGTTTCCCCATTCTCATTGGTTGCAAACTGTATCCGGTCAATGCATAGCTGTCTTGGCTCTGTCGTATTCAAATCATGATGGCAGTGATATACAATGAACATTTCTTTTCCATCCGGCGACGTGGTCACGCAATGATGTCCTGCCCCATGTACCTGGTCTCCTGACTGCATAATCGGATTATCTTCAGACTTTGTAAATGGTCCAAGCGGGGAATCACCGACTGCATATCCCACTCCATATTTGATGCTTTCAAAATGGGAGCCGGAGTACGTCATATAATATTTTCCATCCTTTACAAGCATAAATGGTCCTTCATTCACAGGCCATATATCCTGATCCCAGCCCTGGTCTGCCTTTACAATCTCGGTCAGTGTCTCTTTCTTGATGCTCTTCATATCATCATTCAGCTCTGCTCCCCAGATCACATTGCCATCCGTAAAGCGGACACAATAGAAATAATATTTTTCGGATGCTTCATCATAGAATACATGCGCATCTATTTCCTCATTACTTGTATAGGAATCATTAGCAGTATCCATCGTCTCTTTCACATCCTGCTTAAATGGTCCAAGCGGAGAATCACTGGTTGCCACACAGATCTGTCCTTCTGCCACATAATACATATAAAATGTACCATCACGCTCTATTACATCTGGAGCCCAGAAATTTTGCTCGCCAAAGCCATCGCCTTTTTTGAACGCCCAGCCTTGTTCTGTCCAGTGTGCAAGATCTGTAGATGTATATACCTTGATTCCCTGGTCGTCATTCGCATCCCCGGCATTTGTCGGATAGAGATAATAAGTTCCTCCATAATACAAGATATCCGGGTCAGCGCACATATTCAGAATCGGATTTGTGTATGTATCTTTTTCTGCCCCGCCTTCTCCAATCTTTACCTGCAAAGATATCGTCTTATTTTCCGCCAGCAGTTCGTCATCATAAGTCATCTTCAGAATCGGCGTGCCGTCTGCGGCCCAATGGACACGTTTTAATCTTGCGTGACGGCACGGGTCATACAGCGGGTCGTCATTGTACTTGCTGGAGGTTCCATTCCAGCTACACTTCTTATAATTATGGGAAGTCGGTCTCGCATGATATACGAAAATCACATTTCCATCCTTATCTGTCGTAAAGGAGTTATGTCCCGGCCCTTCTTCTCCGTTCACATCACGGGATGTCAGCACCGGATACGGGCTCTTTGTCCAGCTGGACTCATCCAGAAGGTCTGCCCCGCTTTTTGCTGACAGCATGCCGATTGCATATTCTGAACCGGTACCGGAGGAAGAATAACATAAGAAAATATCTTCTCCCCTCTGCAATATTGTTGCTCCCTCATTTACACAATAGCGGACACGCTCCCATCCATAATCGGACTTTGTAAGACGTACCTGCCTTGAAGTCAGCACCCATGGACGTGCCTCGTCAACCGTTGCCATGAACAAATCTGTATTTCCCCCCTGGTAAGCCGCTGTCGGAGTTCCTGCCCAGCATACATAGGATTTACCATTTGTTTCATCCTTAAAATAAGTCATATCCAGACAGAAGGATCTTTCAATCGACTGAATCTCACTGTCTGCTTCTGACACCATCTTATAATCCTTCCATTCCGAAGCCTGTCCAGAGCTTGTAAGCGCCGTCTCGTAAGGATCTTTATCTCCATCCAATACGAGTGCATGGCAGTAAATGTCAAATGTATTTGCACTGTGACTCTCTGTAAAATAGATGACCCAGTAATTGCCTACCCTGTGAATTTCCGGAGCCCAGATAAACCGGTATCCTCTGTCCACCTGTGTTCCATTCACATCATATCCCTGGTTGCCGGCTTTCATAATCGTAACCTGCTTGCTTCTGTCCTGAAGGCCTTCCAGCGTTTTTGCACGTCTGAGGACAACTCTGTCGTTTAACTCCAGATTATCTGCGGCATCAATTGCATCTCCATTCTCCGGGAAATAAGTCGCCGTCATGTAATAATATCCGGTCTTTTCATCCCAGAAGATTCTCGGGTCTGCCATTCCCTCAATGAATTTCGTCTCATCATAATAAACTTTTCCGGTAGCCGGATCATAATTGTCCGGGTAGTTCTTGTTCTCGTTCTCCGGGTCATCCTCCGGAAGTGTGCTTCCATTCAGTTCCTTCAGATGATTCAGATATTTTGTCTGTACAACATTTCCGGTAATTGTATAAGTTCCAGGCTTGGATGCATCCAGATTCCTTAATGACTGACTCCAGTCAATGCGGAATTTCTGGACGGAGCCGTCCGTGTAAGTTGCTGTCGCTGTAGGGTATTCTTTTGCAAGGAACTCTTCCGTCAGCACATTCTTATTTATTGATAACGGTTCCAGCTTCTCCAGCCCATTGTTCTTCACGGTTCCAAGCTTATTTACAATATATTTATACTCTTCCTCCGTAAGCTTCAGCGCATTTCCAAGAGTAATCGTCTGATCAGACTCCAGAATATTTTTCCCATCCAGCATCAGGCTGAAATTCGATTTTCTTAAAACATCCGCCTGAAGCTCCGGTTCCGCTGACATCGTATCATCATAGTAGTGCACGCCATCCTCAGAAGTAAAGGTATGATATCCCCTTGCGCTGTCAAAATCCTGCGCTATTACCTTAAACTTGCCGCCATCTTTGAATATCCGGGGCTCTGTAATCTGCAGCGTACCGGAAGTATTCTTTGAAAAAATAACTCCGCCGCCATTATTTAACACATCGAAGGTCTTGCCGTCTTTGCTGACAGCCATATAGACACTTCTTGTCTCCTGCTCTATATTTGTCGTCGGTGCATAGTAATTTGCCGTTGTGGAATATACAGTCAGGTAATAGCCTGCCTCCAATTGATCGATGTATTTCACACCGGATGTGCTCTCCCAGCGCGCTGACACTTCCTGTTCGGAAAGCGCCCTCGTATATACCTTCACATCCTTCACACCGCCCTTATAGAACATATCGTGATAAGAAGATTTTCCGATGTATGCTACAAGGTTCTGTCCAAATTCACTGACTGTCCGGTTTGTCTTTACCGTTCCAATCTTTGTCCCATTATAATATGCTGTAAGGCTTCCCGGCTCAATGACAGTCGTGTACATTGCCCATGCACTTCCGGTATCCGGGCCTGCAATTCCCTTTGTTGCATTTGTAGGCGAAATGCCTGCCTCTGTATTATACGGCGCTCCTGCGTCGAAGCTGTCTGTGATTACAGATTTATAATCTCCTGCCGGATTACACGGATTCAAGATCCAGTACCCGGTTGGAAGAGCCTCCGTTGTACCAAAAAATATTCCGGCATAATTATTTGCCCCAGTCTGGTTTTTCAGCCAGAGGGATATCGTAAGTGTGTTCTGATTGTCAAACATACCTGTAGGAAGTTCTACATATCCCGCATTGCTGCCGTAAGCTCCACCCGGAAGTGTAAGTGTATCGCCGTCTACCTGCCAGCCATCTCCCTTAATACTTCCATCATGGTTATTCCCGGAACTGTCTTTTACAATATTTCCTTCTGTCTTACTGAAATCATAATGTAAAAGAAGCCCCTCCTCAGTTTCTCCTGCTCGCTCCTGTGCGCTTACCGGCAATGCACTTCCCAGAATCATTGCTGCCGTAAGCACAGCGGACACTAGCTTTTTAAATTTCATAACATGTCTCCTTTCTTTTATTTTTAACAGGGGACACTGCCAAAACTGCATCCCCTGTTAAATTCATATTATTATTTCTCATATTTTTCCATAAATCTCTGAATAATTGTTGCACATTCTGCACGGTTTGCACTGCCCTGCGGGTCAAGGAACAGCTTGCCTTCCGGCTGTCCTTCAAAGGTCTTTCCTG
>CALFCS010000025.1 GCA_937950565.1 uncultured Lachnospiraceae bacterium
CATACCTTGCTCTGGAAGGAGCAACCTGGCCAATGCCTTAACTAAATGACATTGGCCAAACGCTTCCCCTTCCTTCATTTTTTCATCTTTCTTATGCACACCCACACTCAAATGTTGCACACTCAGTCTCATCACATTTGCAGGCTCTGCTGCCTTCAACGCTGATTTTCCCTGCATGGCATTTACAGTTTTCATTGTACATACATTCTTCTGCTTTGCAGTCGATCCTGCTCAGCGGCGAAGCCTCTCCTGTAATATTGCTATACTGATTCATTGCAGAATCTTTACGCTCTTCAAAGCTGTCACAGCAGGTTTCCTCTGCTCTCCTTGCAGAGTCCCCTCCGACCTTAATTCCATCCAGGTCACAGTAAAAATTCTTATTATGCAGGCATGTCTGTACAGTACATTTTAACTCTGGCATAATCTAACCTCCTTTTTGCTGATATCGAGGTTATTATGCCCGTTTTTTCCTTTTTTCATCCACAGTCGGACTACTCGTTTTTTGTCACTTCACGGATAGTCTTTGAAGCGATCTCTTCCCGAATCATCTGAATGAATTCATCCAGTCCCTTTTGTCCTTCATCACCCGCAAAACGGCTTCTTACAGATACAACCTGTGCCTCTTCTTCCTTAGCTCCTACTACAAGCATATACGGAATCTTATTCATCTGAGCCTCACGGATCTTATATCCAATCTTTTCTGCTCTTGCATCAATCTCCACACGGATTCCCGCCTGATTCAATACGTCATAAACTTTCTGCCCGTATTCCATAAATTTATCAGAAATCGGAAGCACTTTTACCTGAACCGGAGCAAGCCATGTCGGGAAAGCGCCTGCAAAATGTTCAATCAGAATGCCGATAAAACGCTCAATCGAGCCAAATGCCACACGATGAATCATAATCGGACGATGCTTCTCTCCGTCTGCTCCTGTATATTCCAGGTCAAACCGCTGCGGCATCTGCATATCCAGTTGAATTGTTCCGCACTGCCAGGTTCTTCCAATCGAATCTTCCAGATGGAAATCAATCTTCGGACCATAGAATGCGCCGTCTCCTTCATTGATTACATACTCAAGTCCTAAATCTTCAAGCGCCCCCTTAAGGCCGTCTGTAGCAAGCTCCCAGTCCTCATCACTGCCCATACTGTCTTCCGGACGTGTGGATAATTCCACATGATATTTAAACCCAAACAGATTATATACTTCGTCAATCAATCCTACAACACCTTTAATTTCGTCACGAATCTGTTCCGGTGTCATAAAGATATGCGCATCATCCTGTGTAAAACACCGCACACGCATCAAGCCATGGAGCTGGCCGGACTTCTCATGCCGGTGAACCAGTCCAAGCTCACCCGCACGGAGCGGCAGATCCTTATAAGAACGTGGTTCTGATTTATATACAAGCATTCCTCCCGGACAGTTCATCGGTTTCACAGCAAAGTCTTCATCATCGATAATCGTTGTATACATATTATCTTTGTAGTGATCCCAGTGTCCGGAATTCTCCCACAAGTGTCTGCTCAAGATAATCGGAGTAGATATTTCTACATACCCTGCTTTTTTATGCAGCTCTCTCCAATAATCCAAAAGAGTATTCTTAAGCACCATTCCCTTTGGAAGAAAGAACGGAAATCCCGGTCCTTCCTCACACATCATAAAAATACCCAGCTCTTTTCCAAGCTTTCTATGATCACGCTTTTTCGCTTCTTCCATCATATGAAGGTATTCCTCAAGTTCCGCTTTTTTCGGATAGGATACCCCATAAATTCTGGTAAGCATTTTATTTTTTTCATTTCCGCGCCAGTACGCACCAGCAAGACTCGTAAGCTTAAATGCCTTTACCGGCTTGGTTGTCATCAGATGCGGGCCGGCACACAGGTCAGTAAATTCTCCCTGACGGTAAAAGCTAATCTCTTCTCCCTCCGGAAGGTCCTCAATCAGCTCTACTTTGTATGGTTCATCCTTTTCCTTAAAATATGCAATTGCCTCATCTCTTGGCATGGTAAATCTTTCAATCTGCAGATTCTCTTTTACGATTTTTTTCATTTCTGCTTCGATTTTATCCAAATCCTCTGTGGTAAACGGTGTCTCCCTATCCAGATCGTAGTAAAATCCATGCTCAATGGACGGTCCGATCGCCAGCTTTGTCTCAGGATACAATCTCTTCACAGCCTGCGCCATAATATGAGATGTCGTATGGAAAAATGCGCCTTTTCCCTCTTCTGAATCAAAAGTCAGTATTTCAAGCTCACTATCTTCATTAACAACTGTCCTAAGGTCAGCAAGTTCCCCATTCACTTTTGCAACCGTTGCAACTCTTGCAAGCCCTTCGCTCAAATCTCTCGCAATATCAATGACTGCCATACCATTTTCATACTCTTTTACAGAGCCGTCTTTTAACGTAATTTTCATGTTCTGATTCCCTCTTTCTTGGCTTATCTAATTCTTTTTGTGTTCTTTCATTTCTTTACTGAACAGCTCATGGATTTCCTTGCAGGAATGTCTCAAAGATAACGGTCTTCCTTCCTGATTGATAAAGCAGTGCTTTGTAATTCCCTTGCAATGTACCATTCCTGTTCTGTCATCTACTACTTCATACGCCACAGTGAGTTTAATTCCGTTATATTCCTTAATAAATGTCTCAATTGTCACTGCATCACCAAAATGGACCATCCTGAGATAATCTGCCTCTACAGACAGAACCGGACTTAAGATTCCCTGTTCTTCCATCTGTTCATATCCCATACCAAGCTGCTCCATAAAATCCATCCTTGCCTCTTCAAACCACCGGATATAGTTCGAATGATGTACGATCCCCATCTGGTCAGTCTCGTAATATTGTACTTTACGCTTATATGTCTTTCGTTCGCTCATCTTTCGCACCTCTATATTTTATTTCAAATTTACCTGCTCAAAATCCGGATGCTCTCCTGACCATCCCACCGGCTGCATAGTACCGATTCTGTACATATCTTCTGCAGTGATTTCGAAACCAAACACATCCTGATTTTCTTTCATTCTTTCAAAAGAAGAAGCTTTTGGAATCGGAAGCGTCTCCCTCTGAAGTGCATACCGAATACAAATCTGTGCCGCAGAAACATGGTACTTTTCCGCAAGCTCCAATAGAAGAGAATGTTCCAGCACACGCCGTCTTCCAAGCGGACTCCATGCCTGTACAAGAATATCATGCTTCTTACAATAATCCACGGTTATTTCCTGCGTATGCCCCGGGTGGAATTCAAGCTGGTCAACAGCCGGACATATTTCCGTATTCTGCAGAAGATTCTCAATGTGATGCGGAAGAAAATTGCTCAGCCCGATTGCCCTTACCTTTCCTTCCATATACAGTTCTTCCAACGCTTTCCATGAATCGATATCAAGCTGCTTCCACTCTGCATATCCTGCCTCCGGAAGCGGCCAGTGAATCAAATACAGATCCAGATAATCCGTTTTCAGTCTTTCCAAAGACTTTGCGAACTCTCTCTTTACATTTTCATAACCCAGATTCGTTTTCCACACTTTGGAAGAAAGAAAAAGTTCTTCTCTTTTCACATTGCTCTGTGCAATCGCCTCTGCAATCTCTTCTTCATTTTCATAAAATGCTGCCGTATCCAAATACCGGTATCCTGCTTCCAGCGCTTTTTTAATTCCTTCTATACCGCAGCCATCCGTAGCAAGATATGTGCCGAATCCCACACACGGAATCTTCACGCCATTATTCAATTCATAACAATCCTGTATTGATTTCATCATATTATCTGCCACAACACTTCTTATATTTTTTGCCGGAACCGCACGGACACGGATCATTGCGCCCGATTTTTTTCTCCTTGCGGATTGTCGTTGATTCCTTCTGTTCCTTATAAAGTCTTTTCAGCTCTTCTTCCGTATAAATATCCTTCCACTGCGGAAGCCCATATAACCAGTCTGCCTTTGCCGCTACCATATTTTTATACAGCTTTTCTTTATCAAATGCAAGACTTACAACTGTATCCTCATCCATTGTTTCAATCGGATTCTCTTCCTTCAGGCTTTCATTAATTCCGTCAAGAAAACCAACCATTGTAAGAACTTCCTGTCCATATTTTTCAGCAAGCTCCTTTACGGTCCCTTTTACTTCTTCATCCGGATTCGTAAGAAGCTGCTCATAAATCTCCTTTTCAATCTGGAAATAGCTCCCCCAGAATCTCTGAAGCTGCCCCTGGTCTGCCCCTTCATCGTAGGCCATATTTCTCCACTGTTCTAATAATGTACGACTCATATTCTAATACTCCTTTGTATCTTATTTCTAATTACCGAATGTCTGTCATACGGTTTGTCATCTTGTCCATTATATAATATTTTTCCATATTTTCAAAGCATTCTTTTTATAGTTTGCTTTTTTTCTTCATTCTCTATATAATACTATTATAAAATCTCTTGGGAAAGGCGGTGTTCATCCATGAAAATGAAACGCATTCTGGCATTTGCAGGCGCAGTTATCCTCTTCGCCATGTATGCTTCCACTTTAGTTTTTGCACTTATCGACCATTCATCAGCACAGGGACTTCTCAAAGCTTCCATTGCCTGTACCATCATACTTCCGGTCTTTCTCTATGCTTATACGCTTGTATACCGGACAGTAAAAAAAGATAAGCATGAAAATATAACGGAAAACGAACAGACAGATTCAAACTAATGAACCTGTCTGTTTGATTATAAGAAGATATATTCTTCAAATTCCCACATTGGATTTATCATGTTTTTCTTCTTTTTATCTTTGCCTTGTTCTTTTTCTTTTAGTTTCTTTCTCTTAACAAGGTATTCTTCCATAGATATCACTTCCCGGTAACCCGGATTATTTTTCTGCCGCATTTTAAATACCTCCGTTTCTAATCCCGCCTTATTATTATATTCGCCCTTTTCTCAAATTATGTCTGTTTCTCTGTTACATTTCTATCATAAAAAAGAAATGTGTACGGGATATGGAGGAATTCTTAAAAAATGCTAAGAATCATTATTCTTTTCTTAACAATCCCTGTATATGATGTCGTCTCTTCCCGGTCCATTCGATACCATTGTAATCGGATATCCAATTTCCTTTTCAACAAATTCAATATATTTCCGGCAGTTTTCCGGCAATTCCTCATATGTCTTGATTCCACGGATGTCACATTTCCATCCTGGAAGCGTCTTAAGAACCGGTTTTGCCTTTTCCAAAAGATGTGTCGGCGGGAAATCCTTCGTTACTTCCCCATCAATCTCATATCCGACACATACTGGAATTTCATCCAGATAACCCAATACATCAAGCACTGTAAATGCCACGTCTGTAGTCCCCTGCATTCTGCATCCATATTTGGAAGCCACACAGTCAAACCATCCCATACGTCTCGGACGTCCGGTTGTCGCACCAAACTCTCCGCCGTCTCCTCCGCGCTTTCTTAGCTCGTCCGCTTCTGCACCGAAAATCTCACTTACAAAAGCGCCTGCTCCTACTGCACTGGAATATGCCTTACATACTGTAACAATCTTCTGAATCTCATATGGCGGGATGCCTGCACCGATTGCACCATATCCTGCCAATGTAGAAGATGAAGTAACCATAGGATAAATTCCGTGGTCCGGATCCTTCAGAGAGCCCAGCTGTCCTTCCAGAAGAATGTTCTTCCCTTCTTTGATCGCATTATGTAAAAACAAAGAAGTATCACATACGAATGGCTCTACCATCTCCTTATATTCCTGTAATTCCTGATAGAGATCATCCGGATTGATTAACGGCTTATGATACAGATGTTCCAGCAAAACATTTTTCTGTTCTGCAATTCTTACCACCTTTTCTTTCAAAAGCTCATCATCAAATAATTCGCTTACCTGAAAACCGATCTTTGCATATTTATCTGAATAAAACGGCGCAATTCCTGACTTTGTAGAGCCAAAGGATTTACCTCCCAGCCTTTCTTCTTCGTAGGCATCAAAATTCTTATGATAAGACATTACCATCTGCGCTCTGTCGGACACAAGAATCTTCGGCATCGGTACGCCTCTGTCCACAATAGACTGTACCTCCTTAAAAAGCACCGGAACATCCAATGCCACACCATTTCCTATAATGCTGGTTGTATGATCGTAGAATACACCTGACGGCAATGTATGAAGGGCAAATTTGCCGTAATTGTTAATAATTGTATGTCCGGCATTTGCGCCACCCTGAAAACGTACAATAATGTCCGCCTCTTTTGCAAGCATATCCGTAATCTTGCCTTTTCCTTCATCTCCCCAGTTTGCACCTACCACTGCTCTAACCATATCCATTCCTCCTATATGATATGAATAAATTCTCGTTCATCTTTTGTGATTATTCAAAACCACCGTTAGCATTATACTATATTTTTCCTTAGATGTACAATCCTTTTAAAAAACTATTTTGCAGAATCATCAATTTTTACATGAGCGGAGCGGCCAGACGGAGTATCTGTCCCGCAATTTTCGTAACGAGCGTGCGGTTTTTCACCTCCATAAGCGTCACCTTATGGCACTTCGCCAGTGTCTGCTGAAAATCTCTCTCTATCTTATCAACCTCCGCATTATTATAAATAAAAGCGCCACATTCGAAATGCAGGTACAGGCTTCTGTAATCCAGATTAACCGTTCCTACAGTCGCAGTATCGTCATCAGAAACAAAGACCTTCGCATGAACAAATCCCGGTGTATATTCATAAATCTGTACTCCTCCCTCAATCAGTTCCTTATAATATGTCTTTGCCACCACAAATGCATACCATTTATCCGGAATATGCGGCATGATGATCACAACTTCAATACCGCTTTTTGCAACACGGGTAAGTGTTGTTATCATTTCATTATCCAGAATCAGGTATGGAGTCATAATATGTACATATTTTTTTGCATGGTTCAAAATATGAAAATATACTTCTTCTCCAACATTTTCATTATCAAATGGACTGTCCCCATATGGAATGACATATCCCAGCTCCCGTTTCAGTCCTTTTCTCTGCGGAGTCAGATATTTCTCGTAATTCTCTGCACCACGCTCATATACATTCCACATTTCAAGGAACATCATCGTAAGACTCTGTACAGCGTCCCCTCTTAACATCACCGATGTATCCTTCCAGTGTCCGAACCGTTCCTTTTTATTAATATACTCGTCTCCGATATTAATTCCCCCGGTAAACCCTACTTTACCATCTATCACACAAATCTTTCTGTGATCCCGGTTATTCTGTACGGTAGACAGAAACGGCCGCACAGCATTGGACATCTTACACTTGATTCCAAATTTACGAACCTGCGCAGGATAATTATATGGGAGCATGGAAATCGCACACATCCCATCATACATAAACCGGACTTCCACGCCTTCCTTCACCTTTGCTTTCAGAACCTCCAGAATCGTATCCCACATATATCCTTCTTCCACAATAAAATATTCCATAAAGATAAATTTCTTTGCTTTTTTCAATTCTGAAATCATATATTTAAACTTATATTCTCCAAGAGGAAGATATTTCACCTCCGTATTCCGGTATGTCGGAAATCCCAGCTGATGGGACAAATAATACGCAAGATTCGCATTCGCTGATTTACTTGCCCACATCGCCTGCACCACATCCGGATTCTGTCTCATGTACGGCGCTGTTTCTATTTTGAGGGAATCCAGTCTCCGATGAAGATATCTTGTCTCCGGCTGGACTTTTACATATATGTAAAAAAGACTTCCTACAAGTGGAAAAATAATTACAAAAAGCATCCAGGTCATCTTAAAGGCAGGATTCCCCTTATCATTAATAATATAGATCACTACAATAACTGTAAGGATCATTAAAACGCCATATATATACCTCATATTTTCTCCAAGATAATATGGAATCCTGAAAAACAATATCAATTGAAGCAGTATCAAAAGAAGCATAATTCCCGTACGGCTGAATACGATACGAAATAATCCTTTTTTTGCTGTTCCCGGGGTTTCATTTTTACTCATGTCATCTCTCCTTAGCCTGAAACACAAAATCACTTTCATTTTTTATTATGAAATACAGTCTATCACAAATCCTTTTGCTTCTCAACAGTCGGATTTCTACATATTTCGCACAAAAATTTCCCCGGTTTCCCTTTTCATTTTACCAAAAAAGTATTACAATACACATACCAGGTAAAAATAGCCGGAAGAAAGGGGATATTTATTATGGCAAAATGGTTTAAAAAACTCATTGGATTTGTTGGATTCGCAGCAGCCGGTGCAGCTGCAGCCGGTGCGCTTTATTACTGGAAAAAGAACAAGGTTGACTCAGATGAATTTGCAGACGATTTCGACGACGAAGATCTCGATTTTGATCTCGACAACGATTTAAAGCCGGTCACAGACCGTGAATATGTTCCGCTTAACAAGACAACAGAAGCAGAAGCAGAGCCAGCGAAAGCTTGTGAAGACGGCGGCGACAAAGAGGAAGCTGCAGATACCGCTGAAACTGCGGAATAATTGCATATCTACATTCAAACAATAGCAAAACACCCCGGAGCCTTCGGTTTATCCGACTTCTCCGGGGTCTTATTCTTCTTACTATCCGAAATAGTGATTACTCTCCATACTGTTCCAAAAATCTCTGAATAATTGTCGCGCACTCTGCACGGTTTGCATTTCCCTGCGGGTCAAGTCTGGTTCCATTATCCTTTCCGGTAATAATTCCATTTCCTACCGCCCACTGCATCGCTTCCGACGCAAACGCATTTACCTGAGAAGCATCTGAAAACTTGTTAAAGTCTGTCATCGTTCCCAAAGGATATTTTTTATACTTTGCATAGCGGTACATAATAGCCGCCATCTGCTCCCGGTTAATATTGTCTGCCGGTCCAAAACATCCAGTATCTGAATATCCATTTACCATGTTCACACTATTTGCCCATAAAATTGCACTGGTATACCAGATTCCGTCTCCTACATCTTTAAATTTCGCACTGTAACCAATCTCCGGTTCTCCATTCATGCGGTACAGAATGACTGCAAACTGTGCGCGGGCAAGCGGCTGCTCAGGCCCAAAATGGTCATCGTCCATACCCGTCATAATCTTTTTCCGGTATATACTGCGAACGGTATCATAATACCATTGCCCTTCCTTCACATCTTCAAAAGACATTGGGGCATATACCGTAATGATGCAGGATGCTGTCTTCCCGTTCCCTGTAGCTGCTTTAATAACTGCTGTTCCTGGTGAAAGGGCTGTTACAACTCCTTTCTCATTAACGGCGGCAATCTCCGGATAATCCGAACTCCATGTCACCTCTGCATCTGTATCTGCATTCTCAGGAATCATCGAATAATGAATCGTTACCGTATCATTTATCTCCAGTTCTGCCTTCTGTATGTCAAGACTGATTTTCTCAGGATATACCGGCAATTCTGATGGAAGCATATATCTTGGTCCGATTTCTTCCGGTGAAGACGCGATGGAATACTGAATTCCCTGATTATACTTTCGTATTCCATAAATATAACCCTTGGATATATCCGGCCGGTATACAAGCTCATCTTTTCCGCTGTCCGGTGAAAACTTTCTTATCTCTTTCGCTGTATTATAATAAATCTCATCTCCCCACAGAATAAGTCCTGAAAATGTTCCAACCCATACGGAGCCTGCTTCACCTATAATAGGCCATGTGCCAAGATTTTTTACGAGAGATTCCTTTTCACCTGTTCTTTTATAGATACCCTCTTTTTTCATATAATACACAGAATCTTTGTATTCAATAATCGGGCCTGTGACATCAGCCCAGTACGCTTTATCATATTTTGTATTATCACATGGAATATCTCCAACTATATTCTGCAATGTCCAGCCATAATGCCCGGACTCCCCAGCACGAGCCTCCTGCACTGCCGCGTCACTTACGAGAAAATATCCATATCTGACTTTTCCAAACTTATCATTCACCGGGTCATCCCACGTACAATCCACATGATAATACGAATCCCCGATCTTAACAATATTCCACCCATGTCCCATCTCTTCACTGGATGTTACATGACATTCAATCCCCAGCAGATTCATAATATATTTATAACCATAAGAATATCCCATGCATACTCCTATTTCATTCATAAAGATACCACCGCTTCGGAAGGAGTCCTCCGGCACCGGATTGCGCTGCTCATACTCATACTGTGTTATAAAATAGTCATGAATCACCCTTGCCTTCTTCTCATCCGACATCTCATCTGTAACCTGGGCCAGAATTTCTTCAACTTTTTTCTCTATCTTATCAAACCAGTCTTCCGTTTCTTCCAGGCTCATGGAATTCTCAAGATTGATTTCCACATAATAGTCCCCTGAAAACAATGACGTAAGCTCAATTCCATTGCTGAAATACGGTGAGAAAAACTGCAGATACTGTATCCGGTACTTATTCCTATCTATATGCAGGTCTCTTATATCCACCTGAGTCTTCCCGGCTAACAGGGCTTCCTTCACTTCATCCTCTAACAGGAAAAGAAGCTCTTCTTCCTCATACTCCTCTTCTTCATACTCCTCCTCTCCCTGCGCTTCAATCTGAGTACCCTCTATAGTGGCAGCCGGAATTTCTTCCACAACCGGCTCTTCCCACATGTCGGCTTCCAGTGTACACAGCGTTTCTTCTGCATATTTTTCTGTATTTCCATCCGATTCCACAGCAAAAGCTACGGAAGAAAAGGAGGACAAAGCCACCATCATGCTCATCAGGATTAAACTTCCTGCTTTTAAATATTTTTTCATCATAAATTTACTCCTTTTTTTGCTAAACTACGAGTTCCAACAAGAAATCAATATCTTCACAGCTTCCCGTATCTGTATCTCTGTAAGATTGGCATATCCCAAAAGAACGGTTGCCGCCTCATCCTGCATATTCTGAATCCGGTAGTCTGAAAGCCCATACACCTTTATCCCACGCTCCTTTGCCCTTTCAATCAGTTCCTTCTCACTTCGTCCATCCTGAAAAGTCAGAAGCAGATGCACGCCGGCATGTTCTCCGGATATCCGGCAGCTATCCATAAGTGGTTTCAGTTCCTCAATCAGCACATCATGACGGCTTTTATACATCGCACGCATTTTATTTAAATGTCTTTCATAATATCCGTCTTCTATAAAGCGCTGTACAATATACTGGTCAACCTTGGATACGGTGGAATGAATAAATCTTCCGCTTTGGTTATATTTTTCTAAAAGTAGTCTTGGCAGTACCATATAGCTCAGACGAATGGCAGGTGCAATGGATTTGGAAAATGTACCAAGATAAATGACCTTTCCGGCCCCATCATATCCTTGCAGTGCAGGAATCGGTTTTCCTTTATAGCGGAATTCACTGTCATAGTCATCTTCAATAATATAACGGTTTTCCTTTTTTCCTGCCCATTTCAAAAGCTCCATTCTGCGTTTCACCGGCATGATGGTTCCGGTCGGATACTGATGCGATGGCGTTACATAAGCAATGTCTGCGCCCGAATCATCCAGCTCTGTCACCTTCATCCCGCTTTTATCCAGCAATATCGGTACTGTCTCATAGCCCAGGCTGGAAATCAGGCGGTATGCCTGTTTGTAAGCCGGATTTTCAAACGCAATTCTATATTCTTTTCCAAGCACAATACTCAGAAGCATCAAAATATAGTCGCTTCCTGCTCCCACAACAATCTGCTCCGGGGCACAATTCACACCTCTCGCCTGGTACAGATAATTACAGAGCGCACACCGGAAGCTGTATTCTCCCTTTGAGTCTCCCGAACGAAACAATTCCGTCTTATCATCTATGAGTATCTCTTTTGAAAGCTTTCTCCATACATTATATGGAAATCCCTTTAAATCAACCCCGTTCGGCGTAAAATCATAACGGTATTCCGTTCTCTTTTCTTCTTCCTTTTCCGGCTCGCTTCGTTCCTTTTGAATATAGTACAATCCTTCAATCTGAGCTACATAAAACCCACGGTAAGGCTGGGATTCTATATACCCCTCCGACAAAAGCTGTTCATAGGCAAGTTCAACCGTACTTCTGCTGACCTCCAGATATTTTGCCAATGCCCTCGTAGACGGGAGCTTTTCTCCATACGGAATCTTACCGTTTCGAATGTCTGATCTGATATAACTATATATCTGCTCGTAAAGCGGTATCTTCGAATCTGTCCTAAGATTCATAGTCAATTCATTCATACTTTCTCCCAATCTGGCTCTGTATATAACCAAATAGGAGGGCGGGAAGCATTCCCGTCCTCTACTTTTTATTTTGGCAGCCGAAAAGAACTCTTCAAAGACACAATCCGATTAAATACCAGAGCATCCGGTGCTGAGTCTTTAGAATCTATACAGAAATATCCATTTCTTACAAACTGGAAACTGTCATGCCCTTTTGCATCTGCAAAACTGTCTTCCACATAACAGTTTTTACGAATTTCCAATGAATTCGGATTCAGATTCAGAGAACCATCCTCTTTATTATAAACACCTTTTTCTTCGTCTACCAGGTTTTCATACAATCTTACTTCTGCCCGCTTTGCATAAGGCGCCGCAACCCAGTGAATCGTCCCTTTTACCTTACGTCCGGTAAATCCTGTTCCACATTTCGTCTCCGGATCATACGTACAATGTACCACTGTCACATTACCGTCTTCGTCTGTCTCATAGCCTTCACATTTTACAAAATAAGCATTCATCAGACGCACTTCATTTCCCGGGAAAAGGCGGAAGTATTTTTTCGGCGGTTCGATCATAAAATCATCACGTTCAATATAAAGTTCTCTGCAGAACGGAATCTGACGCTTTCCGAGCTCTGGATTTTCAAGATTATTATCTGCTTCCAGATATTCCATCTCTCCCTCCGGATAATTATCAATGACAAGCTTAATCGGATCAAGCACTGCCATCATACGAGGTTTCTTAAGCTTCAGGTCTTCACGGATACAATATTCAAGCATAGCATAATCTACAGAACTCTGGCTTTTGGACACGCCGCCCAAATCAATAAACA
>CALFCS010000026.1 GCA_937950565.1 uncultured Lachnospiraceae bacterium
CAATATCTCTGTCCAAAAAGAAGTGCCCCACCAATGCCTTAACTAAATGACATTGCTATCCTCTCTCTGCTATTTTTTATATTTGTGTCGTCAATTCTTTTAACTTTTCCATAAACTTCTCTGAAGCTTTGGAAAACATCTGATATTTCTTCCAGACAATACTCATGCCTTCTTCCCGCTTTGGCGAAAGAGGACGGAAGCAGAGTGTGCTGTTACCGGAAGTATTGATAATTTTGTCAAATCCGATTGCATATCCCAAACCTTCTTCCACCATCAAGGAAGCGTTGAAAAGCAGGTTATAGGTTGCAACAATTTCCAATTCAGATAAATCGCGATTTAACCATGATTCAGCTGCGTATTGCCTTGAGATGATCAACGGTTTGTCCCATAAATCTTCCGGGAGAATCTCAGCTTTTTCTGCCAATGGAGAATCCTTTCGCATCAGTACTCCCCAGGTTTCTTTATAGGGCAAGGGAACGGAATTATATTTTGCCTGATCCACGGAACCAAACACAATTCCAAAGTCAATCAGCCCTTTTTCCAATTGTTCTAATACGAATTCTGCATTTCCGCTGGCGATATGATAATGGATGCCAGGGTAGGCTGTGTAAAGCTCCCTTGCCGCCTTGGCAATAAAGCGGACTGCATCTGTTTCCCCTGTGCCAATATAGACGTCACCAACAATGACCTGATCGGAGAGGGAAATCTCTCTCTCTGTTTTGTGTACCAGATTCAAAATTTCTTCAGCCCGTTTTCTTAAGATCATCCCTTCTTCTGTGAGTGTAACCTTTCTGGAACCTTTTGTTCCACGGATTAAGAGCTGTTTTCCCAATTCCTCTTCCATCGCTTTAATCTGAGTGGAAAGTGTGGGCTGAGATAAATGCAGTGATTCTGCGGCCCTTACAATGCTTTGTTCTCTTGCCACAGCAAGAAAATATTGGAGTACACGCAATTCCATGGATGGTATCCTCTCTTTCACGAATTTTGATAGATATAGCATAGCATACAGTTGAATAGGTTTCAATTATTGAAGTGGATAAAATATAAGTATTTGCTATTGCATTTGCTGGTAATTATAATAGAGACAGAAAGAATGTAATATTACGATGGTGGGTGAAAATGGGAAATAAAGCGATTAAGCTGGAACGGCTGATAGAGTATGGTTCAAAAGATGCAGTTATCCAGAATCTGAAAGATGCCGGATGTGCGCAGGACATCATTGAGTGCTGCGTTGCCTGCATGGAACAGGGAAAGAAAAAGGAACTGCTGAAACGCCTGGAAGAACACAGGAAAGGTCTTTTGCACAAGGTACATGAAGAAGAGAGACATATAGACTGCCTGGATTATCTGGTTTATCAGATTGGGCGCTGCGAAAGTGCATTTAAGGAAGGGCAGAATATCACGACGGAACATTGCTTTTTTAACCTGCGTTATCCCTTCTGGCATGACCACGGCTTGAAAATTACTGATTCAGAGATGACGGAAAAGTGCCGGGCGGCCTTGTGGTATTCCGAACATATAGAGATTACAGACAGCAGGCTGCACGGAATCAAGGCGCTACGGGAATGCAGTGATGTCCTTATTCGGGACTGTGATATTATTTCGCCGGAGTTTGGCTGGTCGGTGCGGGGAATCCACATGGAAGATACAACTGCAGTCAGTGAGTATTTCATGATGCGTTCAGAGAATCTGACATTCAGAAATGTAACCTTCAAGGGAAAATACTCCTTCCAGTATATTAAGAATTCGACCTTTGGAAACTGTGTGTTTGATACGAAGGATGCATTCTGGCATGGAGAGAATATTACAGTAAAGGACAGCGTGGTGAAAGGGGAATATCTGGCATGGTATTCCAATGGACTGACGCTTGTGAACTGTAAGATCATTGGAACACAGCCTCTGTGTTACTGTAAAAATCTGAAGCTGATTAATTGTGAGATGATTGATACAGACCTTGCTTTTGAGAAATCTGAAGTGGAGGCGAATGTCACTACAAAGGTGGACAGTATCAAAAATCCGTTGTCCGGCCAGATTCAGGTGCCGGAGCTGGGAGAGTTGATTATGGATGATCCTGATGCGAAAGGGCAGGTTCTGGTTATTGGGCTGAAAGAAAAGGACGGCAGCAGGATATGCAATTGTGCCTGATGCGGTCGGTGCAATCCTATCAAGAGCAAAGAATAAATATTTTAAATTTGAAAGAAGGTAATAATTATGATGAAAGCAAAAGAATTACAGCTTACGAGTGAATGGGATAAGGTATTCCCACAAAGTGACAAAGTAAATCACAGGAAGGTAACATTTGTGAACCGCTATGGCATTACCCTGGCAGCGGATCTCTATGAGCCGAAAGAGGCGGACCACAAACTGCCTGCGATTGCGGTATGTGGGCCTTTTGGAGCAGTGAAGGAGCAATCCTCCGGACTGTATGCGCAGACGATGGCAGAGCGGGGATTCCTGGCAATTGCATTTGATCCTTCCTTTACCGGCGAGAGTGGTGGGACACCACGGTATATGGCTTCCCCTGACATCAATACGGAGGATTTTCAGGCAGCGGTAGATTTTCTCTCCGTGCAGGACAATGTTGATCCTGAGAGAATCGGAATTATCGGTATCTGTGGATGGGGCGGCATGGCTTTGAATGCTGCAGCTCTCGATACCCGTATCAAAGCAACTGTTACTTCCACTATGTATGATATGAGCCGTGTAAATGCCAATGGTTACTTTGACTCTGAGAACAGTGAGGCTGTCCGCTATGAGAAGAAAAAAGCATTGAATGCACAGAGAACAAAAGAATACCGGGAAGGCGCTTATGTGCGAGGCGGTGGTGTTGTCGATCCGCTCCCGGAGGATGCTCCATTTTTTGTAAAAGATTACTATGATTATTATAAAACAAGCCGTGGCTATCACAAGAGGTCGTTAAATTCCAATGATGGCTGGAATGTGACAGGGTGTATGTCCTTTCTGAATATGCCGATTTTGTGCTACAGCAATGAAATCCAAAGCGCGGTTTTGATGATTCATGGAGAGAAAGCTCATTCCTGCTATTTCAGCCGGGATGCATTTGCAAAACTTCAGGGAGACAATAAAGAACTGCTGATCATTCCGGATGCGGTTCATACGGATTTGTATGATCAGATGGATGTGATTCCGTTTGATAAGATGGTGGAATTTTTTAGAGAGAATTTGAATTAAAAAATCAAAGTTAAAAAACCTTTAAGGGAATGTTGCAACAGCATATTCCCTTTTTTTTCTTCCTGTGATATACTCTAATGAGTAGAAAACAAACTTGGACAAGGAGTATAAAATATGAAGAGAGTATTGTTAAAACTCAGCGGGGAAGCCCTCGCCGGAGATAAAAAGACAGGATTTGATGAGGCAACCTGTATGGGTGTGGCAAAGCAGGTGAAAAAGCTTGTAGATGACGGAATCCAGGTTGCTATTGTGACAGGCGGAGGTAATTTCTGGAGAGGAAGAACGAGTGAGACAATCGACCGGGTGAAGGCAGATCAGATCGGTATGCTGGCAACGGTTATGAATTGTATTTATGTGTCAGATATTTTCCGTTATGCCGGAATGAAGACAGAAGTATTTACTCCATTTGTGTGCGGGGCATTTACAACCTTGTTTTCCAAGGATGCGGCAGTAGAAGCTTTGGATGCAGGAAAGGTAATTTTCTTTGCGGGAGGAACCGGCCATCCGTATTTTTCAACAGATACAGGGGCGGTGCTCCGTGCGATTGAGATTGAGGCAGATGCAATGCTTCTTGCAAAGGCGATTGATGGAATCTATGACAGTGATCCGAAGGTGAATCCGAAAGCAGTAAAATTTGATGAAATATCCATACAGGAGATTATTGACCGGAAATTGATGGCGGTGGATTTGACTGCTTCTATTATGTGTCTGGAGAATAAGATGCCGATGCTGGTATTTGGTTTAAATGAGGAAAATAGTATTGTGGAAACGATGACAGGGAATTTTACAGGAACGAAAGTGACTGTGTAAAAGGAGGATATATTTATGAACGAGAGATTAGCAGTATATGATTCAAAAATGAAAAAAACAATGGGAAATCTCGATGGTGAACTGGGAACCATTCGTGCCGGACGTGCGAATCCGCATGTGCTGGACAGGATCATGGTAGATTATTATGGAACCCCGACACCAATCCAGCAGGTAGGTAATGTATCGGTGCCGGAGCCACGTATGATTCAGATTCAGCCATGGGAAAGGAACATGGTTAAGGCAATTGAAAAAGCAATCCAGGTATCTGATCTTGGAATTAATCCGACAAATGACGGTTCTGTTATCCGGCTTATATTCCCAGAGCTTACGGAAGAGCGGAGAAAAGAACTGGTAAAGGATGTTAAGAAAAAAGGTGAGGCGGCGAAGGTTGCAATCCGTAACATCCGCCGTGACGGTAATGATGCATTTAAGAAGTTAAAAGGCTCGGAGATTTCTGAGGATGAGATTAAGGACCTGGGAGATGAACTTCAGAAGCTCACAGATAAATATATCAAAGAAGTTGATGCAGCAGTTGAGGTGAAATCGAAAGAGGTTATGACTGTATAGTCTGAATGTGTGGCAGGTATATGCCGGGACAGACCCTTTGTAAGTGGAAAAACAGGGGCTGTCCCTTTATTTGCATGAGAGCATGGGAATGAACGGTTCCTTCCGGAAAGGAGATTATTATGAATATACCGCAGCATGTTGCGATTATTTTAGACGGAAACGGACGTTGGGCAAAAGCAAAAGGAATGCCTCGTAATTATGGGCATGCCCAGGGGAGTAAGAATGTAGAACGAATCTGCGAGGATGCATATCGTATGGGAATTAAGTATCTGACGGTCTATGCATTTTCAACGGAAAACTGGAGCCGCCCCAAGGATGAGGTGGATGCGCTGATGAAGCTTTTGCGTAATTATATGAAAACCTGTCTGAAAACGGCGGCAAAGAATGATATGAAGATTCGGGTGCTTGGAGATGTGTCAAGACTGGACGAAGACATCCGGAAACGGATTGCTGAGCTGGAAGAGGCGACAAAGAATAATGGAGGATTAAACTTCCAGATCGCGATTAATTATGGAAGCCGTGATGAAATTGTTCGTGCGGTGAGGAAGCTGTCTTCTGATGTGAAAGCAGGAAGGTTGTCTCCGGATGAAATTGATGAAAGTTGTATAGAAGGTTATCTTGATACACATGATATACCAGATCCGGATCTTTTGATTCGTACAAGCGGCGAGCAGAGACTGTCTAATTATTTGTTATGGCAGCTTGCATATACAGAATTTTATTTTACAGATGTGCCGTGGCCGGATTTTACAAAAGAGGAGCTTGCAAAGGCAATCGAGCAGTATAATGCAAGAGACAGGCGTTTCGGAGGTGTGAAGGAGGGGCGAAATGTTTAAGACAAGATTGCTGAGTGGAATTGTATTGGTAGTTGTGCTGATTGCTACGGTTGGAATCGGTGGATATTTGTTGCTGGGGGTCTTAGGCGTACTGAGTCTTATCGGTCTCCGGGAATTGTACCAGACATGCAATGTAGAGAAAAGTATCGGGATTACAGGTTATTTTGCGGCGGCGCTGTGGTATCTTCTCCTGATTACAGTCAGCGCAAGAGGTATGATGAGCAATGTGACACAGTATATGATGCCGCTTATTATTTTCTTTCTTGTGGCGGTTATGGCTGTGTATGTATTTAGTTTTCCGGCTTTTCGTTCAGAACAGGTGACCATGGTATTTTTCGGGTTCCTTTATGTGGCGGTTATGTTGTCTTATGTATATCAGACAAGAGAACTTCCGGGGGGGAATGTCATTGTCTGGCTTATCTTCCTGAGTTCATGGGGATGTGATACCTGTGCATACTGTGTGGGAATGTTGCTTGGAAAACATAAGATGGCTCCGAAGTTAAGCCCGAAGAAATCTGTGGAGGGCGGCATCGGAGGTATTGCGGGAGCAGCTCTTTTGGGTGCGCTGTTTGCCCTTGGCGCAAATCATTTTGTGGATGCATCGGCAAATCCATTGCATTACGCATTAATCTGCGGTGTGGGAGGTATGATATCCCAGATAGGGGATTTGGCTGCATCTGCGATTAAGAGAAATCATGATATCAAAGATTATGGGCATTTGATTCCGGGACATGGCGGAGTTCTGGACAGATTTGACAGTGTGATATTTACAGCGCCGGTGATTTATTATCTGGCGTCAGCATTTGCCTCTAACATCATATAATGAATATATATTTGAATATAACAGGCAGGTAGAAAACATAAATATAAATGAGAGGTATCTATGAAGAAAATAGCAATTTTAGGTTCTACCGGTTCGATCGGTACACAGACGCTTGAAGTGGTAAGAGAAAATAAAGATATTGAAGTATTGGGACTTGCCGCAGGGGGAAATATTACGCTTCTCGAAAAACAGATTCGGGAATTTTCTCCAAAGATTGCTGCGGTATGGGATGAGAAAAAGGCAAAAGAACTTCGTGAAAAAGTGGCTGACCTGGAGGTGGAAATTGTTTCGGGAATGGAAGGATTGACGGCTGTATCAGTGATGGAAGAAGTGGAGATACTGGTAACAGCGGTTGTAGGGATGATTGGAATCCGGCCTACGATTGAGGCGATAAAAGCCGGTAAGGATATTGCGCTTGCGAATAAAGAAACACTGGTTACTGCGGGACATCTCATTATGCCTTTGGCGAAAGAAAGGAACGTATCTATTTTGCCGGTGGACAGTGAGCACAGCGCTATTTTTCAGTCCCTGCAGGGAAATGAGAAAAAGTCCGTACATAAGATTCTTCTGACTGCTTCCGGCGGACCGTTTCGTGGGAAGAAACAGGAAGAGCTTATGGGGATTCGGGTAGAGGATGCATTAAAACACCCAAACTGGACGATGGGACAGAAGATTACAATAGATTCATCGACGATGGTGAATAAGGGACTTGAAGTAATAGAGGCAAAATGGCTGTTCGATGTGGATGTAGACCGTGTTCAGGTTGTTGTGCAGCCACAGAGCATTATCCATTCCATGGTTGAATATGAAGACGGAGCGATTATTGCAGAGCTTGGAACTCCGGACATGAAGCTTCCGATTCAATATGCGCTTTATTATCCGCAAAGAAGATATCTGCCGGGAGAAAGGATAGATTTCTGGAGCCTTGGAAAACTGGAATTCGAAAAACCGGATATGGAAACTTTTTATGGATTGAAGCTTGCTTATGAAGCAGGAAGGGTGGGCGGTACACTTCCGACTGTATTCAATGCGGCGAATGAATTGGCTGTAAGGCAGTTTTTGAACCGTGAGATAAAATATCTTGAGATTACAGAGATCATTGAGGATTGTATGCGTGCACACAAAAATATTGATAATCCTACATTGGAGCAGATTCTCGAGACGGAAGCTGCAACTTATGAACGGATTATGAGCAGGAGGTAGTAAATAATTTGGGGATTGTATATGCATTACTGATATTTAGTTTTATTGTATTTTTTCATGAATTTGGACATTTTATACTGGCAAAGAAAAATGGGATTGAGGTCAATGAATTTGCTATAGGTATGGGGCCACGTCTTTGTTCAAAAGAATATAAAGGGACACAATATTCGCTTCGTCTTTTTCCAATTGGAGGTTTTTGCGCTATGGGAGAAGATGATGAGGCGACGGATTCACCGGATAATTTTAATAACAAGTCTGTATGGGCAAGAATTTCGGTAATTGCCGCTGGACCTGTGTTTAATTTTATCCTTGCGTTTGTTTTTGCATTTATTCTGATCATGATGACAGGATACGACGAACCAATCGTCAGTGAGGCGCCGGAAGGATATGCGGCGGCAGAAGCAGGGATAGAGGCTGGGGATAAGATTACCCATATGGGTGGAGAGCGGATTTGTGTATTCCGTGAAATCACTTACTATAATCAGTTTCACCAGGGGGAAGAGGTAGAAGTTACTTATCTTCGCGACGGAAAAGAACACACGGCGGTGCTGACTCCTACTTTTGACAAAGAGCTGGATTATTACAGGATTGGTGTCAGCGGCGGAAATCCGCAGAAGGCAAATGTACTTACAGCGCTTAAGTATAGTGTGTATGAACTCCGTTTCTGGATAAAAACGACAATACAAAGTCTGAAAATGCTTGTCACAAGGCAGATTGGACTTGACCAGCTGTCCGGACCGGTAGGAATCGTAGATGTAGTAGACGATACTTACCAGCAGAGTAAAGAATATGGAATCCGTATTGTATTATTGCAGTTTATGAATATTGCGATTCTTTTGTCGGCCAATCTGGGGGTTATGAATCTTCTTCCGCTTCCGGCTCTGGACGGCGGCAGACTGGTATTTCTTTTTATAGAGGCAATCCGGAAGAAGCGGATACCGCCGGAGAAGGAAGGGTATGTACATTTGATAGGAATTGTTCTTTTGATGGCGCTGATGGTATTTGTAATGTTTAATGATATTAAGAGAATTTTCTTTTAAAAAACAGGAAAAATGGGGAAAAGTTATGGAAAAACTAAAGAAATTTTTTGCGGCCGTTGATATGACGGAAGGGAGACCATGGGAGAGAATTTTAATTTTTACGATTCCGATGCTGCTTGGTAATATCGCCCAGCAGCTGTATAATACGGTAGATAGTGTTGTTGTAGGTAAATATATTGGAGATAATGCACTTGCGGCAGTAGGAAGTGCAGGACCAATCCTGAATCTGCTGCTGGTATTGTTCGTCGGTATTAGTGTGGGAGCCAGTATTATGGTATCACAGTATCTGGGCGGAAGAAAAAGAGAAGAATTGTCCACAACAATCGGGAATACGATTGTGCTTACCGGAATTGCTTCTGTTTTTATTATGATAGTAGCAACATTGGCGGCGAGACCCTTGCTGGTTCTTTTACATACGCCGGACAGTATTCTTGACTGGTGTACGACTTATCTTAGAATTTTGTTTATCGGAATTGCAGGAATGGCATATTATAATATTCTCTGCGGAGTTCTGCGTGGATTGGGTGATTCCGTATCCGCATTGATTTATCTGGTAATCGCGAGTATACTAAATATTATTCTGGATTTGTTGTTTGTAGCAAAATTTAATATGGGAGTAGGCGGTGTTGCTCTTGCAACCGCAATCGCCCAGGGAATTTCAGCAATTTTGTGCGTAATAAAGCTTAAGCGGATGTCTGAATTTTTTGATTTTAAATTAAAGTATTTCAAGCTTGATAAAAATGCTTCCCTGAATGTGATACGGCTTGGACTTCCATCTGGTATTACACAGGCGATTATGTCTATGGCGATGCTGCTGGTACAATCGCTGACAAATAGTTTTGGCGAGCAGTTTATCGCGGCAAATGTTATTGTAATGCGTGTGGATGGTTTTGCGATGCTTCCGAATTTTTCTTTTGGAACGGCTATGACGACATACGCAGGGCAGAATGTAGGAGCGAGGTCGTATGACCGTGTGAGCCGGGGTGCAAAGGAAGGCACATTGCTTGCTATGGGAATATCAACGGCAATTACGGTTTCTATTTTGATTTTTGGACGGTATCTTATGGGTATATTTACGGATACGGAAGAATTGATTACGCTTAGCTTTAATATGATGCGGATTCTCGCGGCCGGGTACATAGCGATGGCGGTAACGCAGAGTTTATCCGGTGTTATGCGCGGCGCCGGAGATACGGTAACGCCAATGTGGATTTCGATTGTATCAACGATTATTATTCGTGTGCCGTTAGCATATGGGCTTGTAAACCTGACGAAGAGTGAGCAGTATCCGGCAGGAAGAAGAGAGTGCATTTTTATTTCCCTTTTGATTTCCTGGGTGTTAGGTGCAGTTATTACCAGTATTTTTTACAAGAGAGGGAAATGGAAAGGAAAAGCGCTATAAAGAATGTAACTTGTTGATTTGTGTGTGATGTTGAATAGGTAGAAAGGAGTGAGGACAATGGGTAAGAAGGTTTTAGTTTGTGATGACATGGCCGGTTTGAGGATGATGGAGAAGGACATCCTGATTAAAAATGGCTATGAAGTATGCGGAGAAGCAGAAAATGGATTGAGAGCAGTTGAAATGTATCCGGAGCTGAAGCCGGATCTGGTGCTGATGGATGTTACTATGCCGGAGATGGATGGGATTCAGGCTTTAAAAGAAATCATGGCATATGATGGGGATGCGAAGGTTGTTATGTGCAGCAGTATGGCGGACCCTGCGACAGTATCCGAATGTATGCAGGCCGGGGCAAAGGACTTTATTGAAAAGACGTTTCGGGAAGAGCCTATTTTGAGAACGCTGGAGAAGGTATTGGGCTAAAGTGTTTGTGAAAATTAATTCGTGATGGGTGGGGAGTTTTATGTTTCTCCACCCATCACATTTTCCGGGCAGCATTGTTTTCAGACAGCAGGAATTTCAGACAAGCTCTGCAATTCTTGATACGCCGACATAGATTTCGGAGATTTTGTACCAGGTTGGATAATCTACAATTCCAGTGACAGGAAGCCCGAATACAGATTGGAATTTTCTTACGGCGGCTTCTGTTGCCGGACCAAAGATACCATCCGCAGCAATCTTTGGAATGGCCGGATATGCGCCGGAGATGACTGCAAGCTGTTCCTGCATCTGCCGGACTTTATCTCCGGTAGAGCCCTGGGTCAGGTTGTAGCCGGGCCAGGAAGAGGGAATCCCTGAGATTGCTTCGGCAGTGTTGATGTACATATTATCGCCATAATAATAACGGAGGATTTCAATGGGAGAGTAGCCTTGATCGCCCAGTGATTTGCTGCCCCATTGTGTCATCCTTTTTGTCATAACCTGTAAAGTAGTTTTAAATCAGTATGTGAAATAGTAAATTTTCAGGGTGTCATCTTGACGGTTGTATATGATTTTATCTATAATCTGTTTTAATACTTCGCTCTTTTGCGTGGTGGTATATTGACTGGATTCCAGAACGACATATACATTTTTTACTTTTTGAAGAATGGCATCCCGGGAAGTCTCCGGGCATTCTTTTTCTCCCTTTTCAGTCAGCTCAGTAAGCAGCTCTTTCAGCCGCTTTCTTTCCTCCTGGATCAGCCGTTTATTTTCCTTGTATTCTTCAATCGTGTCGATTCCTTCCCGGTAAGAAATACGGATACGTTCCTCTTTCAGCACAAGTCCTTGAATTCGTTCTGTAATGATTGCCTGTTCATTTGTTACCTTATCTGGTTCACGCTGGCAGAGTTCATATTCGATGTCCTCAGTGTCTAATACTTCCCTCAAACATTGCAGAATCTCTTTTTCCAGTACAAGGGAGCTGATTCCATTGGGTTTTTGACATTTGCCTTTGTTGTATCCGTAACACTGGAAATAAGAGTATTGTTCTCCGTTTTTGCGGCGCAGGGTATTTGCGGTAAGCGTGCGGCCACAGTCCGGGCATTTTAAAAGACCGGAAAGCCAGTGGCGGTAAGTGGAAGAGGGTCTGGTTCCGGTTGGGTGGCGGGTCTTCTTGAATCGTTCTTGAGCGGAGTCAAAGAGTTCTGGTGAGATAATTGCTTCCTGCGCCCCTTCCGTAACAATCCATTCAGATTTATCTTTTATTTCATTTGTGGCATTGTGTGTACGGTTCCAACGTATCATTCCGCAATAGGTAGGATTTTGCAATATGTATTCTACGGAACGTCGTTCAAACGGCTTCCCGTGGGAGGTCTGGTATCCACAGGAGTTCAGATAGCGCGCAATGTCAAACAAGTTCATCTGTTCATTTGCATATTTGTTGAATATAATCCGTACAATGGCGGCTTCCTCCGGAACGATGACAGGTGGCTTTCCGCGTTCCGCAATCCGGTACCCAAGCGGTGGTCTTGCTTGAAAACCGCCGCGCATGGCATTTTCCTTCATGCCCCGGAAAACTTCCCCGGACAGACGGATAGAATAGTATTCGTCCATCCATTCAATGATTCGTTCAATCAAGCTTCCGAAAGGACCGTCAATCAACGGCTCGGACACGCTGATAACATCCACGTTATTCTGCTTCTTAAGAAGCGATTTATATACAATGGATTCCTCCTGGTTCCGTGCAAAACGGCTGAATTTCCATACGAGGATGGCATCGACCGGATGCTCAGACGATTTGGCGGATGCAATCATTTCCTGAAAAGCAGGCCGCTTGTCAGCTGATCTCCCGGACACACCAATTTCAAAGAAGATATGCAGGATTACAATGTTGTTTTTCTTTCCGTATTCCCGAATTAGCTTTTCCTGGGAATCCGGAGAAAGTTCCTCCTGCTTGTCGGTTGAAACACGTACATAACCATAACCATAAAGCTTCGGCATAATATTTCCCTCCTTCGTAATCGTATGAATCTTTTCCAGGGAAGATTACAGCAAATTACAGAGAATAACAGAAACAAGTACAAACTATACTTCATATAGATTAGAGAGGTGATAGTCAGTTTTGAAATGCTTAAGTATTGTTATAATCGATGGACAGGAGAAGGAATTAAGGACACTGCCAAAGGAAGAACAGGAAGAGCTTGCAAGGATATGGAATGAACGGGCGCTGGCGGCCGTTGGATACGAAAGGAAAAGAACACTTAAAAATCAGAAGATATAGCTGATTTTATGAAAACTTTTTTAGAAAACGGAATAAAAAATATAAAAATAGAAAAAATAATTGAAAATAAAGGATGCTTGTGCTAAAATGAAGTTTGCGGAGGTAGAAAAGAGATGGAGAGCATTGTAAGGTTATCATCATTAAAAATTTCTAATATAAAAAATGTTAGATGTGGACAAATCATTATGCCAAATACCTGCCGAAAACAGTTGTCTTATAAAAATGCAGAAGTGTTGGGAGTGTATGGACAGAATGGATCTGGAAAAACAGCTGTTGTTGATACATTGTACTATTTACAGAAAATTATGGTAGGCAGTAAGCTTGAGGAAGAGATTGCGGATTATATTGATGTAAATGGAAATGGAAATCAGGCAGAGGTTGTGGCAGATTTTTACATTTTTGCAGAAGCAGCTACTTATGAAGTGAGCTATAAGGTTATTTTGTGTAAAAATGATAAAGGTGCAGAGATTATTCGAGAAACATTGAGTTGTGCTGTAAATAAAGAGAATTTCAGAAGTAATAAAACAGTATTTATGGATTATCAGCGTTCAGATCGGGATAATGTGTTTGCACCGAAAAAGAGATTGAACGAAGTTGTTGAGGCGAATGCAGAAAATAAAACAGATTTGATTGTAGCCAGAAAAATGGCCGAAAAGAGTAACTGCTCCTATATTTTTGGAGAAAGCAGCAGGGAAATTTTTTGTCGAAATTATGAGAATGATTTTAATCATTATTCAGAGGTGATTAAAGCATTGTTTAAATTTGCTTTAGCAGATTTATTTGTAATTAGAAATATACATTCCGGCATGATTTCTGCTAATTTTTTGCTCCCGATGACGTTTAAAATTGAGCAGAATGAAATTGAAATGAAGGGAGATTTTGCGGTTCCATTGACAGAACCGGTAGTTTTAGGTGAGGAAGGAAAACAGCTTCTTGATGCTATTGTAGAGCAGGTAAACATGGTTCTTCATACTATTATTCCGGGAATGAAAATTGGGGTTCACAATTATGGAGCGCAGTTAATGGATTCCGGAGAAGATGGTTATCGGGTGGAGATCGTTTCTATTCGGGAAAATATGCTGCCTATTCCAATTCGAATGGAATCAGAAGGAATCATTAAAATCATTTCTATTCTGAATGCATTAATTCAGGCATTTGGAAGTCCTTCTATCTGCCTGGCAATTGATGAACTGGATGCAGGAATCTTTGAATATATGCTTGGAGAACTGCTTGATATTTTCAATAAAAGTGCAAAGGGTCAGTTGATTTTTACTTCTCATAATCTTCGTGCATTGGAAATGTTGGATAAAGAAAGCATTATGTTTTCTACAGCAAATCCGGATAGAAGATATATCCGGATGAAGAATGTAAAAGCATCAAACAATCTTAGGGACATGTATCTGAGAGGAATTACGCTTGGTGGTCAGGATGAAGTGATTTATGAGGAAACAGATAGTTTGAGAATTGCACGCGCATTTAGGAAGGCAGGTAGAACGATACGGCATGAGTGAAAAGAAAGTTATTGTGTTTATAGTGGAAGGCCCAAGTGATGAAGCAGCGCTGGGAACAATTATGAAAGAGTACTTTTCAAGTAATGAAGTGCAGTTTGTTGTTGTGCATGGAGATATTACATTGAAGGATTATGTCTCGGTAGAAAGTATTTTGAAGAAGATAAATGAACAGATTGAAGGAGTGAAGAGCAAATATCGGTATCAACAGAAAGATTTTATAAAGATTATCCATATTGTGGATATGGATGGGGTGTATGTTCCGGATACAGATGTGAAAGAAGCAGATGTGGAGGAGATTCAATATTACGAGGATCATATCGATGCCCAAAATGTGAGTGCAGTCGTAAATCGCAATAAGCAGAAAGGTGTTATCCTGTATAAGCTTAGAAGAACGGGAAAAATCAACGGTATACCTTATCGGATTTATTTTAATTCCTGCAATTTGGAACACGTACTATATCAGGAATTGAAGAATTTTACTGATGAGGAAAAACAGATATTGTCAGATGATTTTGCTGAAAGGTATGAAGGAAAGGTAGATGAGTTTATAGAATTTATATCAGACCCGATTTTGGCAGTTCCGGGTACATATCAGAAAACTTGGGATTATATTGAGAAGGACAGAAATTCTTTAAATCGGCATTCCAATATGCATTTGATATTTGAGTAAATTATGAATAGCAGATAAAACTCTTTATAGGTTATGACAAAATGGTCATCCAATTCGGGCATTGTACCTGCCTTCCGTCGCAGTACTGGGTCAGGATTGGCTGTCTGACATTTGGTCTGGACAGATAGCTCGCAAATAATTCATCGACAATAGTGGATATGGTATCGTAAATATTGCGTTCCGGTATCCATTTGTGATCAAAAGCGGTGGATGAGGTGATGGTGAAATCATAGCCTTGGTTCCGGTACCGATTCGTTATTACTCATTCGGGGTTGATTCAGGAACTCTTCCAGGTTGATTTTAAACCGTATCACTACCTTATCTTCTGTAATGTCGATGCGTTCAATCAGTTTATTTACAAGTACCCGTTTGGTCGGGGTATCAGCATTTCGGAAGATATCCTGCCAGGTGGGAATCTTATCCCGAAGATTCTCCCAGTCACGGGCTGATACGGAAGAATTTTGTAATTCTGTCTCCAGCCACGCCACAAGCTTTGCCTGTCTCTGCTCATTTCCCTTTTGCTTCTCTATGTTATGTACCAAATCTTCAAGAGAAAGGATATAAGTGCCTGTCATTGCATCTGGAATTTTATCTTCCAGTATATCAATATTTTTTCGTATGGTTTCCAGAGTTTGTTTTTCCTGTAGCAGTTTTTTCTCGGTCTGTCTTTTTTCTTTATTCTGGTTTTCCAGTATCTGCTCAAACACGTCCTCATTTTCCTGTAGTTTGCCTACATATTCTGCAAGCGCTTCAAACACAATCGGCTCAACCCTGTCTGCCTGAATCAGCTTCATCTTCTCATGGGGCACGCCTTGCCAGAGATTCTGGCACTTGTAGATAGGTTTCCTTGATGAACGCCTCTCCCCAGTGCCTTTGATTGTCCAGTAATCATACTTTGTTCCATTGGTCAGCTTGCATCCGCAATATCCGCAATAGGCAACATCAATCAGTGCAAGCATTCCATCGTTGCGTGAAATGACCACTACATTTTCATTTTGGGGGCTTTTCGTGTATTTACTTCTCCGCTCCGTCCTCTTTATCTGCACCTTTTCCCACAATTCCCGGTCAACGATGGTAATGGAATCATTGGGCTTCTCTGCAAGAATCCATTCCTCACTGCTCAGACTGCGGTATTTCCCATTGATACGTTCACGCCGTTTGTAGGCAGTATATCCGGCATAAATCGGATTCGTAAGAATGCTGGTAACCGTTCCGCTTCTCCACACATCATTTGGCGCGAGAGCCAGACAGTGCTCATCCTCATTCAATGTCCGGGCTATCTTCGCAGAGCCAAACTCCTTGTGAAAGGACAGTTCATAAATGTGCCGCACAACCTCAGCCTGTTCCGGCACAATCACCAGATGCTTTAACGCTCTCTGATGCTTGCTGAACTCCCCGGAATATTCCAGCCGATAGCCGTAGGGAGCTTTGCCGCCCATAAACTTTCCCTGTTGGACAAGCTTTTGTGCGGTATCCTTTACCCTCATGCCTGTATCGGAACTGCTTTTCTGCGCCATGCCATACCGCATGGTCAGCATCATTAATCCCGTTATATCCTCGGAATCAGGAGTGAGAAATCCATCCTTTACCGTATATACATCGACGCCGAAATTTTTCAGGGACATGATATAGACCGGAACTTCCAGCATTCTTCGACCAAGCCGGTCATCCTTATAGGCAGCCAGTATATCATATTCTTTCTTCTCAGCGTCTTTTAATGCTTCCTGCAAAACGTCCCTGTCTGCCACGGAATTTTTATATCCGCTGTTACTTCCCTCAAAATATTCTTTGGAATCCAAAATCCAGTTCGGGTGTTTTCGTATATCCTCCATGACAATCTGACGTTGAATTCCCAGGTCTCCGTCTGCTTCTAACTGCTGATCGGAACTAACACGCAATAATATACGAACGATTTTCTTATTTCTTTCCATTTTTTCTATAACCTTTCTGATAGATTAATGGGCAGAGGAAAACCTCTGCCCATTAATCTGTGCTATGATATTTTAGAGAACTGCTCCTGAAGAAGATTTGATAGTACTTGTTTTACTTCTTCGTGTATCACGTCTTCATCACCAGATTTTTCTGGAAAATTTAATATAACCTGAAAACCATTCTTTTTTGTTTCAACTTGCGAATAAGCGGTGTGCTTCATGGAATGCTCCGAAAATATGTTGTTTGCTATATTTATATTTTCAGAATGCCTGGTATATTCTCAAATAGTTTGTTATTCTTTCATATTTTTCCATAAACCGCATTATGACTGCCGCACATTCTGCGCGGGTGGCGCTGCCCTGTGGATCTAGCCTTGTTTTATTATCCTTGCCTGTGATAATTTCATTCGCGATTGCCCAGCCCATAGCATCTTTTGCAAAGGCATTTACGGAGGATGCATCTGTATAGCCGCTGAAATCAACCTTTTTAGTAATGTCGTATTCTTTTCATTTGATAATTCTCCTTTACCATTCGAATGGATATACCGAATTCAATATAAATTCCAGAGCTCCGTTGCTGTTTACCAGTACGGTTCCTGACAATGCACCATATTGTCCGGTGTTCTTTAGTGTGCCTTCAAAATAAACATCACATTTTGCAGTATAAATATTTTGTCCGTCCCACTGAAAGCCGGAGATGCTTATCAGCAGGTCATTTGGAGATTCCATAAAGTGATTGCGGTAAGAACCTTCTTCTTTTATTGCTGTTTCTATCATACCCTGATATTGATTCATATGTTTGCCAAAATCTCCCCATCGGCCATAATATCCGGAGAAGGTCCAGATCAAACTGGAAATCTTCTTTTTCTGTTCCTCCATTTGGCGGCTTCGTTCTTGTGCCTCTGCCTGTTGCTGTCTTCTTGTCTGGACAATCTGTTCATATTCGGCAATCTTATTGCTGTTTGTAACGAGTTGTTTTTGACTCTCTGTTAGCGATTCATATTTCTTCCGGAGTTCCTGTATAGAAGTATCCTCTGCTGTCAAATAGGTTATATTGACTGCATTAATCGCCGTAATCACTTCATTGGCGGCTGCCTCGTCTTTTTTTACCTGTAAGGTTTTAAATGCTTCTTCCAGAGTGTCATGATTTGTCACCAGCCTTTTTTGTTCCTGGCTTAGGGAATTATAATGAAGCCGAATCATTTCTAATTCATTTTCTGAGTTTTTTGTTATTTCCTTATCCTTTAAAGTATTAATGAGGTCGATGACCTTTTGGGCGTCCTTTTTATCTGACTCCTTCTTTTTGGTTTCTTCCTTTTTCTCTACTTCCGCTTTCCTCTCAGTTTCTTCCTGCTCTTCATTTTCCTGGACCAGGGGATAAACTACAAAGTATCCAATGACCCCACAGCCAGCCAGTAAAAGAATGATAAGAATGATAAGCAGCGGATAGTTTCTGGAACGGGCGTTTGAAGCTTCTTCGTCAGGAAAGATGAGATTTTCTGTTTCCTCTTCAGAAGGAGCATCGTCTGGAGCGCCATCTAGAGCATTGTCTGCCTGGGATTGTTCCTCTAAAGGAGTGCCACAGACAGGACAGTTCTGACTATCATCAGGAAATTCAAAACCGCAAATTGGACAAATCATAAGCGCTCCTTCCGGCTTTTCTTATTTGGAAGCCCTATTCCCAGATGTGTGTTGAGATTGACGGCAGTTATTAGTATGTAGCAAATAATGAGAAGGAAAAAACCGGCTCCCAGGGATGTTTTCAGCTTTACACCTTCCTCTATAAATGTCTTCCATAATCCCTTCAAATCCAAAAGAGTTATAATTTCGGCTATAATTCCCAATGCAGGAATACTAATTGAAATCCATTTTTTGGCAGGATTTGGAATTTTAATGTAGTTTAGAACGATAATCAGGATAGGAATGATAAGCAAAAGAAAAGCAAAAATAGAATTATTATTGCCAATCTTAATTTCATCAATTCCAAACATTGCGTCAAATCCATTTGTTTTAATGACTTCAGATTCTATAGACATACCTTCTGCCTCGGCAGCAGCGGAGAAGCTTGCAAATGGAAGAAATAGAAGGAGGATGGCAAGGACGGCAAAAATGGTTATTATATTTTTGCGCAAAAAGGAAAGACTTCCAGATTCCCCGGCTATATTTTCAAGATTGACAGCAGACGCGTTTTGTTGAATGTTTTTTAGCGCTTTCTGTGCGGATGCAGCAACAGGCGTTGGATTTGTTTTTTCAGCAGATTTTGCGGCCTGTGCTTTCTTTGCAAGATTCACGTCCCGATAGAAAACACTTACACCTTCCGGACACTGATTAATGAGCAGATGAATGAAATTCTGCTCGCCTATAAAGTAAATAGTATATATGTCGGTTCCTATAAATTTTTCCAGTTCATTGAAAATTCCATTCCACTGTATTCCACGAATCGGAATCGGGTTAATCCATTCTTCGATACAGCGGTTCTGGATTACAGTTGAATCAAAAAGTACACCGTTAACTGTAATTTTTGTCATAAAAGGATTTTCGTTGTATATGATCGTAACAGTATTATCCGTTCCGACTAATTTTACAGGGGTTCCGGATAAGGCGTATTTTATAACTTCAAGTGCGTGTGTATCACCATCAAAATGCAGGATGAAACGGTCTTTTCCTGTAAATGCTTTCAGCTCTTCATACAGCCCGTTCCATTTTACATTATGCGTATAAAATGGAAATACCCAGCTTTCAATTGGGATGTTTTTGAGGCGTGTATTGTCAAAAACTTTGTCTGCGTATGTGATTTTTACATCGTTAGACTGACTATCATAGATAATTTTAACAGTATCTTCCATTTTTTACTCCTTTGTCTGATTTTTTTTGTAACAGCTTGTGTTTTATTGTTCGGTGTCTTTGCGAGGATTTTTTACCTCTATAAACAGTTCCGGGCTGACATTTAATGCGATACAGATTGCACACAAATCATCTGCGTACATTGTCCGTTTCCCATTCAGCATGGCATTAAAAGTTGTCTTTGATATCCCTGCTTTTTTTGCGATTGTTATCTGCTTATAGCCACTGTCATCTATATAGTTCCTGACTTTTTCATAGACATGCATTCTACCACCTCTCTGTACAGAATTTCTTGATTATAATTCATAATATCACAGATAATCTGTAATTTCAATATTTATATCAAGAATATCTGGACTTTTGATTGCCTTTTTATAGAATTTATGTATAATAATGAGAAAGGATGGTGTATCAATGAAATACAAAATCGGAAAACATATCCGCTACTATAGGGAACAGGCGGGATTAAGTCAAAAACAGCTTGCCGAGGCAATCGGCGTAAGCAACAGCAGGGTGTCCAACTGGGAACAGGGAATCAATCGCCCTGACGCAGATATACTCGCCGCATTATGTGTTGCTTTAAAGGTTTCTCCAAGTCTGTTACTGGGAATCCCGCTTTCTGTTGACGAGCTTTCCAAACAGGAATGGAACGTAATAAAAGCATATCGTTCTAAGCCGGAATTACAACAGGCTGTTAACATTCTTTTGGGTATAGACCAGAGGGGATAATGTGATTGAGAATGTATGTGCCCATGACAAGAAAATATGAGGAATATATGAGGAATGTATGTTTCTCCCAGCAATATTGATAATCGGCTCATCATAAAAAATGATTGTCAGCCACATTTGCGTATGCTAGAATGAAGGTAGAATAGCGGAATATAAAATAACATAAAATATAAAGCCTCTGAACAAACGGAGATCATATAAAAGAAAGTAGGTGATTTTCATGAGTTTCGATTTTCAGATTACAGATATGGCAGGAGCTACGCCAGAACATTCAACCGTTATTGTCAATTTTGTTGCTGCTATACGCAAGCAGCTAAAAAACAGCACGTGCTATGTGTTTTCTGATAACGTGCAATACAGATTTAAAACGGATGACGGAAAAACCAAAACTATTATTCCGGATGCTTCCATTAATTGCCGCACGAAATCAAGACGTGGGAATACATTTTTAGATGCCCCCCGTTTCGTTATGGAGGTTTTAAGTCCATCAACGGAAAAATATGATCGTGGAGAAAAGATGGAGCTTTACAGGCAACAAGAAATTGAAGAGTATTGGCTTGTAGATTGGCGGGAAAAGAAAGTTGAAATTTATGAGCTTGATTATGAAAATAATCAGCCAGCCTACTATTTATGGAAGATTATTTCTGAGGCAAATAAAGAAGAGTTAAAAATTATTCATTTCCCTACGATCAAAATAGACTTTGATGATCTTTTTGATGAAGTAGAATTGTAGTGTTAACTTCCAGAAAAAGTAGCCCTGTAAAATTCAAAAAATCGCTTGTTTTCAGCTATTAATGGCCTAAAACAAGCGATTTTCCATATTAAAAATGACTTTCGATTCACCCGGAATGACCGCATACGAAGTGACCATTCCGTATACACCCGGTTTAGGGTAAATGACATAATAGCAAGTACATTTGCACGGATGGTATTGGCAGGCCAGGTGGCATAGATTTCACTTGACGCTACATTTTTGATATAATCTTTATAGCGGATGTAGTAGTCTCGTGCGGTGGAATCCCGGGGGCTTCCGTTGTGGACAACAATATATTCCGGGACAACGACACGGCTTAAGACAATTTCTCCGGTCTCATTTACTGGTTTGATTTCGTCTTCGGGAATTTTAGGCGGGTATTCCCCATACAATGTATGTGCAGGGATGACAAAGGTTTCCGGACCTTCCCCGGTTGCTGCAGGACGAAGTTCCACATTCTGGATGGCAGTAATTGTAGGAAGAATTTCGGCGCCTGCAATATTTACAGGTTCATATCCCGGCGCGTCCACTTGTATGGTATACTCAGAATAAGGCTGTTGTTCGTTGTTTACATCGAGGCTGTATTCTAACGGCGGAGCCGGGAGGTCAATGGTCTCTGTCTGGCCGGAGGAGTCTGTAGTCAGCTGCTCCAGCTGGTTATCCGGTATGCCGGTATAAGAGATGGAGACGGAAGCGTTGTTTATCGGAAATCCATTTATTTCCGATGTAACCTGGATTTTTAACTGGCCGGTATCGGGTGTGTCTGTCTGAAAAGCATGGATATCACGCATATATGGTACCTCATAGGAACTCTATTACTGTTAGCATATGAAAGGAAATAAAAAGTGTGAGAAGAAAAAGAAAGACCGGATGTGCCGTTTTCGTCATTCTGTTTTTAGCTTTGGTTGCAATCCTTCTTTTGTCTGTTTTGTTTTTGGCAAAGGATAAAAATGCAAGAGTCAGGATAAAGGGAATTGTCAGTGGAGAGGGGATTCCATATCAGAAAACAGAATTTGATAATCAAGCATTTTCTAAAAAATATTATTATGAAAAGCTTCCGGAAGAGGAGCAGCAGGCATACCAGGAGATTCTTCAGGGAATTCGTGAAAACCAGGCTGAAATATATGTGCATGCAGAGAAGGCAGAACGGACGAATCAGATTTTCCAGTATGTGATTAAGGATTCTCCGGAAATATTCTGGTGTGAAGGGACTACAACTGCGACTTCTTATGGTGGTATGGAGCCATATACAGTATTGAAGCCGGTATACCAGTATGACAGCTATGCAAGAGAACAGATGCAGAAGGAGATTGATACTGTGGCTGAGGAATGGCTGTCCGGGATTTCGCAGGATGCTTCTGATTATGAAAAGATATTATATGCATATGAGCATATCGTGGATTCTGTGCAGTACGATACAAAGGCCGAGGATAATCAGAATATTTACAGCGTTCTTGTGAGAAAGCGCTCGGTATGCGCGGGATATTCGAGAACTATGCAGTATCTTCTGGAAAAGCTTGGAGTATTCTGTACTTATGTTACGGGAACTGTGGAGGACGGTCAGTCACATGCATGGAATATTGTGTATTGCGATGGAGATTATTACCATGTAGATGCAACATGGGGAGATCCGGTGTTCCAGACGCAGGAAGGTGAAGAGTCTGATTTTAAATATATCGGTTACGATTATATGTGCTGCAGTGATGAAGAGATTTATATGACACATACACCGGATTCTGATATAGAGCTTCCTGCGTGTACGAAGATGGACAAAAATTATTATGTTGTAAATGGGATGTACTATCCGTCTTATGACGGTGATGCGGCGCTCGATGCAATGAAGGATGTGATTGATTCGAAGGAGAATCCGGCAGTATTTAAATATCCGGATGAGGAGACTTACAAAGAGGCAAGAGAGGGGATTTTTCAGGATGTTGTTCACCAGGCGGCGCAGTATCTGGCAGATTCCTACGGGCTTATGCAGGTGAAATACAGTTATATCGATGATGAGAAGCTTCATAAAATAGTGGTTTACTGGGATTATTCATAAAAAAGTTATTGAAAAAAGAAGGTGGGTGTAGTATAATTTCTACAATTTGGGAAACTTTAGGCAGCAAACTACAACATATAGAAGAAAGGGTGGAAATATGAAAGCGTTTCTTATACTAGAAGACGGAACTGTTTTTGCCGGGACCAGTATCGGGTCGACAAAGGACATAGTAAGCGAGATTGTATTTAATACTTCGATGACGGGTTATCTGGAGGTTCTGACAGATCCATCCTACGCAGGACAGGCGGTGGTAATGACGTATCCTTTGATTGGAAATTACGGAATTACTCCCGATATGGAGTCGAAGAAGGCGTGGCCCGATGGCTATATTGTAAGGGAAATCTCCAGGGTAGCAAGTAATTTCCGGTGTGAAGGCAATCTTCAGGATTTTCTCATCGAACAGGATATTACAGGAATTGCAGATGTAGATACAAGGGCGCTTACGAAGATTCTCCGTGAAAAAGGTACTATGAATGGCATGATTACTACAAATGTCAATTATAATCTCGATGAGATTCTTCCGAAATTGAAAGCCTACAAGGTAGGAGATGTGGTATCTGAAGTCACCTGTGCAGAATCTTATACGCTGGACGGCGACGGACCAAAGGTCGCACTTATGGACTTTGGCGCAAAAAATAATATTATCAAATCTTTACATCAGAGAGGATGTCAAGTCACTGTCTATCCGGCAGGCACCTCTGCTGAAGAAATTATTCTTACGAATCCGGATGGGATCATGTTATCTAACGGCCCAGGAGACCCGGAAACGAACGTGTCTGTGATAGAAGAGATCAGGAAATTATCCAATACAGATATTCCGATATTTGCAATTTGTCTGGGACATCAGCTGATGGCTCTGGCTCACGGTGCAAAAACATATAAATTAAAATACGGACACAGGGGCGGTAATCATCCGGTGAAGGATCTTACAGATGGACGTGTGTATATTTCTTCACAGAATCATGGGTATGCAGTAGATTACAATACCATGGATCCTTCTGTCGCGGAAGAAGCATTTGTAAATGTAAATGACGGAACGAACGAGGGACTTTCCTATATTGGGAAAAATATTTTTACGGTGCAGTTTCACCCGGAAGCATGTCCCGGACCGCAGGATTCCGGCTACTTGTTTGACAGATTTATAGATATGATGACAGCAGAGCGAAAGGAGCAGAAGAATGCCTAGGAATAAAGAGATTAAAAAAGTACTGGTAATTGGTTCCGGTCCGATTGTCATCGGACAGGCGGCAGAGTTTGATTATGCGGGCACGCAGGCGTGCCGTTCTTTAAAAGAAGAAGGCTTAGAGGTTGTGCTTCTGAATTCGAATCCTGCAACGATTATGACGGATAAAGATATTGCAGATAAGGTGTATATTGAGCCGCTGACAGTAGAAGTAGTGGAACAGCTCATTTTAAAGGAGCGTCCGGACAGTGTGCTGCCGACACTGGGAGGCCAGGCGGCGCTGAATCTTGCCATGGAGCTGGATGAGAAAGGATTCCTTAGAGAAAATCATGTGCGCTTGATTGGAACGACTGCAGAGACGATTAAGAAGGCGGAGGACCGTCTGGAATTCAAATCTACGATGGAAAAAATCGGAGAACCGTGTGCGGCATCTCTTGTGGTGGAGAATGTAGAGGACGGTATCGCATTTGCAGAGAGCATCGGCTATCCGGTCGTGCTTCGCCCGGCTTATACGCTTGGCGGAAGCGGGGGCGGTATCGCCCACGACAGAAGACAGCTCGTAGAGATTCTGGAGAACGGACTCCGTCTTTCCAGGGTAGGACAGGTTCTCGTGGAACGCTGCATTGCAGGATGGAAGGAAATTGAGTATGAGGTTATGCGTGATGCAAAAGGAAATTGTATCACCGTATGTAATATGGAAAATATTGACCCGGTAGGCGTGCATACCGGTGACAGTATTGTTGTGGCGCCGTCACAGACATTGGGAGACAAGGAATACCAGATGCTTCGTACATCGGCGCTGAATATTATCAGCGAGCTGAATATTACCGGAGGCTGTAACGTGCAGTATGCGTTGCATCCGGAAACATTTGAATATTGTGTCATCGAAGTAAATCCACGTGTCAGCCGTTCTTCGGCGCTTGCAAGTAAAGCGACCGGTTATCCGATTGCCAAGGTGGCGGCAAAGATTGCGCTCGGCTATACTTTGGATGAGATTAAAAATGCGGTTACGAAGAAGACCTATGCGAGCTTTGAGCCGATGCTGGATTACTGCGTGGTGAAGATCCCAAGACTTCCGTTTGATAAATTTATCAGCGCGAAGAGAACGCTGACGACACAGATGAAGGCGACCGGAGAAGTCATGAGTATTTGCGATAATTTTGAAGGCGCGCTTATGAAGGCAATCCGTTCTCTGGAGCAGCATGTAGATAGTCTGATGTCCTATGATTTCTCACATTTATCCAGAGAAGACCTTCTGGACGAATTGAAAGTAGTAGATGACCAGAGAATCTGGAAGATTGCGGAGGCAATCCGCCGGGGTGTTTCTTATGAAGTGATTCATGAAATTACGAAAATAGATATTTGGTTTATTGATAAAATATCCATTCTTGTAGAAATGGAGCTGGCGCTTAAAGGGTGTGCGCCAAGAATTGCATCCGGAAGGGCAAGTCTTGAACCGGAACTGTTAAGAGAGGCAAAGCGTCTGGAATTCCCGGACAGTGTGATTGCAAGCCTGACCGGACTTACCGAGCGTAAAGTACATGATCTCCGTCATGCATACGGAATTACGGCGGCTTATAAAATGGTAGATACGTGCGCAGCAGAATTTGCGGCAGAGACGCCATATTACTATTCTGTATTTGGCAGAGAGAACGAGGTGGAGAAGACAAGCGGCAGGAAGAAAGTGCTTGTGCTTGGTTCCGGGCCGATACGAATCGGACAGGGAATCGAGTTCGATTTCTGTTCGGTACATTGTACTTGGGCTTTCGCAAAAGAAGGCTATGAGACAATTATTGTGAATAACAACCCGGAGACGGTCAGTACAGACTTTGACATTGCAGACAAGCTGTATTTTGAACCGCTGACACCAGAAGATGTGGAAAGCATTGTGGATTTGGAAAAACCGGACGGCGCTGTGGTACAGTTTGGCGGGCAGACCGCGATCAAGCTGACAGAAGCATTGATGAAAATGGGGGTTCCGATTCTTGGAACGAAAGCAGAAGATGTAGATGCGGCAGAGGACAGGGAATTATTTGATGAAATTCTTGAAAAGTGCCAGATACCACGTCCGACGGGAGGAACTGTATTTACTGCGAAGGAAGCAAAGGAAGTGGCGAACCGCCTGGGCTATCCGGTGCTTGTAAGGCCTTCTTATGTGCTTGGCGGCCAGGGAATGCAGATTGCGATTAATGACCGCGATATTGATGAATTTATCGGCATCATCAACCGGATTGCACAGGATCATCCGATTCTGGTAGACAAGTATCTGCAGGGAAAAGAAATCGAAGTAGATGCCGTGTGTGACGGAACGGATATCTTGATTCCGGGTATTATGGAGCATATCGAGCGTGCGGGAATTCATTCCGGTGACAGTATCTCTGTTTATCCGGCGAAGAGTATTTCCGAAAAGACAAAACGCACAATCGAGGAATATACCAGAAGGCTTGCGCAGTCGCTGCATGTAATCGGACTGATTAATATTCAGTTTATTGTATGCGGAGAGGATGTATACGTAATCGAGGTGAATCCGCGCTCCAGCCGTACCGTACCTTATATTAGCAAAGTAACCGGTATCCCGATTGTTCCGCTGGCGACGAAAGTAATCATCGGACATAAGATAAAAGAGCTTGGCTATACACCGGGACTTCAGCCGGAGGCAGATTATTTTGCGGTAAAAATGCCGGTGTTCTCCTTTGAAAAAATCCGGGATGCGGATATCAGCCTTGGGCCGGAGATGAAGTCTACCGGGGAATGTCTTGGAATTGCAAAGACCTTCGACGAGGCATTATATAAAGCATTTTTAGGTGCAGGAATCAAGCTTCCGAAATTCAGCAACATGATTATGACTGTGCGTGATGAGGATAAGGCAGAAGCGGTGGAAATTGGAAGAAGATTTGAAAAAATCGGTTATAAAATTTTTGCGACAGCGGGAACGGCAGAAGTGTTGAAAAACGCAGGCGTTAAGGCAATCGCAGTAAATAAGATTGAGCAGTCCACACCGAACCTTATGGACTTAATACTCGGACATAAGATTGATTTGGTTATTGACACGCCGCCACAGGGTGCAGAACATGCCAAAGATGGTTTTGTAATCCGGAGAAATGCGATTGAGACGGGTGTGAATGTGCTGACTGCGATTGATACGGCAAAGGCGCTGATTACCAGTCTGGAAAATACGAATATACAGAAGTTAACTTTAGTGGATATTGCACGCATTTAAATTGTAATGTTTTTGTAATATTTGTAATAAAAATGAAATTTTTGAATATACTCTTTTTAAATATAGTAAAAAAGAATTTGATAACTTTTTGCATATTGGGAGGAGTATAGATGAGTAAGCGAAAAACCAGAATGATTGTTTTTAGCATTTTGTCGATGGTTCTATTATGCAGTATGGGGTTTGCAAATAAAACGGAGCTGTTGCCGCCGGAGATGGCGGCAAAGCCTTGTGTCACGGAAGCAGCGCCGATATGTTTGGTTCAGGAAAACACGAAGGTCAAAGATGCGTTCGTGATGTGGGATAAGAACAGGAAGATGATAGAGAATGTCAGGGCTGGAATATCGAAGATTGGAGAACGGGCAGCGAAAACAGAACAGGAGCTGAAGGCAGAACAAGCGTTGGAGGCAGCGCAGATGGAAGAAGTGCAGAATGTGCAGAAGCTCCTTGCCTCTATTATTTTCTGCGAGGCGGGCAACCAGCCTTATGAGGGACAGGTCGCAGTCGGCGCAGTCGTGATGAACCGGGTGAAGAGCGGTTCGTTTCCGGATACCATCGAGGAAGTGATTTATCAGCGGGGACAGTTTGCACCGGCAGGTACCGGATGGCTGAACAGGATCAGGAACTCTAATGGCTATACAGATTCTGCCATGCAGGCGGCGGCAGATGCTTTAAATGGCGCCAATCCGGTAGGAAATTGCCTGTATTTTGACCGTGGCGGGAGTGGGATGCGGATTGGAGATCATTATTTTCATTAAAAATATAAGATTTTATTAAGAATGATAAAAACTCTACACAAAAGCCAGTAAATCCTGTAAACTGGACAAAGGACAGAGAGCATTGTTTGGCATATGCGCATGGAGGAGAGCAAATATGTACAGGATTTTGATTGTAGAGGATGACAGAACGATTGCGGAAACGCTTGCTTCCCATCTTAGAAAATGGGGGTACGAGGCGGAATGTGTGGATGATTTTAAAAATATATTGGAGAAATTTGCACAATATAATCCGCAGTTAGTGATTCTTGATATTATGCTACCGTTTTTTAATGGCTTTCACTGGTGCCAGGAAATCCGTAAGATTTCCAAGGTTCCGATTGTGTTCCTCTCATCGGCAAATGAGAATATGAATATTGTTATGGCTATGAATATGGGCGGTGATGAATTTATTGAGAAACCGTTTGATCTGAATGTGGTGACAGCGAAGGTGCAGGCTGTTTTGAGGCGTGCCTATTCTTTTCAGGGAAGTGCAAATGTATTAGAATACCATGGAATGCTTCTAAATCTGAATGATGCGTCTGTTACATATATGGGGCAGAAGCTGGAGCTTACAAAAAATGAGTTTCGCATTCTGCAGATGCTGCTTGAAAGTTCCGGAAAGATTGTTTCCAGGGATTTGATTATTACAAGTCTGTGGGAGAGTGATGAGTTTATCGATGACAATACGCTGACTGTAAATGTATCAAGACTTCGGAAGAAACTGGAAGAAATAGGGATGGATGACATGATACGGACAAAGAAAGGCATCGGGTATATGGTAGAATGAGGAATATATTTTTTCAGTTTTTAAAGGAAAATAAAAAAGATATTTGTCTGTATGCCGGATTTATTGGAATTTTTGCTGTGATATTTGAGCTTTACCGGATTCGTATGGATGCAGTAAAATATGCATTTCTACTGTCATTTTTCTGGCTTCTTGCATATGCGGCGGTAGATTTTATCCGTTATAAAAGGCGCCATGAGGAGCTGATTATGTCGGAAAGGCGGGCAGTAGAGGGCTTTGAAGACATGCCTGCTCCAATTGGGATCATGGAAGAGGATTATCAGAGAATCATTAGAGAGATTTATAAGGACAAGCTGGAAATCGAATCCAGGAGCCGGATATCCAGGCAGGAGATGAATGATTACTACAGTATGTGGGTGCATCAGGTCAAAACGCCGATTGCAGCGCTTCGTGTATTGCTTCAGTCCCATGAACAGACGGAAAGCGAAGAGGAGCTTGCGCTTGTGCGGGAGATGAAGATGGAGCTTTTTAAGGTCGAGCAATACGTAGAGATGGTGCTTACCTATCTTCGGATGGAATCCATGTCATCAGATCTTGTATTTGACTTATATCCATTAGATGGACTCATCCGTCAGGCAGTGAAAAAGTATTCGCAGATGTTTATCATGAAGAAGATAAAATTGAATTATGTGCCTCTTGATAAGAAGGTCCTGACAGATGAAAAATGGCTTGTTTTTGTACTGGAGCAGCTCTTATCCAATGCATTGAAATATACAAAAGAGGGGAGCATCTCCATTTATGAAGACAAGGGGTATTTGATTATTGAAGACACAGGGATTGGTATTTACCCGGAGGATCTCCCGCGTGTGTTTGAAAAAGGTTTTACAGGCTATAACGGGAGAAGAGATAAGAAATCAACCGGAATTGGACTGTATTTGTGTAAGACGGTTATGGACAGGCTGAGACATCCGTTATGGATTGAATCAGAGCCTGACAAAGGAACGAAGGTATATCTGGACCTGGAGCGTCCTGAATTGCAAATGGAATAGGATTCTTACGATTTTGTAAGTTTTCGGAGGGAAAATGTAACCTAAGTCAATGGAAAGACATTTTCTCTTTTTTTATAATAGATTTGCAAAACAAATTAAGATTCAGAAAGGACGGAAAAGAGATGGCACTTTTAGAGGTGAAAAATGTAAAGAAAATATATACTACCAGGTTCGGAGGAAATCAGGTGGAAGCGCTCCGCGATGTGAGCTTTTCCGTAGAACCCGGAGAATACGTGGTGATTATGGGGGAATCCGGTTCCGGAAAGACAACGCTCCTTAATATCCTGGCAGCACTTGATAAACCGACCGGAGGCAAGGTCTATCTGAAAGGAAGGGATCTGGGGCTGGTGAAAGAGAAAGAAATCGCGGCATTTCGCAGACAGAATCTGGGGTTTGTGTTTCAGGACTTTAATCTTCTGGATACGTTTTCTCTTAAGGATAATATCCTGCTTCCGCTGGTGCTTTCCGGCAGGAAATACGAAGAAATGGAGAAAAGGATAGCGCCGATTGTAGAGAAGCTTGGCATCGCGCAGCTATTGGGAAAATATCCTTATGAGGTATCCGGGGGACAGAAGCAAAGAGCGGCTGTGGCGAGAGCGCTTATTACAAAACCGCAGCTGATTCTGGCAGATGAGCCGACGGGAGCGCTGGACTCCAGAGCGGCGGATGAGCTGATGAATCT